>NZ_JBHYXC010000002.1:113053-553295 GCF_042751495.1 Streptomyces sp. NPDC059373 | reverse complement strand
CCGGCGGGCGGGGGGGCGCCCTCGCCCCCCCGAGGGCTACCCCCCCGCCCCCCCCCCCCCGGGGGGGCGCCCCGGCGGGGTGCCAACCCTTTGGGCCGGTCCACCGCAGTAGCTTGCTCCGCCAACGGTGGTGGATGGACGGGCAGATGGGGCGGGCTGGGGCTGGTTCACGGCTGTTCCTTGTGCGGTGGGACGCGCAGACGGGCGGGTTCTGCTGACCTGGCTGGCGGTGGGGGTGGCCTTGGACGTTGTGTTGGGTGACGAGGTGCGGTGCCCGGGGAACTGGCGGCCGGTTCTCCGGGCACCCCGCGTGGTTGGCCGGTTCAGTCGGTGTTGGGGTGCGGCCGGGCCGCTTCACCGTGCTGGAGTTGCCGGAGGGCCTCGGTGATGCGCTCGTTGCCCGCCGATAGTCCTTGGGCTTCGATGGCGCGGCGGGCCATGGCGCGGGTCAGCGGGCCGGAATCGGGGTGGGCTTGGGCGACGATCTGGGCGAGCTGTTCGATGGTTGCCTCTGCCCGGCGACCGCCCCGTGCGACCTGTTCACGGTGGCCGGAATCACCGTCCTCGCGCTGACCAGGGTCGTCTTCGAAAACTGCGGGCTCGTGGCTGTCCGTGTGAAGGTCGGCCGCCGCGTCCGATTCGCTCCTTGTGGTGGATTCGACGCATCCAGTGGTCGGCTCGTGGGGAGCGCTCGACAGCTCCGGTCGCGCGTCCGTCGGGATCGCGCCCAGTCGTGCGGCCGGAATCGCTGTTGGCTCGGCCGGAATCATGGTCGACGGGGTTTCGGCCGTCGCCGTCGCCTCACCTGGTGTGGGTGCGGGTTCGTGGTGGGTGGCGTGGCGGGTGACGAGGATGTGGAGGTGGGTGGCTCCGCCGAGGGCCAGGGGTGCGATGGCGGAGAGGACGGCGACGGTGTGGTTGCCGAGGGTCAGGACGTGGACGCCGGGTCCGTTGAGGCGGACGGCGTGCAGGGCGTTGGCCCACAGGCTGGCGGCGGTGGCGGCGCCGAACAGGGCCCAGACGTAAAGCCTGGCGCCGAGGGACGCCTCGCGCAGGACGAGCAGGGCGCGGATCCCGTACGCGATGAAGCCGTCGATGACGATGGGGAACAGGAAGCTCAAGGCCGGGGCGGTGTGGATGGCGACGGCGACCTGGCGCAGGGAGTTGAAGGACAGGACGAACGCGGAGGTGCCGAGGGCGATGACGATTAGCCGGTCGAACCACAGGGGACGACGCCATCGGCGCTCACGCAGACTGGTCGGGGTGGACGGCGGGGTGGTAGAGGGCATGCGAACTCCGAAATCAGGTGGGGGCGGCCGGGCGCGGGCAGGGCGGTTCCGCCGCTCGGCGCGGGTAAGGGTGGCGGTGTCCGGGCGAGGAAGCGCCTGGTGCCGGGGTGAAGGGGGTGCGGCGGGCCGGTCAGGCGGCGGTGTGGCGTCTGCGGTCGGGGCCGGTGAGGGTGACCCGCTCGGTCATCTCCGCCAGGCGGGAGGTGATGCGGTCGCCGAGGCCGGCGCGCAGGTCCCGGATGGGCAGGTTGGTGGTGAGCAGGGTCGGTAGAAGCTGCTCGTAGCGGTGGTTGATGAGCCGGTAGGTCAGCTCTTCGGTCCACTCGCTGGCCTTGGCCGCGCCGATGTCGTCCAGGACCAGCAGCGGGCAGCGCATCAGGGCCTGAAGGTCGCGCTCGCCGTCGTGGCCTTGGCGGGGGCGCTGGTTGGCGTACAGGTCGGCGGCGGTAGTGGCGTACCAGCGCAACCGGACCCCGGCGGTCAGCAGGCTGCGGATCGCTCCATACGCCTGGTGGGTCTTGCCCGTGCCGGTGGGCCCGGCCAGCAGGAGCGACCCGCCCCGGGCGATACCCGAGGTCCCGTCAGGGCCGGGGCGGGCGGCGCGGATGAGCTGCTGGATCCACGCTTGGACCTGGGGATGGTCGGCGAGGGCCGCCTGGTAGCGGGGCGGGATGCGCACCTCCGCCGCCTGCAGGGCCGCGACATGGCCGCCAGCCGGTGCGACGGGGCCGAGGTGGGCCGACAGGTCGGGGGTGATGCCACGGGCGGTGAGGATGCCGGACAGGCGGCTGGCCAGGGCGGTGGTGCCGAGGGTCTGCGGGTCCATGGTCACAGCTCCTCGTCGTAGGCGGCCGGGTCCGTGGGGTTGGTCCACGGCGTGTGGCGGTGCACGGTAGCCGAGAATCCCTGCCGCACCTTTCCGGCGGCTGCGGCGGGTGCGTTCATGACCTCGTTGACCAGGCTCGGCAGCACGCTGGGGCTGAGCCCCTTGGTGCGCAGGCGGTCCAGGGCGGCGCGGATGTGGGCGGGGTCGATGCGTTCGGCGAGGAGCTCGTTGATCTCCCGGCCGAGGTGGCCGAGGAACTTCTCGGGCGGCCGATGGGCGCACCCGGTGACGTATTCGCGGATCAGCTGCCGGGCAGAGACGATCTCGGGCGCGGGGGCGCTTGCGCCCCCCGAAGGAACAGATCCTAGGTCCAAGATCCTAGGTCCTAGATCCGGACCCTGAGGGCTCACCGCATACTCACGGAGTCCTCCGTGAGGGTTCACTGAGGAGTCGCTAAGAACCTTCTGACCTGGGCCTTCGAGATTCACGGAGGGAGTGATGGAATTCCGCGAGCCCTCACTGAGGGGTACGTGAGGGCTCAGTGAGTCCTCCGTGACGGCTCCCCGAGTACGAGGTGAGGGGACCCCGTTCTGGGCGGTGTCGTGGTGGGGGCAGGCGGGGTTGCGGACGCCGCTGGGGCGGTTGATCTTCTGGTGGAGGTGCCAGGTGACGATGTGCAGGTATCGCTTGCCGTCCTGGCCGGCGTAGCGGCAGATGAGGTCGGCGTCGGCGAGCTGGGCGAGGTCGTTCTCCACGTCCATGGGGCTGTGGTCGGGGCGCAGTGACCACAGCAGTCCGGTGATGACGGCGGCCTGGTCGCGGAAGCGGCCATGGTCGTCGGCCTGGGTGAGCAGCCCGAAGAAGGTCCGCTCGGCGGACAGCGACACGGCGGCCAGGGATTCGGAGGCGAAGGCCTCGGGCTTGATGGTGCGGATGCGCGCCACAGTTCACGACCCCGCTTTCGGCAGGGCGTGGCGGGCGGGGGATGCGGGGTTGGGTGGGGGCGTCGTACCCTGGGGCACGGAGACTCCTTACCCGGTGGCCATATGGGACGGCAATCCCGGCCTACCGGTTGATCGTTCTTGGATGGGCGGTCGTCAAGGTTTCTGCTTCAACCCCCGGCGTTCGCAGCGCCGGGGGTTCTGTCGTCTCTGGGCGTCTCTCGCAAGTCGGTTCGGTGGTGGAGATCAACAGTACCACCCACCTTGCGATTCGCAGAGCATTTCTGCAATCCGCAGAGGCATGCTACTGTTTTGACCTTGCTGCAAACCGCAGAGAGCCACTACGAGAAGGAGGAGTCGACCCGGTGACAGACGACGCCCCGCCCGAGGAGTCCGCGCCGCTCAGCGGCGAGGAGAACCTCGCCGTCCGCATCAAGCTCGAACGCGAGACGCGCGGCTGGAGCACCAACGCCGTCTCCGACCGCCTCAACGCCGCCGGCTACGACATGAACCCCTCCGCCGTCTGGCGCATCGAAAACGGCAAACGCCGCGTCAACCTCGACGAGGCCATCGGCTTCGCCGAGATCTTCGGCCTCTCCCTCGACAGCCTCGCCGGGCCTCCCCGCCTGGCCGCCCACGCCAGAGCCATGGAACTCGTCGAAGTCATCCGCCGCGCCTGGGGCGACGTCCAACGCGCCAACCTCGCCTTCACCCAGGCCCGCGACGCCCTCGACATCTACCTCGACAACCACCCCGACATCGCCGACGACGTCGACACCGTCGTCTCCAACGCCCTCGCCCACGACACCATCAACCTCCCCCAACCCCACGAACTCCACCGCAAAGGCGAATAACCCCACTGCCATCACCCCGCCTGCCCCTGAGCGCTGCGAACGCCCAGGACCCAGGAACCCCGCACACCCACAACCGCCCATCCAAGAACGATCAACCGGCAGACCAGGGATTGCCGTCCCAAAAGGTCCGCCGGGCATGGAGCCTCCCTTGCCTCAGCACCCCCTGCCCATCTCCCAGATCGCCCACCTCCTGGGCATCTGCGAGGACGACCTCCTCGCCCTCATGACGGCTCGCGGCAACACGCCCGGCGACCCCACCCTCGTCGCCCTCACCGTCGAGGAGGCCGCCCGCCGCATCGGCATCGGCCGCACCAAGATGTACGAGTACGTCTCCTCCGGCGAGATCCCGTCCGTCACGATCGGCCGTCTGCGCCGAATACCCGCCGAGGCCGTGGGCGACTTCCTCGCCAAGCGCCTCACCGCCGCCGACTTCACCACCGCGGCCTGAGGGGGCGGACCATGGCCAAGAAGGGAACGTCCCGCCAGCCCAACGGCGCCTCCACCATCTACCTCGGCAAGGACGGCAAGTGGCATGGCTACGTCACCGTCGGCGTCAAGGACGACGGCAAGTCCGATCGCCGCCACGTCAAGCGCAAGACTCGCCCCGAGGTGACCAAGGCGGTCCGGGAGTTGGAGCGGCAGCGCGACTCCGGCAACGTCCGCAAGGCCGGTCAGGTCTGGACGCTTGAGTCGTGGCTGACCCACTGGGTCGAGAACATCGCCGCACTGCACGTCTCCGAGAACACCATCGACGGCTACCGCGTCGCGGTCTACCACCACCTCATCCCCGGCCTCGGCGCCCATCGCCTGGACAGGCTGGAGCCGGAGCACCTGGAGCGCTTCTACAAGAAGATGCAGGACAACGGCAGCTCAGCCGGAACCGCCCACCAGGTCCACCGCACCGTACGCACCGCCCTCAACGAAGCGGTACGCCGACGGCATCTCAACGTGAACCCGGCGAGGATCGCGAAGGCTCCCCGCCTGGAAGAGGAAGAGGTCGAGCCGTACTCGGTCGAGGAGATCCAGAGCCTCCTCGAAGAGGCCGACAAGCAGCGGAACGCGGCGCGCTGGGTCATCGCCCTGGCCCTCGGGCTGCGGCAGGGTGAGGTACTCGGTCTGAAGTGGGCCGACGTCGACCTCGACCTCGGCGTGCTGGTCGTCCACCGTGGCCGGCTGCGACCCCGCTACAAGCACGGATGCGGCGACCGCTGCGGACGCAAGCCCGGCTACTGCCCCCAGAAGATCAACATCCGCCGGGAGACGAAGGACACCAAGTCCCGCGCCGGCCGTCGGCCCATCGGCGTTCCCGACCCTCTGATCAAGCTGCTCGCGCAGCACAAAGACCAGCAGGAGCACGAGCGTCGCATCGCCCGCGACCTGTGGGTGGAGAAGGGGTACGTCTTCACCTCGCCGACGGGCGAGCCGCTCAACCCGAACACCGACCACCACAAGTGGAAGGCCCTGCTGAAGTCGGCGGGCATCCGCGAGGGCCGCCTGCACGACGCCCGCCACACCGCAGGAACGGTTCTTCTGATCCTCGGGGTCTCGGACACCATCGTCGACGCGATCATGGGCTGGGAGCCTGGTAAGTCCGCCCGCATGCGGCGCCGGTACCAGCATCTGACCGGCCGGGTCCTCAGGGACACCGCCGACAAGGTCGGCGGCCTGCTCTGGGGGCAGGGTGCTGACTGATCAGAGCATCCGCAAGGGCGAGGGCACGGTCACCCGACCGGGCCCTTGCTCCACCGGTAGGTTTCGACGGTTTGTATCGCCCACCGTGCTCGGCACCACAGCGCAGGCCCAGCGTTGCGGCAGAGCCGCAACGAGTCACTCACTCATCATCAGCGAGGCAGGGTAGTAGCAACTGCCGGTGTCGTTGGCGTGCCGCTTCTTGCGGCTCAGCAGCTCATCGAGCGTGGTGTGCCCGTCGAGCACTGCGAAGAGGTCGACGCCCTCCATCGTGATGAAGCACGTCCCCTCGGCGTAGCGCTCCTTGGCGCCTTTCGTGAACCCGCGCACGCTTATGTACAAGCCGAGCGCGTTCTTGCCCTTGTGCCGCACCTTCTCGACGAAGCTGCCGAGGTAATGGACCTCAACCGGCTCCTTCAACCACTTCGCCTCCACGATGTACACGTCGGTGTCGTAGGTGATGGATCCATCGATCTGCTCGTAAGGCAGGCTGTAGGACAGCCGTGGGTCCAGGTCGAACAGGCGGAAGAGCTGGTTGAGGAATGGCTCGAACTCACGTCCGGCCTTCTGGCGATTGGGTTCTGCCTCCAAGCGCAAGAACTCGTCCTTCAACTCCGAAAGTCGCTGGGCAAAACTGCGGCGGCTCTCGGTCGCCGCGCGGTGGTCCGCCAGGTCGCTCGTGAAGCGGGCCTCGTCCGCGATGAGGCCCCGGTGCCGGTCGACGCAACTCTTCAGTGCTGCCACTGCCTCCCGGGCTTCGGTGATCAGCATGTCGGCATCCTCGTGCCGTTTGAGCTTGGGGAAACTCGTCATCTCCGAAACCTCGGTCATGAGGCTGATAGCCAGGTCGCCGTATCGCCGTTCGTTGGCGTGCAGCCGGTCCACGAACTCGTCGGCGGTCTGCCATTTGTAGCCAGAGAAATCGAGCTCAGCAATGAGCTCCGGGTATCCCTTGGTCCACCGGCGGATGAAGCCTTCGAGGTCGTTCTTGTACCAGAAGATGTGCTTGAGGGAGGTCTCGAGCGCACCGTACGCGGCCGGACTGATCGGCTTCGTGGGCATCGGCTCAGCTGCCACGTTCCCCTACCTTCTCACCGAGGGTCGGCTGAGGACCCGTCACCTCAAGCAGATAATGCTACTTGGCTTCTGGCCCTGTCGACGGGGCCGTGCGACAGGGCACCGCAGCCGCGCTTTGAAGGCTTTCTGCGAGGCGGAGTCTCGGTAGCGCGGCCTGCTCCCGGGGCTGTACCCGGTCCGACAGCTTGATCAGACTCTTGCAGTGGGGCCCTCGTAGTTGATCTTCGGTCGCTCGGAGGGGGTCGACCGGCCGACGGCATGTTCGTCCCAGCGGTTGATCTCGGCAACTGCAACCCAAACTGCAACCCTCGAACAACGTCGGCCCCGGCAGCTAGGCTGCCGGGGCCGACGTTTGCCCTGGTGGGCGGGTGCGGAGGATACGAGATTCGAACTCGTGAGGGGTTGCCCCCAACACGCTTTCCAAGCGTGCGCCCTAGGCCACTAGGCGAATCCTCCGCGGCAAACATTACAAGACGCGAGGGGGTGCTAGCGAACTCGATCCCAGGTGATCCGATCGGGTAGGCTGAGCGCAGCCCCTCACGTGGCGCTATCTCGCTGAACTCCCCCAGGGCCGGAAGGCAGCAAGGGTAGGTGAGCTCTGGCGGGTGCGTGGGGGGTCTTTGCTTTGGGCCCTTGGGCCCTTGGCCCTTGGGCTCAGCGGCGGCGGGACCGCTTGGAGGTGCCGAAGAGGGAGCGGGTGATCTCGCGGCCGAGCTGGGTGCCGATGGAGCGGGCGAGGGATTTGAAGGCGCCGCTGCCGACGACCTGCTCGACGACGCCGGGCTGTTCCTTGGCGGGGGCGGGTTTCTTCGCGGGGGCGGCAGGGGTCGGGGGCGCAGGGGCCGCTGTCGGCGCCGAGAGCTTTTCGTACGCCGATTCGCGGTCGATCGCCTGGGCGTAGCGCCCGTACAAGGGGGACGCCTCGACCGCGGCGCTGAGGGTGGTGGGGTCGACGGGGCCCATGAGGGACTGGGGGGCGCGGAGGCGGGTGGCGGCTACGGGGGTGGGGGCGCCGGTTTCGCTGAGGACGGTGATGACGGCTTCGCCCGTGCCGAGGGTGGTGAGGAGCTCCTCGAGGTCGTAGGGGGAGCGGGGGAAGGTCTGGACGGTGGCGCGCAGCGCCTTGGCGTCGTCGGGGGTGAAGGCGCGGAGGGCGTGCTGGACGCGGTTGCCGAGCTGGGCGAGGACATCGCCGGGGACGTCCTTCGGGGTCTGGGTGACGAAGAAGATGCCGATGCCCTTGGAGCGGATGAGGCGGACGGTCTGGGTGATGGCGTCCAGGAAGGCCTTCGAGGCGTCGTTGAAGAGCAGGTGGGCCTCGTCGAAGAAGAAGACGAGCTTGGGCCGGTCGAGGTCGCCGACCTCCGGGAGGTCCTCGAAGAGGTCGGCGAGGAGCCACATCAGGAAGGTCGAGAAGAGCTGCGGCCGGTCCTGGACCTCGGGGAGTTCCAGTACGGAGACGATGCCGCGGCCGTCGGCGGCGGTGCGCAGCAGCTCGGACGTGTCGAACTCCGGCTCGCCGAAGAAGGCGCCCGCGCCCTGGGCCTCGAAGGCGGTGAGGGTGCGCAGAATCACGCCGGCGGTGGCGGGGGAGATGCCGCCGATGGTCTTGAGTTCCTTCTTTCCGGCGTCGTCGGAGGTGAGGAAGGTGACGACGGCGCGGAGGTCCTTGAGGTCGATGAGCTCCAGGCCCTTGGTGTCGGCGTAGTGGAAGATCAGGCCGAGGGACTGCTCCTGGGTGGGGTTGAGGCCGAGGACCTTCGACATCAGGACGGGCCCGAAGCTGGTCACCGTCGCCCGCAGCGGGATGCCGGCGCCCATGCCGCCGAGGGCGTAGAACTCGGCGGGGAAGCCGGCCGGCGTCCACTGCTGGCCGACCTCGGCGGCGCGCTTGGCCGTACGGTCGCCGGGCGCGCCCGGGGCGGAGATGCCGGAGACGTCGCCCTTGATGTCGGCGAGGAAGACCGGGACGCCGGCGGCGGAGAGCTGCTCGGCGATGAGCTGGAGCGTCTTGGTCTTGCCGGTGCCGGTGGCGCCGGCGACGAGGCCGTGGCGGTTGAGTACGCCGAGGGGGAGGCGGATCGGGGCGTCGGGCAGGCATGCGCCGTCCCAGAGGAGGGCGCCGAGGTCAAGAGCGGGGCCGGTGAAGGTGTACCCCTTGGCGATGGTCTCTGCGGCGACAACGGCGTCCTGCGGCTCCGTCGGCATGGGCATAGCTCCCGGTATCGGCTGGTTTGCCCACCATCGCACTCCCGCGCCATTGCTGCGCCCGTACGCGCTTGCCCGGTAGGCTTTCCGTGTGATCTTCAAGCGCATCGGAAACGGGCGGCCGTACCCCGACCATGGCCGGACAAGTACCCGTGAATGGGCGGACGTCGCACCGCGCCCGGTACGCCTCGACCAGCTCGTCACCACGAAGGGGCAGCTGGATCTGGAGACGCTGCTGGCCGAGGACTCCACCTTCTACGGGGACCTCTTCGCGCATGTCGTGAAGTGGCAGGGCGATCTCTACCTGGAGGACGGGCTGCACCGCGCCGTACGCGCCGCACTGCAACAGCGGCAGGTGCTGCACGCGCGCGTGCTCGAAATGGACTGAGTCCGCGATGACGCCCGGAGCGACCCTGACGGCGAGTCCGACAGCGAGTCAAACAGCAAGTCCGACAGCGCCGCCGATAGCGACTCCGACCGCTCTGACGACCCTGATGACACGCGCGGCTGACGTCCGGTCAGTCCGCCGTTCGTCCTTTCGGGTTCACCTGCGCCCTATTGGTTGATCGTTTAGTAGGCCTGGGGCGCATCCCGCATTACGCTGCGCCTATGAGCATGCTGACTCCCCCCGGCATGGGCGGGAAGTACCGCATCACCGGGAACCAGTACCCGCGGATGCGCCGCCCCAGAAGCCGGCGCCGCCTGCTGTTCGCCCTCGTCGGGACGGTCGTCGTGGTCGGCCTGATCGGCTACGGCACACTGCAGCTCATCAACGTCTTCGGCGGCGGTGGTCAGGGCAAGGGCGACGGAGCCACCCAGGCGGCCGCAGCGAAGAAGCAGCAGTGCCGTGCCTCGGCGTCGCCGTCGGAAGCGTCGGCGGCCGCCTCGCCGGCCTCCACCGCGCTGCCCGCGCCCGGCGCGATCACGGTCAACGTCTTCAACGCGACGTCGAAGAGCGGCCTGGCCAAGGACACCGCCGACCAGCTCGCCGCCCGCGGCTTCAAGATCGGCACCTTCGGCAACGCGCCGCCCGAGTACGACCGCAAGGTCACGCAGTCCGCACTGCTGCTCGGCGGTACGAAGGCAACGGCCGCCCTCAAGGTGGTGAGCGCGCAGGTGACGGGGACCGTGACCAAGGTCGACGCCAAGCGGTCCGGTACGACGGTCGACGTGATGATCGGCAAGGGCTTCAAGAAGCTGTCCGCCGAGAAGGCGGCCGCCAAGGCGCTCAAGGTGCTGGCGACGGCAAGCCCGTCACCGGCGCCCGGCGCCAAGAAGGGCTGCTAGGCAGACGCCCAGCAGCCCCCCGGCGGCCCCCAGCAGCCTCCAGCGGCCCCGGCGCGGCCTGGTAGCAGCTCTACGCCTAGGCCGTGCCGTACAGCCGGTCGCCCGCGTCGCCCAGGCCCGGGACGATGTAGCCGACCTCGTTGAGGTGGCTGTCGACGGCCGCCGTGACGACGGTGACCGGCTTGCCGGCCAGCTCGCGCTCCATCGTGGCCACGCCCTCCGGCGCGGCCAGCAGCACGACGGCCGTGACGTCGTCGGCGCCGCGCTCGATGAGCAGGTTGATCGCGGCGACCAGGGTGCCGCCGGTGGCGAGCATGGGGTCGAGTACGTACACCTGGCGGCCGGAGAGGTCCTCCGGCATCCGGGTGGCGTACGTCTGGGCCTCCAGCGTCTCCTCGTCGCGGATCATGCCGAGGAAGCCGACCTCGGCGGTCGGCAGGAGGCGTACGAGGCCTTCGAGCATGCCGAGGCCGGCCCGCAGGATGGGGACGACCAGGGGCTTCGGGCTGGACAGCCGTACGCCTGTGGTCTTCGCCACGGGTGTCTTGATGTCGACCTGCTCCGTACGCACATCGCGCGTCGCCTCGTAGGCGAGGAGGGTGACCAGCTCGTCGGCCAGGCGCCGGAAGGTCGGCGAGTCGGTGCGCTCGTCGCGCAGGGTGGTGAGTTTGTGCGCCACCAGGGGGTGGTCGACAACGTGGGTCCGCATGCCCACGACTTTAGCCGTGCGCGTCGCGTACCACCGATGCCCGCCCCGAGTCCGCGGCCTGCGAGAGTGTGCGCTTCAAACCACACTGAAGAGGGAAGGCGTGCACATACGCCCGGATCAACCCCCGGGCAGTGGATCACTAGGGGTGGTGCCCCATGGCTGAGTCCGACGAGCCGGGTACGCAGGAAGAGCGCGACATGGAGCGCCGGCGCCGCCGCGCGATGTTCCTGCGGGAGCTCAACGAGGCGAAGGAGCTGCGCGAGCGGGTCCAGCCGCGCCGCGCCAGGGCGGCCCGGGCGCGGCAGCAGATGCGGATGCGGACCTTCCGCTGGTAGTCCGTCGGCGGCCCCGACGAGGGGCCGCGGAAGCGGTTCACTGGTCCACGTAGAGCAAAAAGCCGGACGGCCTGGCACGACGCAGCGCGGAAGACCCTTCGCGGAGCCCAGGTTTCTGCCACGATGCCGAGTGGGCGGGGAGAAAGGCAGAATGGCGCTCCGCCCAGTCCGGACGGCCTGAGACCTGTGGGAGAGTCACGGTGTACTTCGCCGCACTGCTCGCGCGCACCGAGGACGGTTGGCAAGCGAGCGAGACCGATCTCGACGATGTGGAAACCCTCGGCGACCTGACCGACCTGGCCCGTGCGGCCTCGGCCGAGGAGGAGACAGTCCTGGTCTTCATCGAACAGGAGGACGCCTGGTTCGGCGTCGTCCGCGTTGACGGCGAGGAGGATCCGCGGATCTACGTATCCGACGCCGCGGCCGCCGCCCGCAGCTCGTACGGGGAGATTCTGCTCACCGACGAACTGCTCGGCCGCGACCCCGGCGCCGCCGACAACCTGGACGACCTCGTCGACCTCGACGGCACCGAGGAAGGTGACAACGAGACCGACGACGAGGACGTGGTCCCGGGACCCGTGGAGGAACCGGTACCGGTCGGCCCGCTGGGCGACGCCGACATACTGGGCGACTTCGGCATGAGCGACAAGGAGCTGCTGGCCCTCAGCGGCGACGGCGCACTGACCGGCGAGGCACTCGGCGAGATCGCCGACACGCTGGGCTGCGCCGACGTCCTGGAGGCGGTCCGCTGAGTTCCCCGTCGCCGTCGCCCGACCCACTGCGCGATCCGTGGGCCGGGCCGATGCGCCATGCCCTCCGGGAGGCCGAGCTCGCCCCGCTCACCGGCGACGTGCCGGTGGGCGCGGTCGTGCTCGGCCCCGACGGCCGTACGGTCATCGGCCACGGCCGCAACGAACGCGAGGCCACCGGCGACCCCACCGCCCACGCCGAGGTCCTCGCCATCCGCGAGGCCGCCAAGGCGGTCGGAGAGTGGCGGCTCACCGGCTGCACCCTCGTGGTGACCCTGGAGCCCTGCACCATGTGCGCCGGCGCCATCGTCCTGTCCCGCCTCGACCGCGTCGTCTACGGCGCCGTCGACCCCAAGGCCGGTGCCGCCGGCTCCCTCTGGGACGTCATCCGCGACCGCCGCCTCAACCACCGCCCGGAGGTGATCACGGGCGTCCTCGCCGACGAGTGCGCCGCCCTCCTCACCCGCTTCTTCCGGACCGGTTGATCACGCCGGCCGGCCGGGCTGCTCAAACGATTTCGGAGCACACCCGCGCGTCCGCTAAGCTCTCTCTCGGTAGCGTGTCCGAGCGGCCTAAGGAGCACGCCTCGAAAGCGTGTGAGGGGGCAACTCCTCCGTGGGTTCAAATCCCACCGCTACCGCTTCTGCACCAAATCGGGACGAGCCTCCGCCGAAGATCGGCTGGGGCTCGTTTCGCTATGGCCTGATTGCGCCATCCGGTGGATACACTCCACGCATGGCGCAGGCGAAGAAAATCACCATGTACGTCGTCGTGGTGTTCGTGCTCTATACGATCATCAATTCGCCGGCACGCGCCGCGGACCTCGTACAGGTAGGGTTTCAGGGCATATCGGACGCCGCCCAGGGCGTCGGCGAGTTCATGACCCAGCTGGTCAACTGACCGGCGAGGTGCCGGTGAGGAGTGCAGCAGCGTGATACGCCATCTGGTCCTGTTCAAGCTCAACGAGGGCGTCGGACGCGATGAGCCGCGGGTCGAGGCCGGGGCGAAGGCGTTCCGGGAACTGGGGGCACTGATCCCCGAGGTGGAGTCGTGGGAGGTGGGCTGGAATGTGTCGGACCGGCCGATCGCTTACGACTTCGCGATCAACTCTTCCGTGGCGGACGCGGACGCCCTGAAGGCCTATCTGGAGCACCCCGCCCACCAGGCCGGTGTGGCGCAGTGGCGGGAGTTCGCCACCTGGGTGCTCGCGGACTACGAGTTCTAGCCGCCACTCCGTCAGCGCAAGCCCCTCGCCCGGCGGGCGGGGGGCTTTGTCGTGCGACGAATGGCAAGCGATGGGCAAGTCAAGGTCAACTCGCCTTCAACACGGCGTTATACGGTGCTTGCACACAGTGCACATGAATTGTGATGCTATGACCGCTTTTGACGGATGAGTGGACCGATGAGGGTGGGTGCTATGTCCGTGTCTGCCCGTACGGAGTCACCAGCGAACGGCAGCGGTGCCGACGCGGGGGCCCCGAGCGCGAACAGGGGCACCGGCAGGAGCACCAATACCAATGCGGTGGAGGCGAGGGCCCTTACGCAGGTGCTCTTCGAGCAGCTGTCCGGCCTCGAACAGGGCACGCCGGAGCACGCCCGGGTGCGGGCGGCGCTGATCGAGGTGAACCTGCCTCTGGTGCGGTACGCGGCAGCCCGGTTCCGGAGCCGCAACGAGCCGATGGAGGACGTGGTCCAGGTCGGGACGATCGGGTTGATCAACGCGATCGACCGGTTCGATCCGGAGCGCGGGGTGCAGTTCCCGACCTTCGCGATGCCGACGGTGGTCGGCGAGATCAAACGTTACTTCAGGGACAACGTACGGACCGTCCACGTGCCGCGCCGGCTGCATGAGCTGTGGGTGCAGGTGAGCGGGGCGATCGAGGATCTGACGGTGCTGCACGGCCGCACCCCGTCGACGGCGGAGATCGCGGCCCGGCTGAAGCTCGCCGAGGAGGAGGTGCTGGCCTGCCTGGAGGCGGGCCGGGCGTACCACGCGACTTCTCTGGAGGCGGCCCAGGAGGGCGGCGACGGGGCGCCCGGGCTGCTGGACCGGCTCGGCTACGAGGACCCGGCGCTGACCGGGGTGGAGCACCGGGACCTCGTACGGCATCTGCTGGTGCAGCTGCCGGAGCGGGAGCGGCGGATCCTGCTGCTGCGCTACTTCGGGAATCTGACGCAGTCGCAGATCAGTGCGGAGCTGGGGGTCTCGCAGATGCATGTGTCGCGACTGCTGTCGCGGAGCTTCGCCCGGCTGAGATCCGCAAATCAGCTCGAAGCGTAGCTGACGGGGATTAACCGTCCTGCGAAGATAAGTCGACATGGCGCTACATCGTGTTGCCGACGTGTGACATTCTGCGGGTACCGCGTTTGTCGCGGGCCGACGACCGGTATTCCAGTTGGGGAACGAACCGTCGCCCGCGACACCCGTCCGCGACCTCAAGGGGGTGGCATGTCCGTAGAAGTGGGCAGTCCTAAGGTGCTCCGTCCCGACGCAGCGCCGGCCGACGCTCTCAGCGGCGAGGCCATCGACATCACCACCACCGACCCCGTCGACAGTGTCGCCGACGCCGAGCCCGAGATCGACATCGCCGTCGATATCGCTGTCACCGTCGACACCGCGGTCGACACCCGGAGCCTGTCCCGCTCGCTCTTCCTGCGGCTCGCACAGCTGTCCCAGGACAGCCCCGAGCGGACCTACGTCCGGGACACCCTCATCGAACTCAACCTCCCGCTCGTGCGGTACGCGTCAGCGCGCTTCCGCAGCCGTAACGAGCCGATGGAGGACATCGTCCAGGTCGGCACCATCGGCCTGATCAAGGCGATCGACCGCTTCGACTGCAACCGCGGTGTGGAGTTCCCGACCTTCGCGATGCCCACGATCGTGGGCGAGGTGAAGCGCTTCTTCCGCGACACCTCGTGGTCCGTACGCGTCCCGCGAAGGCTCCAGGAGCTGCGGCTGGCGCTGACGAAGACCAGCGACGAGCTCGCACAGAAGCTGGACCGGTCGCCGACGGTGGCCGAACTCGCGGTCGCGCTCGGGGTGTCGGAGGAGGACGTCGTCGACGGCCTCGCGGTGGGCAACGCCTACACCGCGAGCTCGCTGGACTCCCCGCCGCCCGAGGACGACGGCGGCGAGGGCTCGCTGGCGGACCGCCTGGGCTACGAGGACACCGCGCTGGAGGGCGTGGAGTACCGCGAGTCGCTCAAGCCCCTGCTGGCCCAACTGCCCCCGCGTGAGCGGCGGATCATCATGCTCCGCTTCTTCGCCAACATGACCCAGTCGCAGATCGGCGAGGAGGTCGGCATCTCCCAGATGCACGTCTCCCGGCTGCTGACCCGGACCCTGGCCCAGCTGCGGGACGGTCTCACCGCCGAAGTGTAGGAGATCTGTTCTTTCCTGACGGTTCGTCAGTACACTGGCGCGATGGTGCTGCTGGTGCACATACCGACTGGCCGCCGGGGCGCGGTCCTTGCCGCCGCCTCGGCGGCCGTGGTGTGTCTGGGCGTGCTCGCGACCTTCGGCCCGGGCGACGGTACGGACCCCGGGTACGTGGCCGTCGGCTCCGCCGGGCCCTCACCGGGCGCCACGGCGAACGTCCCACCGGGCGGCGGCGTCGATCTGGTGCCGCTGGACGGGAGCACGGCGTCGTCCACGCACCGGGCGCCGGGCGCCTCCGCTCCCGGTGCCGGGGAGCATGGTGGCGGCGGCACGGCGGCGCCGGACGGCTCCACGACGGGCAGCGGCGCGGGTGGCGGGGCTGACGGGGGCGGGGGCAGTACGAGCCGTACGGCGCCGGGCGGGTCCGGCGGCACGACGGCACGGCCTTCGACGGCGCCGCCGGCCTCCTCGGCGCCGTCCACGACAGCGACAGCCCCTGCCGCGAGCGCGGCGCCGGCACGGCTCACGGTCAGCGCGCCCGTCCGGGCAGCCTCGGACGTCCGCTGGTGCGAGTACGTCACCGTGACCTTCACCAACACCGGCGACAAGGCGGCGACATCGGGCACCGTCACCTTCGGCACGCACATCATCGGCGTGCTCGGCATCGACTGGGCGACCATCGACACCGAAAAGCCGGTGCCGGTGCCGGTAAAGGGCGGCGCGAAGAAGGAGAAGACCTGGGAGATCTGTGTGGACGCCTGGCGGGTGCCGCTGGGCATGCACATCGAGACCCAGGATGTCTCGCTCGGTTAGCCGGGGTTAATGGGGTGATTTGTTAGGTAACTGCCTAACAAAGGGCTTCGTTAGGCAAATGCCTTACTTACGACACTTACGACAGGGCGAACCACGCCACGACGGCGACCACCACGACCGCCGCAATGACGCCGATGATCACGCCGGCCTTGCTGCCGCCCGCGGCCGAGGCCGCTGCCTGCTGCGGCGGTGCCTCCTCCACGAAGGCGCGGAACATCTGGGTGCTGCCGGCCGGGTCGTAGTTGTTCTCGGGGCTGCTGGGAGTGCTCATGTGCCGGAACCCTAGCGAATTCGCCGTACGACGGGCACCCCAGGGCGCGGAAATGCGGGAATACCGGCGACCACCAATGCGCTCAAACGGCACATGACACGTATCGGTAACTCGGAACTCGACGTCTTCCCGCTCAACCTCGGCGGCAATGTCTTCGGCTGGACAGCTGACGAGCCGACCTCCTTCGCCGTGCTGGACGCGTTCGCCGCCGGCGGCGGCAACTTCGTCGACACGGCCGACATGTACACCGGCGGGGACTCCGAGACGATCATCGGCAAGTGGCTGGCGGCCCGCGGCAAGCGCGACGACATCATCGTCGCCACCAAGGTCGCCCGGCACCCGGACTTCACGGGCCTGAAGCGGGACACCATCAAGGGCGCGGCGGAGGCTTCGCTCAGCCGCCTGGGCGTCGACCGCATCGACCTCTACTACACGCACTTCGACGACCCCGAGGTGCCGGTGGCGGAGATCATCACGACCCTCGACGAGCTGGTCCGCGAGGGCAAGGTGCGCTACATCGCGGCGTCCAACATCAGCCCGGAGCGGCTGGCGGAGTCGCTGGAGTTCTCCGACCGCGAGGGCCTGGCGAAGTACGTCGCGCTGCAGCAGCACTACAACCTGGTGGAGCGCGAGGGCTACGAGGGCCCGCTGCGCGACGTGGTCGAGGCGCACGGACTGTCCTCGGTGCCGTACTTCGGGCTGGCCAAGGGCTTCCTGACCGGCAAGTACCGCCCCGGAGCCGAGGTCGACAGCCCACGTGCGCAGCGGGCCGGGGAGTACCTGCAGACCGAGCGCGGGCCGCGTGTCCTGGCGGCTCTGGACGAGGTGGCGGCGGCGCATGACGCCGAGGTCGCGACCGTGGCCCTGGCGTGGCTGGCGGCCCAGCCCACCGTCGTGGCGCCGATCGCCAGCGCCCGGAACACCGCGCAGCTGCCCGCCCTCCTCGCGGCGGCGGACCTGAAGCTCACCGGCGACGAGCTGGCCAAGCTGACCGAGGCCTCCGCCTGACCCCACCCCGACCTGCGTCTTCACGCGAACGGCCCGCCCCTCGACCAGGGGCGGGCCGTTCCTTTTACCAATTTTTTACCCTCTGACCCCTCAAACAATTTGCCTGCAACAACCAACCACCTTTAAGGTTGCTCTAGGCAACTACAAGGGAGGCAGCATGGCCACGCAGCAGCAGTTCGCGGAGCTCGCGAGCCAACTGCGCGGCACGCTCGCGGTCGTCCGGGAGATGGCCCGCGCGATGCCTCCGGACTGCCCGCCGGCCTCGGCCGGTGTGCTGTCCGTGATCAGCCGCAACGGCGAGATCAGAATGAGCCGCCTCGCCGAGCTGCTCGACATCGACATGTCGGTCACCAGCCGCCATGTCGCACACCTCGCGGAGCGCGGCTGGATCGAGCGCGCACCCGACCCCCTGGACAGGCGGTCACGCCTCCTGCGCCTGACCGCACTCGGCGACCTGGCCCTGCGCACCGCCCAGGACCACGTCGCCGGAGTGCTGGCCGAGCGCCTGAGCGACTGGCCGGACGAGGACGTGGAGCGGTTCACCGACCTGCTGGACAGGCTGCGGACCGGCTTCTGCGAACCCCGGCCCCTACCCCGTACACACGCGTAGTGAAGAGGATGACGATGGCAACAACCGCATCACCAGAGACCGGTGTGCGGGGGAGCGACGCCCACGGCAGTCACGCGGCCCCCATGTCGCACCGGCAGATCATGGAGGCGCTGTCAGGGCTGCTGCTCGGCATGTTCGTGGCGATCCTGTCGTCCACGATCGTCACCAACGCCCTCCCGGAGATCGTCGCCAATCTGCACGGCAGCCAGAGCGCCTACACCTGGGTGGTCACGGCCTCGCTGCTCGCCATGACGGTGACGACCCCCCTGTGGGGCAAGCTCGCCGACCTCACCAGCAAGAAGATGCTGGTCCAGATAGCCCTGATCATCTACGTCGCCGGCTCGATGGCCGCCGGTCTGTCGCAGAACCCCACCATGCTGATCGCCTGCCGTGTCGTGCAGGGCGTCGGCGTCGGCGGTCTGTCCGCACTGGCCCAGATCGTCATGGCGGCGATGATCTCGCCGCGTGAGCGCGGCCGCTACAGCGGCTACCTGGGCGCGACCTTCGCGGTCGCGACCGTCGGCGGCCCGCTGCTCGGCGGTGTCATCACCGACACCAGCTGGCTCGGCTGGCGCTGGTGCTTCTACGTCGGCGTGCCGTTCGCGATCATCGCGCTGATCGTGCTCCAGAAGACCCTGAAGCTCCCGGTCGTGAAGCGTGACGTCAAGGTCGACTGGCTGGGTGCCTTCTTCCTGGCCGCCGCCGTCTCGCTGCTGCTGCTCTGGGTCACCTTCGCGGGCACCAAGTACGACTGGATGTCCTGGCAGACCGGGGCCATGGTCGGCGGCTCGGTCGTGCTCGGCGCGATCTTCATCCTCGTCGAGTCCAAGGTGAACGAGCCGATCGTCCCGCTGCGGCTGTTCCGCAACAAGACGATCACCCTCACCTCGATCGCCAGCCTCTTCGTCGGTGTCTCGATGTTCACCGGCACGGTCTTCCTCAGCCAGTACTTCCAGCTGGCGCGCGACAAGTCGCCGACGATGTCCGGCGTCATGACGATTCCGATGATCGCCGGCCTGTTCGTCTCCTCGACCCTCTCCGGCCGCTTCATCACCAGGACCGGCCGCTGGAAGGGCTGGCTCATCGCCGGCGCCGTGCTGCTCACGGCCGGCCTCGGCCTGGTCGGCACCGTCCGGTACGACACCGTGTACTGGCAGATGGCCATCTACATGGCGCTCGTCGGCCTCGGCATCGGCATGATGATGCAGAACCTGGTGCTCGCCACCCAGAACCAGGTGCAGCCGCACGAACTGGGTGCCGCCAGCTCCCTGGTCACCTTCTTCCGCAGCCTCGGCGGTGCGGTGGGCGTCTCGGCGCTCGGCGCGTTGCTCTCCAACCGCATCACGCACTACGTGACGGACGGGCTGTCCGCCCTGGGCGTCAAGAGCACCGGCACGGGCGACTCCATCCCCAGTCTGGCCAAGCTTCCGACCCCGATCCGCCATGTCGTCGAGAGCGCGTACGGACACGGTGTCGCCGATGTCTTCCTGGCTGCGGCGCCGTTCGCCCTCATCGCGCTGATCCTGGTGCTGTTCGTCAAGGAAGTGGCCCTGAGGTCGCACAGCGGCCTGCAGCAGGCCGCGGGCGCCGCCGAGCAGGCTCCCGAGCCGGAGGCCGCGGCAGCGGCCGTCGCGGCTGCCGGCCTGCCGGAGACCGAGTCCGTGCCCTTCCCCGTCGTTGCCGGCACCGCCGTTCACGGCCAGGTACGCGACTCCGACGGCACCGGCGTGGCCGGCGCAACGCTCACGCTGATCTCCCTCACCGGCCGCCAGCTCGGCCGGGCCGCCGCCCAGGCCGACGGTGGCTACGTGCTCCAGGCCCCGGGCGCCGGCTCGTACGTGCTCATCGCGGCCGCCGACGGCCACCAGCCGCAGGCGTCCACCGTCGTGGTCGGCGAGGAGCCGGTCCCGTACGACGTGGTGCTGGCCGGCACCAGCGGGCTGGCCGGGCACGTCACGGCCGCCGACGGCGGGCTGCCGGTCGGCGGGGCGATGGTGGTCGTCACCGATGTCCGGGGCGAGGTCCTGGCCACCGGCAAGACCGACGCCGACGGTTCCTTCACCTTCGCCGAGCTGCCCTCGGGTGACTTCACGCTCGCCGTCAACGCGACCGGCTTCCGGCCCACCGCGTCCGTCGTCGAGGTCGGCGGACACGGCCTCACGCGTACGGAGATCGTCCTGCGGTCCGGCGCACAGGTGCTGGGCACCGTACGCGGCGGCGCCGACCGGCGGCCGCTCGCCGATGCCCGGGTCACCCTGGTCGACATGGCCGGGAACGTGGTCGGCACGGCCACGACGGGCTCGGACGGCGCGTACGCCTTCACCGACCTGGACGCGGGCGAGTACTCGCTCATCGCCAGTGGATACCCGCCGGTGGCCACCGCGCTCACCGTCGACGGGCGGGGCGCGGAGGGCTTCGACGTGGAGCTCGGTCACCCGCAGGGGTGACCACACCAAACGGCCGGTCCATGCCGCTGCGGAGGCGCACGGACCGGCGGGGGCCCGGCCGACGACCGGAGCAGGGGACGGCCGAGGCCGTCACAAGGCCGGGCCCCAACCCTTTCTCTATGGAGAGTGAACGACAGCCATGCCCATCAGCGCCCGCATTCGTACCAAGGACGGCTGGGCCGTCCCGCACGCCGTGCTCACCGTCACCGACATGACGGGGCAGCAGATCGTCCGCGAGCCCGCGGGCGGCGAAGGCACGGTAAGGACCGGTGTCCTGACAGCCGGGGCTTACACGGTGATCGTCACCGCGCTCGGGTACCGCCCGGTCGCCCAGACGGCGATCGTCACGGCATCCGGCAACGCTGACCTCGGCACGCTGCTGCTGGCCCGGACCGGCGGTGTGGAGCTGCCGCCGCCGGGGGTGTGGACGATCGACCCGGCGCACAGCACCGTGAGCGCGGTGGCGCAGCATCTGGGGCTGTCCAGTGTGCACGGGCGGTTCACGCAGTTCGGGGGGCGGATCGAGATCGCCGAGGACCCGCTGCGGTCGTCCGTGGAGGCCGTCATCGAGGCGGCGTCCATCGACACCGGCAACGCGATGCGCGACGGCCACCTGCGCTCCCCCGACTTCCTGGACGCCGACGTCCACCCCAAGCTGACGTACCGCAGCACCGCCATCACCCCGTCCGGCGATGACCGCTGGACCGTCCACGGCGAGCTGGCCATGCACGGCGTGACGCGTCCGGTCGACCTGGACCTGCGCTACCTCGGCACCGGTCCGGACCCGTGGGGCGGGGTGCGGGCGGCTTTCCGGGCGGTGACGGAGCTGCGGCAGGAGGACTTCTCGATGAACTACAACCAGGTCGTGCAGGCAGGCATCGCCGCCATCGGCACAACCCTCAAGGTGGAACTGGACGTTCAGGCGATCCAAGGCGAAGCCCCGGTGACGGCGAGCTGAACACACGGCGGAAAGCCTTAAAGACCGCTGAGAAGCGCCGCAGCGGCACAACCCCCGCCGGGAGGCCGGTGTCCAACGGGTGATCGGAAGCAGGTTCCGCTCCCCCGGAGGCATCACGTGCCCGCACATCGCCAACGCTCCCGCCGCGCCCGTCCGGCCGGCATCGACGACCGCCTCGCCATGTCCGCCGGCACCGGACTCCTCGCCCGGAACGCCCCGGCCGGCACCGCCCCCGCCACCGCGACGGTCAGCGACGGCAAGGTCCACCACCCGGCGGCCGACGGCCAGACCGACGACGTGACCGTCGAGTGGGCCGGCTACGACTCGTCCGCCGACACGGACACCTACTCCATCGACGACATCGTCGAGATCACCGCCGGTACCGACTGCGCGCACCCCAACTCAGGCGACCTGACATACGTGACGCGCACCGCGCCCGATGCCGGCGACGGGACCGACGCGTTGTACGGCAACCACGGCAACCACGTGCTGCACGGCGGCTCCGGCGCCAGCATCCTCCACAAGGTCTGATCGCACAGGCAACGACCCGACACCCTGCGAGAGGTTTCATCAGCATGCGCACGTACGGATTTCTCGGCGCCACCGCCGCGCTCGCCCTCGCCATGGGCGGCACGATGCTCATGGCATCCGCCGCCCAGGGGGCCACGGAGACGACAGCCTCCGCCTACGTCAGCGGCAACAAGGCGTACTACAAGGCCGCCGCCGGCCAGACGAACAAGCTGACGATCTCGGAGACTTACAGCGACAACGACGGTTACCTCATGACCTTCACCGACGACGTCAAGATCACCGCCGGGACCGGCTGCACCTACCCCGACGCGGCCGACCTCACCACGGTCCAGTGCACCGCCTGGGGCCCGGGTATGGACGACGACGGCTACGTGTTCATCGTCGACCTCGGCGACGGGAACGACACCGCGACCGACAACGGGAGCAGCACGTACGGCGCGATATACGGCGGCAAGGGCAACGACACCCTGCACGGCACTGCGTGGGACGAACTCTACGGCCAGGACGGCAACGACCACCTCGCCGGCAGCGGCGGAGAGTGGTCCATCGGCTCCTTCGGCGGGGCGGGCAACGACACGCTGACCGACTGCGACAGCGAGTGCCACGGCGGTTCCGGAAACGACATCCTCAAGGGCACCGACACCGGGGACAGCTTCGGCCTCTACGGCGACTCCGGCAACGACACGCTCTACGGCTATGCCGGCGCCGACCTCCTCGAAGGCGGCAAGGGCAACGACACGCTCTACGGCGGCCACGGCGACGACAAGCTCTACGGCAACAGCGGCAACGACGTGCTGTACGGCGGCCAGGGCAAGGACACGCTCTCCGGCGGCCCCGGCAAGGACACGCTCCACCAGAACTGACCCGCCCAGCGAGGAAAGGCCCCTTCATGCATACGCACAGAATCCTCGGAGCCACCGCCGCGCTCGCCCTCGCCACGGGTGGCACGATGCTCCTGGCACCCACCGCCCTGGCGGCCGGCACGGCGGCCACCGCCTCGGCCTATGTCGGCGACGACGGTACCGTCCACTACAAGGCGGCGTCCGGGCAGGCCAACAAGCTGATCATCAGCGAGACGTACAGCAGCGCCTACGTCTTCACCTTCGCCGACGCCGTCACGATAACCGCCGGCAGCGGCTGCTCGTACCCGGACCCGGCCGACCCGACCAGCGTCCAGTGCACCACCGCGGGCAACGGCGACAGCGACTACTACAAGCATCTGTACGTCGCCGACCTCGGCGACGGCGACGACACCGCCACGGCCGACGCGGGCAACGGCGCGTACGGCTCGGTCTACGGCGGCACGGGCAACGACAGCCTCAAGGGCACCACACAGGACATCCTTTACGGTCAGGACGGCAACGACCACCTCGCCGCCGCCGCGGTCGAGTTCGGCGGCGCGGGCGCCGACGTCCTGACCGGCACCTCCGCCTACCCCAACGAGCTCCACGGCGGCTCCGGCAACGACAACGTGACCGCCTACGACTCGGACGACATCCTGTGGGGCGACGCCGGCAACGACGTTCTGCACAGCGGCGGAGGCGTCGACAAGCTCTCCGGCGGCAACGGCGACGACCGTCTCTACGGCGGACTCCACGCCGACTTCCTGTGGGGCGACGCCGGCAACGACAGCCTGCACGGCGGCGACGCCGGGGACACCCTCAAGGGCAGCACGGGCGACGACAGGCTCTTCGGCGAAACCGGCAAGGACGACCTCTACGGCAACAGCGGCAACGACCTCCTGCGCGGCGGCACGGGCACGGACACCCTGTCCGGCGGCCCCGGCAGGGACACCGTCCACCAGAACTGATCGTGTCGCCGTAGGCTGCCGTCATGGCTGCCTACATCGCGACCAACACCGCTGTCGGACTCGACCAGCTCCTGGAGTTCGTACGCCCTCGCCACCGGGCCATCCTGCTCACCACCCGCGCCGACGGGCGGCCCCAGGGATCCCCGCTGACCTGCGGGCTCGACAACGCCGGGCGGCTGGTCGTCTCCACCTATCCGGAACGGGCCAAGACCCGTAACGCGCGCCGCGATCCGCGCGTCAGCATCATCGTCCTCTCCGACGAGTGGAACGGCCCCTGGGTCCAGATCGACGGCACCGCCGAGGTCGTCGACGTCCCCGAGTCCGTCGAGCCTCTCGTCGAGTACTTCCGCAACATCTCCGGCGAGCACCCCGACTGGGCCGAATACCGCGAGGCCATGCTCAAGCAGGGCAAGTCCCTGATCCGCATCACCCCCGAACGCTGGGGACCCATCGCCACGGGCGGCTTCCCGGCACGGCTGGCGCCGGAGGAGTAGAACGCCGGCCCCGCCCCGACGGACGGAGTCCGGCGCAGCGGCCCGAAGCCTGGGAGGCGCGCCAGCGCCGAGCAGCGCGAGGGACGCCAAAAAAGAGGGGCCCGGCACGGCTGGCGCCGGAGGAGTAGAACGCCGGAGAAGCGAACGCGAGAGGGCGGTGACCGCAAGGTCACCGCCCTCTCGGGTTTTCGGTCGGGTCAGCTGTTGGCGCTGGTCAGGTCGTAGACGGTGACACCGTCGACGGTCTTCTTGGTGAAGGTGGACTCGACCCACGAGGTGATCTGGGAGCCGGTACCACTGCTGTCCATGCCGGCCATGCCGCCACCACCGGCGGCACCGGCGCCCGCACCGCCACCCGCGGCGGCACCTGCGCCACCGGCGCCCGCGTCGGCGCTGTCGGCGCCGCCGGAGGCGATGAAGTAGTGGATCTTGCCGTCCGCCACGTACTGCTTGAACTGGGCCAGGGTGGGGGCGGGGTCACTGCCGTTGAAGCCGCCGATCGCCATGACCGGGTCCTGGGTGGCGAGCTGGTAGCTGGAGGCGTTCTGGGAGCGGAGCGTGGCCGCGACCCAGGTGTAGTCGGAGGCGTTCTGCTCCAGGAGTGCCTTCATCTGGCTGCTGACGGTGGCGCCGTCGAGCAAGCCGCCCAGGCCGCCCATGCCACCGGCACGGGCGCCACCGCCCGCGCCGCCCGTCACGCCGCCGGGACCGCCCCGCTGGGCCTGGCCGTTCTGGCCCTGCTGGCCCTGGCCGCCCTGCGTACCGCCCTGCGTACCGCCGGGGAAGCCTCCCCCGCCGCCCTGGGTGCCGGTGCCGCCCCGCATGCCGCCGGGGAAGCCGCCCGCGCCGCCGCGCATCCCGCCGGCACCGCCGCCGCCGAAGCCGCCCCTGCCGCCCTGGACGGCGGGACCGGCGGTGACGATGGAGCCGGTGTGGCCGGTGTTGACGGTCTGCAGGGTGTACGCGAGCGGGCCGCCCAGCGCGGCGGCCAGGCCGAGGCCCGCCGAGGCGAGGGCGAGCTGCCTGCCGAGCCGTGCCGCGAGGAGCAGGCCCAGGGCAGCGACGACACCGCCGATGAGGACGGCGTAGCGCACCCACGGGTACCAGTCCGCGGAGCGGTTGAGCAGGACGTACGACCAGATCGCGGTGACCGCGACCGTGACGGCGAGGACCACCGAGGCGGCGATGTGCGAACGGCGTTCCCAGAGTGCCGTCGCGCCCATGCCGACCAGCGCCGCGATGTAGGGCGCGAGGGCGATGTTGTAGTACTCGTGGAAGATGCCGGACATGAAGCTGAAGGTCACGAAGGTGAACAGCAGCGAGCCGCCCCACAGCAGATAGGCGGCCCTCCGCGTGTCCGTACGCGTCGCCCGCCAGGTCAGCCAGAGGCCCACCACCAGCAGGATGAGGGCGGCGGGCAGCAGCCAGGAAATCTGGCCGCCCATGTCGGACCCGAAGAGCCGGGTGATGCCGGTCGCGCCCCACCGGCTGCCGGCGCCGCCGCCCCGGCCGCCGACCGAGCCGGCCTCGTTGCCGGTGAGGCGTCCGAAGCCGTTGTAGCCGAAGGTCAGGGACAGGAAGCTGTTGTCCTGCGACCCGCCGATGTACGGGCGCGAGGACGCGGGCCACAGCTCGACGATGGCGACCCACCAGCCACCGGAGACGATGAGCGCCAGGGTCGCGTAGCCGAGCTGGACGAGCCGCTTCTTCAGCGTCGCCGGTGCGCAGACCGCGTAGACGATGGCCAGCGGCGGCAGGATCAGGAAGGCCTGGAGGGTCTTGGTGAGGAAGGCGAAGCCGAAGGCGACACCGGCCCACACCAGCCACTTGGTGTTCGCGTTCTCCAACGCGCGCAGCACGCAGTAGACGGCGACGACCATCAGCAGCGCGAGCAGCGCGTCGGGGTTGTTGAAGCGGAACATCAGCGCGGCGACCGGGGTCAGCGCCAGCACGGCGCCCGCGATGAGACCGGCGGCGGCGCTGAAGCGGCGGCGTACGGCGGCGTACAGGACGCCCACCGTCGCGACGCCCATCAGGGCCTCGGGGACAAGGATCGCCCAGGAGCTGAGGCCGAAGACGCGGACGGACAGGGCCATCGGCCACAGCGCGGCCGGGGGCTTGTCGACGGTGATGAAGTTCCCGGCGTCCGAGGAGCCGAAGAAGAAGGCCTTCCAGCTCTTGCTGCCCGCCTGAACGGCGGCGGAGTAGAAGGAGTTGGCGTAACCGGAGCTGCTCAGGTCCCACAGGTACAGAAGGGCAGTGACAAGCAACAGCCCGAGGAAGGCGGGGCGCACCCACGCCGCGTCCTCGGGTCGTCCGCGCCACACCCGGGTGGTGAAGCCGCGCGGCCCCTGGCCGTCACCGCCTCCACCGCCGCCGCCCTCGCCGGGCGGGGGCGGTGTGCCGTCACCGCCGGAGCCCACCAGGACCGGCTCGGCCGCGACGGGTTCGGCGACCGCGACGGCCGTCGAACCGGGCGCCGCTCCTGGCGCAGGCGCACCTACCGGTACCGGAGTGCGCTGCACGCCGGCCGGCGGATGGGCCGGGGGCGGGGGCGTTGGCGCCGGGGCCGAAACGCCGCTGGGCGGCGCCGGAGAGATTTCCTCCGGCGACCGCCAGGGTGACGTGCCGTCCGTCGGGGCCCCGGTGGGGGCCCCTTCGTTACGGGACGTGGTCATCGATTACTCCTCGGGTCGTGCTCGTGGGGGTCGATGGGGCGCATCTGCACCGTCTCGTCGCCGTATCCCGTCTGGCCGCTGACCCGCCAGGGGGTGCCGCCCTGCGGGACCTCGGCGTACGGGTACGGCTGCTCGGCGGGGAGGCCGGCGCCGCGGCCGTCGTAGCCGGTGGTGGAGGCGTACGTGCCGCTGTCGTGAGGGGTGGTCTCGTACGAGGTGTTGTCGTACGGGGTGCCGGGACGGACCTGCACGGGGGTCACCTGCTGCACGGGCTGCAGCGGCTTCCGCGAGGACGGCCGGCCGCCGTCCTCGTCGTCGCCCTGGGACGGGAAGACCCAGGCCCGGAAGAGCAGGAAGCGCAGCACGGTCGCCGCGAGGTTGGCCGCGACGAGGACGGCGAGCTCGGTGCCGTGCGAGGCCTGCGGGTTGGCGGCGCTCAGCGCGGCCAGCGAACCGCTGGTCAGCGCGAGGCCGATGGCGAAGACCACCATGCCCTGCGCCTGGTGCCGCACGGCCTTGTCCCGTCCGCGTACACCGAAGGTCAGCCGGCGGTTGGCCGCGGTGTTGCCGACCGCGGAGACCAGCAGGGCCAGCGCGTTGGCGAGCTGCGAGCCCATGCCGAGCCGGAAGACGGAGAAGAGCAGCAGGTACGCGAGCGTGCTGAGGCCGCCGACGACGCAGAAGCCGACGAGCTGCCGGGCCAGACCGACGGGCACATCGGCGATGTCGCGGTCGCGCGGGTCGTCGCCGAAGGGGCGGCGCAGCCGGTCCAGCGGCAGCGCGCCGGTGGCCAGGGCGCGACCGACCCGCAGGACACCCTTGAGGTCGTCGGTGGCCGTCTTGACGATGTCCACCGTCGAGTTGGGGTCGTCGACCCAGTCGACCGGGACCTCGTGGATCCGCAGGCCGGCGCGCTCGGCCAGCACCAGCATCTCGGTGTCGAAGAACCAGCCGGTGTCCTCGACCAGCGGCAGCAGCCGCTCGGCGACGTCCTTGCGGATCGCCTTGAAGCCGCACTGGGCGTCGGAGAAGCGGGCGGCGAGCGAGCCGCGCAGGATGAGGTTGTACGTACGGGAGATGAACTCGCGCTTGGCGCCGCGCACGACCCGGGACGACCGGGCCAGCCGGGAGCCGATCGCGAGGTCGGAGTGGCCGGAGATCAGCGGGGCGACCAGCGGCAGCAGCGCGTTCAGGTCGGTGGAGAGGTCCACGTCCATGTAGGCGAGGATCGGCGCGTCGGAGGCGGACCACACGGTCCGCAGGGCCCGCCCGCGGCCCTTCTGCTCAAGTCGGAAGGACAGGACCTCGGGGATCTCGGCCTGCAGCATCTGGGCCACGGCGGGGGTGCGGTCGATGCTGGCGTTGTCCGCGACGGTGATACGGAAGGGGTACGGGAAGGTCCGGGCGAGGTGCGCGTGCAGTCTGCGCACACAACCTTCGAGGTCCTTCTCCTCGTTGTATACGGGGATCACGACATCGAGCACTGGCTCGGTTTGCGAGACAGCCAGGTGCTCTCGAGCGGGCAGGGCCCCCAGATCAGGGGACGACGTGCCACTCGGCGGGAGCTGTTGAGTGCGCATGGCATCTACTTTGCGGCGACGCCCTGTCATGACGTTGTGGCCAAACTGAGACCCACCTGTGAGTGCGTTACAGGCAGATGAACCCTGAAGACCGTCTCCCCGGGGACGCTGCTGATGCTCACCCGGCCGCCGTGCGCGGTGACCACCGCCTGCACGATCGCCAGGCCGAGTCCGGTGCTCCCGGCCGCCCGCGAACGGGACGCGTCGCCACGGGCGAAGCGCTCGAACACGTGCGGCAGCAGGTTCGGTGGGATGCCGGGACCGTTGTCCGCGATCTCGACCAGGACCTCGAAGTCGGTGGGCACGACCCGGGCCACCACCGTGGTGCCGGGTGGGGTGTGCGTACGGGCGTTGGCCAGCAGATTGGTCAGCACCTGGTGCAGCCGCTCCGGGTCGCCGAGCACGCACGCCGGATCGTCGGGCAGGTCGAGGCGCCACCTGTGGTCCCGGCCGACCGCGCGCGCGTCGCTGACCGCGTCCACGACCAGCGGCGACATGTCGGTGGCCTCCAGGCACAGCGGCCGCCCGGCGTCCAGCCTGGCGAGCAGCAGCAGGTCCTCGACCAGCGTCGTCATCCGGGCGGCCTCGGACTCGATCCGGCCCAGCGCGTGCCGGGTGTCCGGGCCGATCTGCTCCCGGCCGCGCCGGGTCAGCTCCGCGTAGCCCCGGATCGAGGCCAGTGGGGTACGCAGCTCATGGCTGGCGTCGGCCACGAACTGCCGGACCCGGGTCTCGCTCTCCTGGCGGGCGTTGAGCGCCCCGGCGACGTGGCCGAGCATGCGGTTGAGCGCGCCGCCGACCTGGCCGACCTCGGTGCGTGGGTCGGTGTCGCCGTCGGGGACGCGGTCGTAGAGGGCCACCTCGCCCTTGTCGAGCCGCAGTTCGGAGACCCGGGCGGCGGTGGCGGCGACGCGGTGCAGGGGGCGCAGCGAGTAACGGATCATCAGGGAGCCGGCGAGGCCCGCGGCGATCAGCCCGGCGGCGGCGACGAGGGCCTCGATGGTGATGTAGGTGCTGATGGTGTCGTCGACTTCGGTGGTGGACAGCCCGATGACGGTGTAGCCGCTGGTGTCGGCGGCGGTGTGCACCAACTGCACCCGGTACGTGCCGTAGCCGGGGATGGTGACCGTGTGCGTCCCGGCGTCCAGCGGCACGGACGCGAACACGGCCTTCTGCGCGGCCGTGAACTGCTGGACCTCCACCGCCTCACCCGGCGTGATCTGCACCCCGATTCCGGCGGAGGTCACCGCCCGGTTGTCGGTGAGGTGTGCGCCGATGACGCCCGGCTGCAGGCCGGGGCTGCGCAGAAAGCCGAGCTCGTCGCCGTACTTGCTCTGATGGGCCGCCAGCGGTCCCGCCGCACGGTCCGCGACGGCCGAGACCTGGTTGCCCAGCTGTGTGTAGAGATACGACCGCAGCGAGATCGTCGTCACCGCCCCGATGACCGCGCACACCACCGCGATCATCGCGATCGACGACAGGACCAGTCGCGTACGCAGGGAAAGGGCCCGGCGCGGCCGGTGACCGGGGCGATAGTCGGGCCGGGGCGGGACCCCGCGGGCCGCACGGCCCGACCTGCCCGCCCGGCCCGAGGCGGACCGGCCCGACCTGGCCACCCGGCCTGCCAGTACGTCGGCTGTCACGACGGCGTCACACCGCTTCGCCCGGCTTGATCAGGTAGCCGGCGCCGCGCCGCGTGTGGATCATCGGGGTGCGCCCGGCGTCGATCTTCCGCCGGAGGTAGGAGATGTAGAGCTCGACCACATTGGCCTGGCCGCCGAAGTCGTACGACCAGACGCGGTCGAGTATCTGCGCCTTGCTCAGCACCCGGCGCGGGTTGCGCATCAGGTAGCGCAGCAGCTCGAACTCGGTGGCCGTGAGGTGGATCCCGGTGCCGCTGCGACTGACCTCGTGGCTGTCCTCGTTGAGGACGAGGTCGCCGACGACCAGCAGCGATTCCGTACGGGCCGCGGCCGCGCCGGAGCGGCGCAGCAGGCCGCGCAGCCGGGCGACGACCTCTTCGAGGCTGAACGGCTTGGTGACGTAGTCGTCGCCGCCGGCCGTCAGTCCGGCGATGCGGTCCTCGACGGCGTCCTTGGCGGTCAGGAAGAGCACCGGCACGTCCGGCGACTCCCGGCGCAGCCGCGCCAGCACTTCCAGGCCGTCCATGTCGGGCAGCATGACGTCGAGGACCACGGCGTCCGGTCGCAACTCGCGCGCGGAGCGCAGGGCGTCGGTGCCGTTGCCTTCGGTGTGGACTTCCCAGCCCTCGTACCGCAGGGCCATGGACAGAAGGTCTGCGAGGGCAGCTTCGTCGTCGACGACGAGGACCCGGACGGGTGAACCGTCGGGGCGGGTGAGGTCGACGGCTGCAGGAGATGAGGACGCGGTCATAGTGGCAATCCTGTGAGTCGCTTCTTAGAGAAGACTGTTCGTCATCTGTGAATTACCTGAGAAAAGACTGTCCGTGGTCGGTGCGGTCTTTGAGGGAAGGCTAGGACCCGCACATGAGAGCGGAATGAAGGAGTCCTAAAGGAGTGGAATAGCCTCACTCACTCCGAGGTTCGTACGATCAGGATCGAACACTCTGGGTGGAGGAAGCTGTGAAGCCATCGGTCGGCCGCTACGGAATCTGGCACACCGCACTGCGTTCGGAGGACCCCGCACGGGCCGGCGAACTCGCCGAGACCGCCGCCGAGCTGGAGGAACTCGGCTACGGGGCCATCTGGCTGGGCGGCAGCAGCGGCGTCGAGCACGCGGCTCCCCTGGTGGCCGCCACCTCGTCGATCACCCTCGCGACCGGCATCCTCCCCATCTGGTCGTACGAGGCCGAGGAGACCGCCGACCGCTTCACCGACCTCGAAGCCGCCCACCCGGGGCGCTTCCTGCTGGGCCTGGGCGTCAGCCACGCCGCCCTCGCCGGCGAACGCTACCGGCGGCCCTACGCCGCGATGGCCCAGTACCTGGGGGACCTGGACAAGGCCGGCGTCCCCGCCGACCGCCGCGTCCTGGCCGCCCTCGGCCCCCGCATGCTGGAACTCTCCCGCGACCACGCCGCCGGCGCGCACCCCTACCTCGTCACCCCCGAGCACACCGCCCAGGCCCGCGCCATCCTGGGCGAAGGCCCCCTCCTCGCACCCGAGTTGAAGGTCATCCTCGAGGCCGACCCCGACCGCGCCCGCGCCATCGCCCGCGGCACCCTCGCCCTCTACATGACCCTCCCCAACTACACCAACAGCTGGCTCCGCCTCGGCTTCACCGAAGAGGACCTCTCTCACGGCGGCAGCGACCGCCTCGTCGACGCCCTCACCGCCTGGGGCACCCCCGACCGCATCCGCAGCCGCATCGCCGACTTCCACGCCGCCGGCGCCGATCATGTCGCCCTGCAACTCCTCGTGGAGGGCCAGAGCAGGGCGGAACTCCCCCGGGCGGGGTGGCGGCAGCTCGCGGAGGTGGTGGCGGGCTGATGATCGGACTGCGGGGGTAGGCAAGTCCGGGTGTGGAGGGGGACATCGGCGGCCAGGGGGTGCCGTAAAGAAACAGAGTGCGGTCAAAGGTGATCCAGAGGGCGACCGGGGGCGGGGCCGGGCGTACGTTCGCGGCATGGACAGGGGTACCGGCCCTCGCGCGGTCTCGGTCGACCGTATGGCGTCGGGGGATCATGCGTGTCTGGGGTTCGACGACGAGGCCGCGCGGTGGGACATCCGTGCGGCGTTCGCCGAGATCGGGCTGTCCAGGGGCGAACTGGTGATGTTCTTCACCGACCCGGGGACCAGCGTGGAAGAAACGGTCAACCACCTGGCCGGGCTCGGCGTGCCGGCCGGGCGGGCGCTGGTGCGGGGCAGCCTCGTCGTGGTGAACGACATACCCGGGTACGACCCGCACGCCGGGTTCGAGCCCGAGGCCCGGGTCGCCGCCTGGGTCCAGGCCACGGAGGACGCCCACCGCCTGGGCTTCCCCGGCATCCGCGCCGTGGGCGACATGTCGTGGGTGCTGCGGCCGGGCGTCGACCACGACAGCCTGATCGACTACGAGGCCGCGCTCACCCCGGTCTTCGCCGGCATCGGCTTCACCGCGATCTGCGAGTACGACCTCCGTCGCTTCACGCCCGAACTCATCGGCCGGGTCTCGGCCGCGCACCCCGCGTCCGTACTGCAGAGCCTGGACGCGCTGCGCGTCGAGCACGGTGACGGCATCCTCTGGATGAGCGGCGACGCGGATCTGGCCACCCGGGCCGAGTTCGAGTTCGGCCTCCGCGAGGCCTTCGACGGCCCCGCCGGGACCCCGCGCATCATCGACCTCACCGAGCTGTCCTTCATCGACGCGCACTGCGCCGCGACCCTCGTCCACCGCGTCGCCTGCCTCGACCCGGCCGTACGGCTCGTCCTGCGGTGCCCGCCGCTGCACGCCCGTACGCTGCGGCTGTGCGGGGCGACCGAGGTGCCGCAGCTCTTCGTCGTCGAGGCGTGACGCAGACGGATGAACCCCCTGCGTGTCTGACCGGTGCGAACACGGCCTGACCGTTGACTCGGCATATGCACGAATGCAATCCGATCATCCGACTTGTGACGGCGATCGTGGCAGTGCTCCTCTGCCTGCTCACCGCCACTGCGGCTGTGGCCGCGTCGGGGCCGGACAGCGACCCCGACGACGTGACCGGAGTGGGCGATCTGGCCGGCATCACCGGTCTGCCGGACGTCGCCGGACTGCCCGACGAGGTCGACCCGCCGCGTGGGCAGTTCCCGGACGAGGCACTGGACGGATCGCAGAACGACGCCACGGGCAGCAGCTCCGCGGCCGCGGCCCTCGGGCGCCCGCGCATCTTCAGCGGCTGGGGCTTCGACACCTGCCACACCCCGACGACCCGCACCATGCGGGCCTGGCTGCGCTCCGACTACCGCGCGGTCGGCGTCTACTACGCGGGCCCCGCGCGCGCCTGCCGCAAGCAGCCCCACCTCACCCGCGGCTGGGTGCGCAGCACCGACCGGATGGGCTGGCACGTCCTCCCGATCTACGTCGGCTCGCAGTCGCCCTGCGCCTTCAGCAAGGCCAAGCGCAAACACAGGATCAGCCGCCACCACCCCTGGCGCCAGGGCACCGCCGAGGCAAAGGACGCCGTCAGCCGGGCGGCAGGCCTGGGCTTCGCCCCGCGCAGCCCGCTCTACCTCGACATGGAGGCGTACAGCGTCACCCGCGCCCGCTGCACCACTCCCACCCTGTCCTTCGTACGGGCCTGGAACCGCCGGGTCAGGGCGGCCGGCTACCTGCCCGGCTTCTACAGCAGCTCGGACTCGGGCATCGCCCACATGAGCCGGGCCCGCGCCGCCGGGATCCCCGACATGCCCAGCGTGATCTGGTTCGCCCGCTGGCGGGTGCCGCCGACCGTGCACCGGGAGCCGATGCTGTCCCCCGGGGCCTGGCAGCCGCACCGCCGCATCCATCAGTACTCGGGCAACGTGAAGGAGCGGCACGGCGGCCGGCAGCTGCACATCGACCGCAACCGCATGGACGCCCCCGTGGCGATCGTCTCGGGGTAGTCGGGGTCCGTGTACACCCCCGGGAGGTGAGGACAGCCCCCGGCGTACTCCTTGAGGGTGATCCCGCTTCGGGACTTGCGGCGGATCCGCCGGGCCGGGCCCGGCTCATAGCGTTGAGCCATGACCACGCCTGTGTGCAGCAGCGAGTTCACCCGCTATGAGTTCACCCGCTACGTACGGACCAAGGGCCCGGCGCTGCTGCGTACCGCGCGCTCGCTCACGCCCAACCCGAGCGACGCCGAGGACCTGCTGCAGACCGCGCTGACCAAGACCTACCTGGCCTGGGAGCGCATCGACGACCACCGCGCCCTGGACAGCTACGTCCGCCGCACCCTGGTCAACACCCGCACCTCCCTGTGGCGCAAGCGCCGCGTCGACGAGTTCGCGACCGACGAGCTGCCCGAGCCCGCCGCGGTGGACTCGGTCCCGGACGGGGCCGAGCACCAGGCACAGCGCGACGCGATGCTGCGTGCGATAGCGCGGCTGCCGACCCGGCAGCGGGCCATGGTCGTGCTCAGGTACTACGAGGACATGAGCGAGGCGCAGACCGCCGAGGCCCTCGGGGTGTCGGTGGGCACAGTGAAGAGCGCGGTGTCGCGCGCCCTGTCAAAACTACGGGAAGACCCCGAATTGCTCGTTGGGTAGTGACATACCGCGCGGTATGGAGCCAGAATCGCGGACGAGGGCCTGTCCGACCCTGATCCGCACGGGCAGGCCTACCCTCGCGTAGCCGCGTTTCGAGGAGGCCCCGTGCTGAGCACGATGCAGGACGTTCCGCTGACAGTGACCCGCATTCTGGTGCACGGCACCACAGTGCACGGGGATTCCACGATCACCACCTGGACCGGTGACGCCGAGCCGCAGCGCCGCACCTTCCGGGAGACGGGACTACGTGCCGTACAGCTGGCGAACGCGCTCCGCGACGAGCTGGGGGTCCAGCGCGACGAGCGCGTGGCCACCCTGATGTGGAACAACGCGGAGCATGTCGAGGCCTATCTCGCGATCCCCTCCATGGGCGCGATCCTTCACACGCTGAATCTGCGGCTGCCCGCCGACCAGCTCGTCTGGATCGCCAACCACGCCGCCGACCGCGTCGTCCTGGTCAACGGCTCGCTGCTGCAGCTGCTCGCCCCCCTGCTGCCGGCCATGGAGTCGGTCGAGCACGTGGTCGTGGTCGGCCCCGGCGACATCTCACTCCTGGCGGGCAGCACTGCCACCGTCCACGAGTACGAGGCGCTGATCTCCGGCCGCCCGACGAGGTACGACTGGCCGGAGCTGGACGAGCGCGAGGCCGCGGCCATGTGTTACACCTCCGGCACGACGGGCGACCCCAAGGGCGTGCTCTTCTCGCACCGGTCGATCTATCTGCACTCGATGCAGGTCAACATGGCCGAGTCCTTCGCCCTCACCACCGCGGACACGACCCTGCCGGTCGTCCCGATGTTCCACGTCAACGCCTGGGGCATCCCGCACGCCGCCTTCATGACCGGCATCAACCTGCTGATGCCCGACCGCTTCCTGCAGCCCGCCCCGCTCGCCGAGATGATCGAGACCCTGCGGCCGACCCACGCCGCCGCCGTCCCCACCATCTGGCAGGGCCTGCTCGCCGAACTCGCCGCCAAGCCCCGCGACATCTCCTCCCTCGGCGCCGTGGTCATCGGCGGCTCCGCCTGCCCGCCCGCCCTGATGAAGGCCTTCGACGAGCAGTACGGCGTCAAGGTCTGCCACGCCTGGGGCATGACCGAGACCTCCCCGCTCGGCACCGTCGCCCACCCCCCGGCCGGCCTCTCGCCCGAGGAGGAGTGGTCCTACCGCGTCACACAGGGCCGCTTCCCTGCGGGCGTCGAGGCCCGGCTCGTCGGCCCGGACGGCGAGCAGATGCCGTGGGACGGCGAGTCGGCGGGCGAGCTGGAGGTGCGCGGGCCGTGGATCTCCGGTGCCTACTACGGCGGCGCGGGCGCCGATCCGATCCGCCCCGAGGACAAGTTCAGCCCCGACGGCTGGCTGCGTACCGGAGACGTCGGCACGATCACGGCCAACGGCTATCTCACCCTCACCGACCGGGCCAAGGACGTCATCAAGTCCGGCGGCGAGTGGATCTCCAGCGTCGAGCTGGAGAACCACCTCATGGCCCACCCCGACGTCGCCGAGGCGGCCGTCGTGGCGGTCCCCGACGACAAGTGGGGCGAACGACCGCTGGCCACCGTGGTGTTGAAGGAGGGCTCCACGGCCACGTACGAATCGCTGCGCGCCTTCCTCGCCGCGCGCATCGCGCACTGGCAGCTGCCGGAACGGTGGGCGATCATCCCCGCGGTGCCGAAGACCTCGGTCGGCAAGTTCGACAAGAAGGTGATCCGCCGGGACTACGCGGACGGGAAGCTGGACGTCACCAGGCTGGGCTGAGCCGGACAGGCGTACGGAGGGCGGTACGGGCCGCCCTCCGTACGCGTATGGGGGTGATCACCAGTCGAAGATGGAGTGGTGGTCCCACTCGTGGTGGTCCCATTCGTGGTGGTCGTCCTTCTTCTTCTGGTCGTCCTTCTGGTCGTCCTTGCCGGGTGGGCAGGGCTCTTCCGTGGTCGTGGCATTCGGCGTGACGAAGAGCCGCAGCCGCACCAGGCCCTTGGAGCCCGGGGTGCCGGGGGTGGACTCGTTGACCGCGATGACCTGGTTGCCGACCGGCAGGTCCCGGGTGGGCGTGCAGATCCACTTGCCGTCCGTGCCGACAATGGCGTAGCAGTACAGGTCGCCGTCCTCGGGCCAGACGGTGACGACGTCACCGGCCGTGCCCGTTCCACTGAAGACCGGGCGGCGGGTGGTGATGGTGTCGGCGGTGGTGGGAGTGAGAAGCGTCAGTGCGCGGTCCGTCACGCGGGGCCGGGCCTTGGCGACCGCCTGTTCGGCCGGCGCGCTCGGCCCCTCCGCCGATGCCACGCCGCCCATCGGTCCGACGATCAGGAACAGGGACAGCGCGAGCATCGGAGCGGCGAGCGCCCGGGGGATGACGGGGACGTATCGCTGAGTCATGCGTTCCTCGAAACGGTGCGGCACCCGACCGGGGGCGGGCGCGGTCAACTTGACGTTCCGAGCGGAACATGACGGACGATCACCTGCGACTCGGGTGAGCCGAAAGAGCGTCAGGAACCGATCTTGCTCAGCAGATCGACGATCCGGGACTGCACATCCGTGCTCGTCGACCGCTCCGCGAGGAACAGCACCGTCTCGCCGGAGGCGAGCCGCGGCAGCTCGGCCGGGTCGATGTCCACCGAGGTGTAGACGACCAGCGGAGTGCGGTTGAGCTGCCCGTTGGCACGCAGCCAGTCCACGATGCCGTGCCTGCGGCGCCGGACCAGCATCAGGTCCATGACCACCAGGTTCGGATGCACCTGTGAGGCGATCGTCATCGCGTCCGCCTCGGAACCGGCCTGCGCGACCTGCATCCCGCGCCGCTCCAGCGTGCCGGTGAACGCCTCCGCGATGGGCAGATGGCTCTCCACCAGCAGCACCCGGGGCGGATGCTGCTCGCTGTCGCGCGGCGCAAGCGCCTTGAGGAGTACGGCGGGATCGGCACCGTACGCCGCTTCGCGGGTGGCCTGCCCCAGCCCGGCGGTGACCAGCACCGGGACCTCGGCCTGGGCGGCGGCCTGGCGCAGCGACTGCAGGGCGGTGCGGGTGATCGGGCCGGTCAGCGGGTCGACGAAGAGCGCGGCGGGCGGCTCGGCGACCTGCGCGTCGACCTCCTCCCGGCTGCGTACGATCACCGGTCGGTAGCCGCGGTCGGTCAGCGCCTGGCGGGTCGAGACGTCCGGCTCGGGCCACACGAGCAGCCGACGCGGCTCGCCCAGGACGGCCACGCTCTCGTCGGTCACGTCGACCGCGCCGTTCGGGCCGTCCAGCGGCTCCGGGCCCTCGTCGCTCTCGGTGGGGGCCCCTATGGCATAGGCCCGGCCGGCGGACTGCGGCTGCTGGGCGGACGGCTGCTGCGGTTGCTGCTGTTGGGGTTGCTGCTGCTCCGGCACGGTGGGGTGCGGGCGGGCCTCGCCCTCGGCGGGGGCGTTGAGCTTGCGCCGGCGGCCGCTGGGGGCGCTCTGCGTCTGCTCGGCGATCTGCTGGGCGAAGGGGACGCCCTGGCCGAGGGTGCGCACGCTTATCGCCCGACTGCCGTGGGTGTCGCCCTGGGGATGCGGCTGGGCCTGGGGCAGGGGGGGCTGGGGGGCCGGGGGTTGGGGCTGCGGCTGCGGGGCCTGGACCTGGGGCTGCGGTTGGAGCTGCGACTGCGGGGCGCGCTGGGTCTGCTCCGGGATCGACGGATGCTGCTGCGGCGGCAGTTGCGGCTGTTGCTGCGGCTGTTGCTGCTGGACGACCTGCGGCGGGGCCTCGAGTTCGAGCATGGCCGGACGCTCCTCGGCCGCCGCCGGGAGCTTGCGCGGGTCGACGATCGCCGAGGGCCGCCGCTGCGCGGAGCCGTTCGCCTCCGGCCACTCCGGGGCTTCCGGGGCGCGGCGGGCCCGACGCCCGGTGGGCGCTTCCTGGGCGTCGGCCGTGGCGGGGGGCAGCGCGGGGAGGCCCGACGGCCGACCGGGGTGGCCCACCTGGCCCGACTGGCCCGCCTGGCTGTCATCGGCGGCGGGGCGCCTGGCGCGGCGGCCCGTCGGCTGTTCCGGGTGCGGCTGCGGATGCTCGGGCTGGTGGGGCTGCTGGGCCGGCTGCTCCGGGGTCTGGTCCGCCGGCTGTCGCAGCGCACGGCGCCGGCCGCTCGGGGTGTCCGTGGCCGCCGCCGGGAGTGCGATGGCGCCGGCGGGAGCGGGACCGGCCACCGACGCGTCCTCCGACGCCTGCCGCTGCCGGGGCGGGCCCGGCTTCGTGGTCGTCCCCCGGATCGGCTCGGCCGGCAACGGCATGACCGTCGTCTCCGACTCCCGTACCGGCTCCTTCACCGTGCCGGCCGCCGCGCCTTTGCCCGGGCCGACCGGCACCTCGAGGACGTACGCGCTGCCCTGGCCCGGCACTTCGTGGGTCTGCAGCACGCCGCCGTGCCGCTCCACGATGCCGCGCGCTATGGGCAGATGCACCGGGTCGCCGCCCGCGTGCGGGCCGCGCACCTCGATCCGTACGACATCGCCCCGCTGCGCCGCCGCCACGACGATCGTGGAGTCACCGCCGCTGGGCAGCACCGGGATGTTCCCGGCCGCGTCGACCCCGGCGACGTCCGCGATCAGGTGCGAGACCGCCTGGGCCAGCCGGTCGGCGTCCACCGTGGCCTCTATGGGCGGCGCGTGCACCGCGTACTGCGCGCGTCCGGGGCCGATCAGCTCGACCGCGCCCTCGACGCCCGCCGCGACAACCTTGTCCAGGGAGGTCGTCAGTCGCTCCAGCTTGTCCTCGCCGCGGTCCAGCCGCTGGAAGGCCAGCACATTGTCGATGAGGGTGGTGATGCGGGCGTATCCGGCGGCGAGGTGGTGCAGGATCTGGTTGGCCTCGGGCCACAGGTGCCCGGCCGGGTCGGCGGCCAGGCCGACCAGCTCGCCGCGCAGCTCGTCGATCGGCCCGCGCAGCGACTCGCTGAGCACCGCCTGAAGCTGCGCGTGGCGCGCGGCCAGGGCGTTGAAGCGGCTCCGGTCGGTGAACGTCATGACCGCGCCGACCAGCTGCTCGCCCTCCCGTACCGGCGCCGTCGTCAGGTCCACCGGGACCGCCTTGCCGTCCTTGCGCCACAGCACCTGGCCTCGTACCCGGTGCTTCAGGCCACTACGCAGGGTCTCCGCCAGCGAGGTCTCCTCGTACGGGAGCGGGGAACCGTCCGGGCGCGAGTGCTGGATCAGCGGGTGCAGCTCCTGGCCGCCGAGGTCGGTGGCGCGGAAGCCGAGGATCTGCGCGGCGGCCGGGTTGACCAGCACCACCCTGCCCTCGGTGTCGACGCCGACCACACCCTCGGACGCGGCGCGCAGGATCATCTCGGTCTGCCGCTGCTGGCGGGCGAGTTCGGCCTCGGTGTCGAGGGCGCCGGTGAGGTCGCGGACCACCAGCATCAGCAGCTCGTCGCCCGTGTAGCTGTAGGTCTCCGCGAAGGCGGTGCGCGCGTCGTCGATATTCGCGCTCGTAACCTCCACCGGAAATTCACTGCCGTCGGTGCGCCGCGCGACCATCCGGGTCGGCTTCGTCCGGCCGTCGTCGTCATCGGGCCGCCGCATGGAGCCCGGGATGCGCTTGGAGTCGAAGGCCGGCAGAAGGTCGAGCAGCCCGCGCCCGACGAGGGCCGTGCCGGGGGACTCGAAAGTCTCCAGGGCTATCGAATTGGCGTTGACGACGGTGCCGTTGGCGTTGACCAGGAGCAGCGCGTCAGGCAGGGCGTCCAGTATTGCCGCGAGGCGAGCAGCGCCTCGGGATGGCCTGCTGCTCACGAGACGCGTCCTCCCTGATGTACCGCATGTGCCGCACACCGCTGGCGGTGGCCCGGTGGACCCCGCGCTGCCGGTGGCGGCCCATCTTGCCGCTGCCTTCGCGGCCTGTCACTAGAGCGAGTGTACGGGCAGTCGTTGGGCCAGCGGTCGTGGATGCTCATGTCCCGTACGGGATGGAAGTGTTCACGGCCGCCATCCGGAATTGTGGCGTCCGTCACCTTCCGTCGGCACGGCCACGGGCAGCACCGGCGCCATGTCGTCCCACCGGGCGGTCTCACAGCCGTTGGCCCGGTTGTAGCGCGCCCGTACCGGCGCCCCCCGCCAGGTGCCGACCACCGTCGCCTTCTGCGGGCCGCCGTAGATCATCGTGCACATCTGCCCCGCCGGCGGCGGCCCCACCGGCCCTCCCAGCGCGTCCAGCCGGTCACACGCCGCCTGCGCGTCCGGCAGCGTCCCGGACGCCGGATGGCAGACCAGCTCATACGTCGCCACGTGGTCCTCCCCGTCGTCCACCGTCACGGTCAGCCGGTCCACCCCCAACGGCACGGGCACCGGCCCCGCCGCCCTCGCGCCGGTCGCGGTCAGCAACGGCAGCCCGACGGCCCACAGGGCGGCCAGCGTCATTCGGCTCATTCGCATGCCCCCGTCCCTACCTCCCCGCACCCCCGCACCCCCCTGATCCACCCGATCGTGGGCGCGTCGCCGCGGAACAGCTTTGCTCTGCCCGTACGAGGCCTAGTAACCTGGTCTGCGATTGGTGACAGCCCGCCCGGCTGTGCCATCATCTGCACACACCCGCTCGCGCGGGCGTGTCTGGAGGCTTCGCCTAGTCCGGTCTATGGCGCCGCACTGCTAATGCGGTTTGGGACTTCAATCCCATCGAGGGTTCAAATCCCTCAGCCTCCGCTCCAGTCCGGAAGCCCCGGCCGATCACCGGCCGGGGCTTCCGGCGTTTTCCCAGCTCAGCATGGGTGCGGGCAATGGATTTCACCTCACGCGGCCGGTCATGTAATGTTGTTCCCGCAACGCAGACCGGCCGGAAAGCGCCGGGAAGCACCAGCACTCGTAGCTCAACGGATAGAGCATCTGACTACGGATCAGAAGGTTGCAGGTTCGAATCCTGCCGAGTGCACAGCAGCTCAGAGGCCCCTGGGGATCATTCCCGAGGGGCCTTTTTCGTGCCGTACAGCAGCGAAGTACAGCAACGCCCTTGATCAGCCGCCGCCCATCGCTTCGGACAGCTGACGCCTTCGGGTGGCATCGGTTCTGCCAACTCAGCCTTGTACCGACGGCCTGATGCAGCCGGAAGCGCTCTGGTCGTCTCAGCGCGTGGCTGAGCGCACTCCGGAAGCGGCCTTCTTGATGATCGCGGCAACGACTGCCGGCTGCGACAGGAAAATCGCGTGGCTACCGGCGGCTTCGGCAACAGTTGAGCCGGCCCGCTCAGCCATCGAGCGCTGAGCTGCCGGGGGGATCATCTTGTCTTCGGTCGCGACGAGATACCAGCTGGGCTTGGTCCGCCACGCCGGCTCGCTGATCGTGCCGCTCAAAGCGTCAACGCCCCACGGGACCTGCGAGTCGGCCATGAACGCGGCCGGTTCGGCATCCACGTCGCCTGCGAACGAAGCAGGGAACTTCGCCTTGTCGAGGAATAGGAAGCCGTCCTGCGGCGGCAGAATCGGCGGTACGGGAGCTCCGGGCGGCGGGTTGGCAATGAGCGTGTTCACCGACTCGTCCCGGTCCGGCGCGAAGGCCGCAATATAGACGAGCCCCGCTACATTGGGACTGTTCCCCGCCTCGGTGATGACCGCTCCGCCATAGGAATGGCCAACGAGGATGACCGGTTCGCTCTGCGCATCGATGACGCGTTTGGTCGCGGCGACGTCACCGTCGAGTGTCAGCGTCGGATTCTGGACGACACTGACGCTGTAGCCATCCTTCTTCAGGAGGTTGTAGACCCCCTGCCAGCCGGAGCCGTCGACAAAACCGCCATGGACGAGTACCACCGTCCCCGATGTCCCTTCGGCACCCATGATGATCTCCTTCCTAGGGGCACGAAGCGGTGTAACAATGATACATATAGCCATAAATACGACCAATTGGGTCCGGCTGCACAGCAACCCCCTCCGGGATCATCCCGGAGGGGGCTTTGTCGTACCCGGGGCAGTGGCTCACTGCGTGGGGGCGTAGAAGGCGTACGTGGCGGAGTAGGGGACGCCGATCTGGGCGGTGCCGGTGCAGGGGGTGGTGGGGGCGAGGCCGCCGTGGGTGCGGAGGCGCTGGACGTAGGAGATGTCGCCGAAGAGGCCGTTGCCGCGGGTGGCGGTGGCTTTGAGGAGGAGTTCGGGGATGGCGCCGTCGTGGGGGACGCTGGCTGCGGCGGCGGCGTTGACGGCGCTGCCGTCGCGGGTGGAGATCCAGACGGGGCCGCGGGAGTGCAGGGCAAGCGGCTGCTTGGCGGGGTCGTTCCCGGCCCAGAGGGTGGCGGCGGGCTCGAGGAAGGTCCAGGCGCCGTTGGTGCAGGTGTAGGTCTGCACGCCCTTGGCGTCGAGGACGGCGACACGATGGTTGCCGTCCGGGACCTGGAGCGCGGCGGGGATGCCGGTGAGCGCCGGGACCGGGTGCTGGTCCGCCGCCTGGCCCGAGGCGGCGGTCGCGAGGAGGGCGGCGCCCGCGGTGGCGAGGGCGGCGGCGGTGAGGGTGAGGCGCTTGGCGAGCTTCATGGCCGTGGACTCCGATTCGTGAACGTACTTCCGCATGGACGCCGCGGTGGGCGCGGCGTCCGGAGGGCTCACTGTTCGATCACGTTGAAGGAGGAAACTCGGTTCAATGGAGGAGCTGCCAACTTCGGAGGTGTGCGCTTCCATGCAGGTCTGGTACGCGTCCTACGGCTCCAACATGCACGGTGCCCGCCTCGCCCGCTACCTGGGCGGCTGCCGTGATCCGCGCCCGCCGGAGCGGTCGGTGGCCGTTGAGCTGCCGGGAAGCGTCTACTTCGCGTACGAGTCGAAGAGGTGGACCGGCGGGATGGCCTTCTACGATCCCGATGCGCCCGGGGTGGTGTGGGGCCGGGCGCATCTGCTGACCGCCAGGCAGTTCGCGGACATCGCCACCCAGGAGATGCACCGGCTGCCGGACGCCGATCTGGCCGTCGACCTGGGGACGCTGGCGGTGGGGGAGCGGGTCACGCTGGGGGACGGGCGGTACGAGACGGTGGTGTGCGCCGGGGAGATCGAAGGGCGGACACTGCTGACCTGCACCGCGCCCTGGGCCCTCGCCGACGTGGCCTGGCGGAAGCCGGCCGCCCACTATCTGGGGCATCTGGCCGCCGGGCTGGTCGAGGCGGGGGCATGGGAGGCGGGGAGGATCGCCGAGTACCTGGCGGCGCGGCCGGGGGCGGCGGGTGAGTGGAGCGTGGCACAGATCGCGGCGCTGATGGAGGGGGAAGCGGATGGCTGGGGTGCGCAGTCGTAGGTGGGCGGGTCTGCTGGCCGGGGCGGGCGTGGTGCTGCCGCTGTTCGCCCTCGCCGAGCGGGTGCCGATGCTGGCAGGGGGCAAGCCGAGGGAGTACGCGCTGTGCCATGCCGCTCTGGCCCCGGACCACTACACGTACGCGGCGCTCGCGCTGATCCCGGTGGCGGCAGTGGTGGCCGTCGTGGCGTCGGTCGCCCTGTGGCGGCGCGGACCGCTGGCGGGGGTGGCCGGCCTCATTGCCCTTGTTGGGCTGCCGGTCATGGCGGACGGTCTGGACGCGCGGGGCGAGACGCTGGCGGCTCGGTCGTCGGCGCCGGCCTTTTTCGAGAGGTCGTGTGACTATCCGATCCGGGTCTACACCGCGACTCCCGGGTTGTTCTATCCGTAAAACCGACCGCCGCTAATGTGTGCGGGTCAGACAAGCTGCACACACGGAGGGGAAGCTTTCGATGGCGGACATTGAGTCGGCGCGGACGGCGTTCGAGCGGTACGACCTGGACGGCGACGGGTACATCACGGCGGCCGAGTACAAGAAGGTCATGGCCGAGCTCGGTGACCCCTATGTCAGCGAGACGGTGGCGCAGGCTGTCATCGCGGCGAAGGACATCAACGAGGACGGGCTGCTGACGTTCGCGGAGTTCTGGGCGGGCCTGGGCGACTGACGCCGCCGGGGCCGGGCGCGGACAGGTTGCTGGGCTGCGGGGGGCCTCAGTCCGCGCCCAGCACCAGCCCCGAGGTCGGCACCCCGGTCCCGGCGGTGACGAGGACGTGCGCGGCGTCGGGTACCTGGTTGACGCTGCTGCCGCGCAGTTGGCGTACGCCTTCGGCGATGCCGTTCATGCCGTGGAGATACGCCTCCCCCAGCTGCCCGCCGTGCGTGTTGACGGGCAGCCGGCCGGCCTCCATGAAGGCGCCGCCCTCGCCGCGGCCGCAGAAGCCGAACTCCTCCAGCTGCATCAGCACGAACGGCGTGAAGTGGTCGTACAGCACCGCCGTGTCGACGTCCTCCGGCCCCAGTCCGGCCGTCCGCCACAACTGCCGTGCCACGACGGCCATCTCGGGCAGCCCGGCGAGGTCCCGGTCCCGCCGGTAGTAGCTGGTCATCTGCTCCTGCGCCCGCCCCGCGCCCTGCGCGGCAGCACGGATCACCGCGGGCGGATGCCGCAGATCGCGGGCCCGCTCGGCGGAGGTCACCACGATCGCCTGGCCCCCGTCCGTCTCCTGGCAGCAGTCGAGCAGGCGCAGCGGCTCCACGATCCAGCGGGAGGCGGCGTGGTCGGCCAGGGTGATCGGCTTGCCGTAGAAGTACGCGGCCGGGTTGGTGGCCGCGTGCCGCCGGTCGGCGACCGCGACGTGGCCGAAGACCTCCGCATCAAGGCCGTATTCGTACAAATATCGCTGTGCCGACATGGCGACCCACGAGGCGGGGGTCAGCAGCCCGGACGGCAGGTTCACCCCCAGCGCCGCGCCCTCCGCCGACGGCTCGCGGTGCTGGACCCCGGAGCCGAAGCGGCGCCCCGACCGCTCGTTGAAGGCCCGGTAGCAGACCACCACGTCGGCCACCCCGGTCGCGACCGCCATCGCCGCCTGCAGCACGGTCGCGCAGGCCGCGCCGCCGCCGTAGTGCACCCGCGAGAAGAAGCCCAACTCCCCGATCCCGGCGGCCTGTGCGACCGCGATCTCGGGGCTGGTGTCCATCGTGAAGGTCACCATGCCGTCGACGTCGGCCGGCGTGAGCCCCGCGTCGTCCAGGGCCGCCCGCACCGCCTCCACCGCCAGCTTCAGCTCACTGCGGCCCGAGTCCTTCGAGAACTCCGTCGCCCCGATCCCGGCGATCGCCGCCCGCCCGCCCAGGTTGTCCCGGCTCCGTACGCTCATCGGGCCGCCACCTCCAGCTCGACTTCGACGGTGCCGGTGACGTGCCGGCCGATGCCGTTCGCGCCGACGACCTCGACGGTGACGCACGGGCCGTCCACCGCCGTCACGGTCCCGGTCAACGTCAGTTCGTCGCCGGGGTAGTTGGGCGCGCCGAGCGTGATCTTCAACCTTCTGATGGTGGTCGCCGGGCCGAAGCACTCGGTGACGTACCGGCTGACCAGCCCATTCGTCGTCAGGATGTTCATGAAGATGTCCGGCGAGCCCTTGGCCCGCGCGGCCTCGGCGTCGTGGTGCACGTCCTGGTAGTCGCGGGTCGCGACCGCCCCCGCGACGATCAGCGTGCGCGTGACGGGAATCCGCAGCTCTGGCAGCACCACGCCGACCTCCACCTCACACCTCCGGCCGGAACACGGGCACGGTCATGTCCTCGTCCACCCGCAGGAATTCCAGGCCGACGCCCATCCCGATCCGCACCTTCTCGTACGCCACCCCGACCACGTTCCCGAGCAGCCGCACCCCCTCGGCCAGCTCCACGAGCGCGACCGCGTACGGCGGTTCGAAGGCGGGGAAAGGCGGATGGTGCATGACGACGTACGAATGGACGACGCCGGCACCGCCCGCCTGTACGGTGTCCCACCCCGGCGAGCCGCACGCATCGCAGCCGGGCAGCCAGGGCAGCCGCAGCGCGCCGCAGCCGGTGCAGCGCTGAATGAGGAGGCGGTGGTCGCGAACGCCCTCCCAGTAACCGGCGTTGTCACGGTTGACGACCGGCCGGGGGCGGCTTGGCCCTGCGGACTTCTGCGGCGCGGGCGCGTACTTGAGGATCCGGAAGCGATGCGTGCCGACCAGCTCACCGCCCCCCGCCGTCCGGATCTCGGTCCGGGTGGTGACGAAGTGCCCCGCGCCCAGCTTCGTGGACTTCCGGGCCGACACCGACTCGATCACGGTGTCGAAGCTGATCCGCTCACCGGGCCGCAGCGGCCGTACGTACTCCTGCTCGCTGTCGGTCGCCACGACCGACGTACACCCCGCCTCGTCCAGCAGCGCCAGCAGTTCCTCGTACGCCGGCGTCCTGGCACCCCCACCGCCCCCGTGCCCCGACAGCCCGCCCATGGTCCACACCTGCAACATCGCCGCCGGCGCCGCTCCGTCCTCCGGCACCGCATGGCCCATGGCCTCGCACCAGTGCCGGATCATCGCCGGGTTCACCGGGTCCTTGCCGGCCGCCCCGGTGGCGGCAGCCTGGCCCTCGTACGCCTTGAGGCGGCCGAGGAGGTCCGGTGTTGTCCGGTTCTGCGCGGGTATGAGCACGGGGCGGCCTCACCAGAGAGTTGATCTGACTACCCGTCAGATTCTTTCCTGTTGGCCATCCTGTCAAGCGGCCAGAAGTTTTCCACACCCTGTGGACAAACAATTCACCCTCCCGGACACGGCTGCGCGACGGCACTGAGGATGCCGTCGCGCAGCCGCCCTTGCGCGGACCGCTCAGGCGGCCCGGGTCCCCGTCATCCCTGCGGTGCGAAGTGGATGGCCCAGTTCGACTGCCGGATCTCCGTGAACGCCGAACCCACCACGCTCGCCGTGTTGTTCTGGTTGGACGCCCCCGCCCCCGTGGCCGCCTGCTGCGTCGTCGTCACACTGCCGAAGTTGTCACCGCGGACATTGCCGCCGCTGTTGCTGACCACGGTCGCATTCGACCCGTTGCCCGCGATCGCCCCGTTGTCAGCCATCGCCGTCCCGGCGAACAGCGCCGCCGCCAGCGGCAGTGCCGCCATCGCGGCCAGGACACGAGCGGTACGGATGCTTGCCATGAATTCTCCTTCAGGGGTGCTTGCTCGCGGGGTCCGGTTGGCCGACCGCCCCGCCGGCTCTGCGACGTCGCCGAGATCAGAGTTGCCCACCCCATCCCCGCCCAACCGGACCTCCCGGGTCATTTAGCTCGCAAGCGTGACGATCTGTCGACAAACCTCCAATATCGCCCCCTGCCCATCCCGCCGCCCCCACCGACCCCCGAATCCCGTGCCCCCCAACGGCCGAACCGTTCCGCCACATTCCCGGACAATCCCCAAACCTCCCTCGAAGTCGGGGCCGGCCCAGTGCCTTTGACAGGGGAACGACGGTCCCTCACGAGCCACACGTACGAGAGCGGCCCCCGACCGAGTCACCTGGTCGGGGGCCGCTCACCTGCGGTGGGTGTGGGATCTGAACCCACGGTGACATCGTTGCCATGCCCTGGCGTCCCGCCGCCAGGGGCAACCCGCGCCGGCCACCGGCACCGGCGCTCCGTCGCGTCGGCTACTCGTAGCCGACGACCTTGAAGTCCTTGTTGACGAAGACGTGGTGCGGCCAGTTGATGCTGATGTTGTGGACCTCGTACTCGCCGCCGCTCAGCTCCACCACGCGGTCGACGATGCCTCCGGGCACGACGGCCTGCGCGGCCTTCGTCGCCTTGTCCGCCGTCGTCCCGCTGAGGATCGTCCCCTCTCCCTCGGTGTAGACCGGGATCTGACCGACCGACTTCGTCGGGGACGGCGTCCCCTGCTGGAAGGGGATCACCCCTGCCGCCTCGGCAGCCGCAGCTCCGCCGTCGCCCCCGGGCTGCACGATGACGTGCGTAGCCGTGATGGTCGCGCTGTCCACCGTCCCCAGGACGAGGACGCTTGCGCCCTCCTTCACGGCGCTCGCCGAGATGCGGCGGGTTCCCTTCTTGTAGGTCGTGGAGGACACCTCGTCGACGGTCAGCTCCACACCCGTTGCCGTCGCAAAGGTGAAGCCCGACGTGGACGTGGTGTCGACGATGCCGGTCGCACCCCCGGCGGCAGGCCCGGTCACGGGCCCGCCGGTGGGCGTTACGGTCGGTGCGGGCGTGGCTGCGGCCGAAAGGGGCGACCCGGACGACGAGATTTCCGCCGCGGCCGACGTGCCGGCACCGGTGAGTCCGGCCATCGCACACGTCAGCCCGGCGGCCACGATCCATCCACCCCTTTTCTTCGACAGCAACCGCCCTACGCTTGGCCGGCGTGCTTGCGCGGCCATGGTCGCCGGGGCTGACCCGGCCGACGAGTGGCTTGTGTGGTCGTAGTCGTTCATGACGGCTCTCCCATCGCTTGGGCAACTACGCAGAGCCTGTCGGTTGTTCATAAGAGAACACCGTGATTGACCTGTGACTGCCCTTTGCCCATCCGGTGCTTGGAGGGCGGGCACATGTTGGCCCACAGATGGCCCATACGGGCTGGTCAAGCCTGGGATACGGGTGAGGTGGGGCGCATGCCGATGGGGTGCACCTCCGAAAGGTGCACCCCATCTGACCAGCACCTACGCCGACCTGTGCGGTGGGTGTGGGATCTGAACCCACGCAATGATCAGCCCGTTATCCACTGCCCCGAGGTGCGGTGGGGGCCGTCGCACGGGGATGGCCCGACAACAAGGCCATCCGCGGCTACACCTCCGTCGAGCGGGGCTGGGTCCTCGGGATCCGTGAGGTGAAGAACAACGCGAGGAGAGCGGCGAAGGCGAGGATGGCGAGTGCAGCGCGCAGGCCGTCGACCCTGGCCTCGGCGTTTGCGTCCAGCGCGGCCTGGGTCACTTCCGTGCTTGTGCCGGCTTCGTCGAGGGCGGTCTTGAGCTGGGCGTCCGACAGGAAGGGTGCGCCACTTTGAAGTTGGACGGTCGCCTGACTCTTGACGTCGGCCGGAACCGCCGGATTCTGATCGACGCTGGCCAGGAACGAAGACGTGAGCGCGGCGATCAGGATCGACCCGGCGAGTGCCGTACCGATCGAGGCGCCGAGGTTGGTGACGGCGTTCTGGACACCGCCGACTTCAGCGCTCTGTTCTTCCGGTACTGCGGACACGGTGACCGACCCGAGCTGGGACGCCAGCGCGCCCATGCCGAGCCCGATCAACAGGAGCGGGATGGTGACGATTTCCGCACCGGCGTCTGCGTCGAGCGCGGCCATCAGGACCACCGCGCCTGCGAGCAACGCAAGGATCCCGAGCCGCACCACCCGCCGCGGAGAGACGTCCGGGAGGAAGCGCGGGATCAGGATCGCGGCCGCCAGCAATGTCAGCGAGAGCGGCAGGATGCGGGCACCGGTCGCGAGCGCGGACAAACCCAGGGCAACCGACAGGTAGAGCGGTACGACGAAGAACACACCCATCTGCACGAGGTACTGGAAGAAGAACATCGTCAGCCCGCCGGTGAGCTGCTTGTTCTGCAACATTGCTGGGTCAATGAGTGGTTCCCTGTGCCGCTTCACGAGGCGGGCCTCCCAGCGGAGGAAGAGCCAGATCAGAAGCAGACCTGTCAGCATCAGCCACACGACCAGGGAAACCCCGAGCCATGAAGGCGCGTCGGGCTTCGGCTTGAACCAGCCCCATTCATCCGATCGGAGTACCCCGTAGACGAAGATCCCGAGCCCGAGGGCGGAGAGCACTGCGCCGACGAGGTCGATGCGAGGGCGTTCGTCGCTCGCAGCGTCGGCGATGCGGCGGGCAAGCACCAGGATGCCGAGCACCATCAGAACCTCACCGGCGAACACCCAGCGCCAGGAGAAGTACGTCGTCGCGACACCCCCGATGAGCGGCCCGACCGCGATCGCCACGGCCCCTGCGGCCGCGACCAGTCCGTAGGCGGCGGGGCGGCGTTCAGCAGGGAAGTTGCCAGCCACGAGGGCCACGATCGCCGGCAGGATGAGCGCCGCCCCGATCCCCTCGAGGAACGACCAGCCGAGCAGCAGCACGGGCAGGTTCGGTGCGAGCGCCGTGACCAGCGAGCCGCAGCCGTAGATGCCGCAGCCGATCATGAACGCGCGTTTGCGGCCGATCAGCGCCCCGACCTTGCCGCCGGGGATCATGAACATCGCCATCACGAGGGTGTAGGCCGTGATGGCGCCTTGGATACCCGTCACCGTCGTGCCCACGTCATCGGCCACCGTCGCGATCGAGACGTTCATGACAGAGCTGTCGAGCGCCATCAGGAACTGACCGGCCGCGAGTGTCAGCAGGACGACTCGCGCCGTTGCCGAACTCTCGGTGGTGCCTGCCTTGGGTGCCATGGGCGAAGCGTCGCAGCCGCCCCGGAGGACAGATCCGCGACCCGCCACACAGGTCCACCGGTTGGAGGGTTGGGTAGCTACGGATCAGAAGGCCCCGTACGTGCCCCCAGTCGTGCCCGATCGAGCGGAAAACACCGGGGAACGGCGGGCATCCACGGGCAGCACGCAACACAACAGCCCCTGACCGATCTGCCTGGTCAGGGGCCGTTCACGTGCGGTGGGTGTGGGATTTGAACCCACGGTGACATCGCTGCCACGACGGTTTTCAAGACCGTTCCCTTAGGCCGCTCGGGCAACCCACCCCGCGTCCGCCCGGGTGGGGGGACGCGGGGACAGCCTAACGGGTCCGGGGGGAGGGGGGTGATCAGCTGGTGCTGTCGCCCTTGCGCTCGCCGAGGGTGAGGGAGGCGGTGTGGGAGGTGCCGTTGCGGGTGTAGGTGAGGGTGACCTTGTCGCCGGGCTTGTACTGCCAGATCTCGCCGATGAGGGTGGGGCTGGAGTCGATCACGGTGTTGTCGAACTTGGTGATGACGTCGCCGGCCTGGAGCCCGGCCTTGTCGGCGGGGCCGCCGGAGGTGATCGCCCCGGAGCCGGTGGAGATCTTGGCGCCCTCGCCGGTGTAGCTGGAGTCGACGGAGACGCCGATGACCGGGTAGACGGGGACGCCGGTGGCGATGAGGTCCTTGGCGACGCGGCTGGCCTGGTTGATGGGGATGGCGAAGCCGAGGCCGATGCTGCCGGACTGGGAGGTGCCGTCGGAGCTGCCGGTGGACTGGATGGCGGAGTCGATGCCGATGACGGCGCCCTCGGCGTTGAGGAGGGGGCCGCCGGAGTTGCCGGGGTTGATCGAGGCATCGGTCTGTATGGCCGACATGTACGAGGCCGAGGAACCGGTGCCGTCGCTGGAGGCGACGGGGCGGTTCATGGCGGAGACGATGCCGGTGGTGACGGTGCCGGAGAGGCCGAAGGGGGCGCCGATCGCGATGGTGGCGTCGCCCACCTCGGTGGTGTCGGAGTTGCCGAGGGCGAGCGGCGTGAGCTGGGAGGCGCTGATGCCCTTGAGCTTGATCACGGCGACGTCGTAGCCGGAGGCACGGCCGACGACCTCGGCGGTGTACTTCTTGCCGTTCGAGAAGGTCGCGGTGAGCTTGCCGCCGTTGGCGGCGGGGGCGACCACGTGGTTGTTGGTGAGGATGTGGCCCTGCTTGTCGTAGACGAAGCCGGTGCCGGTGCCGCTCTCGGAGGTGCCGGTGGCCTCGATGGTGACGACGCTGGGAAGGGCCTTCTTGGCGATGGCCGCGACCGAGGTGGAGGCGCGGCTGAGGTCCTTGGAGTTGCCGGACGAGGCCACCGTGGTGGAGCTGGAGCCGTTGTCGGAGCGGTCGGCGGCCCACCAGCCGACGCCGCCGCCGACGCCACCCGCCAGCAGCGCGGCGACGAGTACGGCGGCGACCAGGCCACCGTTGCCGCGCTTCTTCGGCGCGGGCGCCGCACCCGGGAACGGGGCTCCGTACGGGTCGGTGGGCGGCGGCGCGCCCCAGTCGGGGCCGGCCGGACCGGCGGGGGCGGCCGAAGCGGCGGCGAAGGCGGCCGGGACCGGCGGAAGCGGCGCGGTCTGGGCGGCCGGCGGCGCGGTCGGCGGCGCGCTGGGCTGCTCCGCGGGCGGCCCCGCCTGCGCCACAGCGGGCGCCTGGGCCGGAACCGCCGGCGGGGCGGCGGGAGGAGCCGGCGGCACGGTGGGCAGCTGGGCCGTCTTCGGCTCCGCCTCCGGCACGGGCGGCACGGACGGCTCCGGCGTCGGCGCGGACGCCGGTGCAGCCGGAGCCGGGCCGACCTCGTTCTCGGTGCTCACAGCTGTTCTCCTCAACATCATGACGCGGGAAGGACGCGGGTGTGTGGCGGCTCACTATTTTTCAGTGCAACCGACAGGCTGGACACAGCTTTTCCCACCGGGTGTCAGACCGCCGTAAACACCCGGCGGACCGGCTGGACCGCTCCGCGGTGGCACGATAGCCCGGTGACTTATGTGCGTGCGGGCCGGGATGCCGTCCCGGGTGGGAATCCGATCCAGGTCGTCGCCCACCGGGGAGCGTCGGAGGATGTCCCGGAACATACGCTCGCCGCCTACCGCAAGGCCATCGAGGACGGCGCCGACGCCCTCGAATGCGACGTCCGGCTGACTGCCGACGGCACGCTGGTCTGCGTACACGACCGGCGGGTCAACCGTACGTCCAACGGCCGGGGCGCCGTCTCCGCGATGGAGCTGGCCGATCTCGCCGCGCTCGACTTCGGCTCGTGGAAGGGTCAGCACGCGGACGCGGAGGCCCCGGACCGCTTCGACGGCGATCCCGAGGATCTGAGCCGGGTACTGACCCTGGAGCGGCTGCTGCGGCTGATCGCGGACACCGATCGGCGGATTGAACTGGCCATCGAGACCAAGCACCCCACCCGCTGGGCGGGCCAGGTCGAGGACCGGCTGCTCGAGCTTCTGGGCCGCTTCGGGCTGGCCAAGCCGGCGCCCGGCGAGCCGTCCCCGGTGCGTGTGATGAGCTTCTCGTCACGCTCGCTGCGCAGGGTGCGGCTGGCGGCGCCGAGCCTGCCCACGGTCTTCCTCATGCAGTACGTGCTGCCCAGGCACCGTGACGGCCGGCTGCCGGCCGGCGTACGGATCGCCGGGCCCAGCATCCGCATCCTGCGGGCCAACCCCGGCTACGTGGCGAAGCTGCACCGGGCCGGGCACCGGGTGCACGTGTGGACGGTGAACGAGCCGCAGGACGTCGAGCTGTGCGTACGGCTCGGGGTGGACGCCATCATCACCAACCGCCCCAAGCAGGTGCTGTCCCAGCTCGGCCGGTGAGCCGAAGTTTTACACGGAGTGCACCGGCGCGTTCGCACGGTGTTCGATCGGTGTGAGTGCCCCAAGAGATCGCAGTTGGCCGGTTTCCGGTCCAGGCCGGGAGGGCATCCATCCCGTGGCGTGGGGTGAAGGAGGTCTCGGGGGTGGCGTTGGTGGTGGCCCAAGAGGTGCCGACGTCCTCGACCATGGCCCTGCCCCATGGTCCGACGGGCGTCGCTGAAGCGCGGCGGAGACTCCGCAAGGAGCTCTTCTCGCACGGAGTTCCCGACACGGTGATCGACGACGCGGTGCTGATCCTGTCCGAGCTGCTCAGCAACTCGTGCCGGCACGCGCGGGCGCTCGGCGCTGATCCGGACGGCAGGCGGGACGGGGAACGCGACGGGGACGGCCGCGGTATCCGGGCCGCCTGGCGGATCGACGAGGACGGCCTGCTCACGGTCGAGGTCACGGACGGCGGCGGCCCGACCCGCCCGCTTCCGGCCAGCCCGTCGCTCACGGCGCGCGGCGGGCGCGGACTCGGCATCGTGCGAAGCCTTTCCCTGCGGTGGGGTGTGCGGGACGCGCCGGGCGAGGTGACGGTGTGGGCGCAGCTGCCGATACGCGGGAGGCATGCCCGGCGGGATGACCTCGCGCCGCGTATCGAGGTGCCCATCGACTTCGCCGATCCCTTCGAAGACCTTCCGTAGGGGTACGAACACCTTCCGCAGGCCTTCACAGGACCTTCCGCAGGCCGCCGACCGCTAGGCTCTGGCCGGAACACAGCCGTTACCGGGAGAGATCGAGCCATGGCGAAAAAGCGCCCGACGAAGACGTCCAAGGCCAGTGCCCCGCAGATCAACGCCGGGGAGATCCCGGTCGTCGGGGCGCGCGAGCCGTGCCCGTGCGGTTCGGGGCGGCGGTACAAGGCGTGCCATGGCCGGGAGGCGGCGCACGCGGTGACGGAGCTGGTGCGGCGGCCGTTCGAGGGGCTGCCCGGTGAATGCGACTGGGTGGCGCTGCGCGAGCTGGTGCCGGCCGCGACCGTCGAGCTGACCTTGAAGGGCGGGCTGCCGGAAGGCGTTCCGTCCGTGACGCTGGCGACCGTACTGCCGATGGCCTGGCCGGGGCTGCGCCGCGACACCGGCGCTGTGCTGCTCGGGCTGCAGAACGACACGGCGTCGGGCGACATCAGCCGGGACCTCGCCGACACGCTGCAGCGCGCGCTGGCCGCCGAGCCGGGCTCGCCGGTGGACGGGGAACGGCCGGCGCCGGACGGGCCGAGGCTGCAGGATCTGCTGGACCCCGACGCGCCGTTCGCGCCCGTCGTGCACACCGGGTTCGAGTTCTGGCTGGAGAACGCGGAGGGCGTGACCGGCGAGGTGGCGGCGTCCCTGGAGCGGGCGAACGCGGCCGCGATCCCGACCGTACGGCTGACGGGGGTGGACGCGGCGTACTGGTGCGAGACGCCGGAGAAGAACCACCTGCGCTGGGTCATGCCGCATCCGGAGGAGCAGTTGCTCGACGCGCTGGCCCGGCTGCACGCCGCCGGTACGTCCTCGCTGGGCGAAGGCACGCGCCTGGTCGGCTCGTTCAGGGCGCACGGGCTGCTGGTGCCGGTGTGGGACCTGCCCGTCGGGGTGACGGCGGACGAGGTGGAGAAGCCGGCCGCCGAGTTCGCCGAGCGGCTGGCCGAGGCGCTGGCCTCCGACGCGCCGCTCAACGCCGACGAGCGGCGGGCCCGCAGCGGCTTCACCAACCGCCAGATCACCCTCAGCTGAGCCCGCGCCGGAGCCGGGCCCGAACCGAGCCCGAGCACGGCCGAACGTGATCCTGGTCACAACTCCGCTACGGCCCAGTAGTTAAGGGCCGTTGCCGCCGGCGAAGCCGGGCGTACGAATTTGCGTACGAGCGAAAACTTGTTACCGTTTAAACAGTCCGGTCGCTGGTGCATCCCCCGTCGCCAGCGACCGGACGTTCAACTTTCCGGCCTGTCAGTGGCCGCACGTGACCCTTTTGCACCCTTCGGCGCCCTTCAGTGCCTCTTCAGTGCCCGGACCCGGCGCGCAGCACCAGCCGGTCCGCGTCCTTCGTCGCGATCTCCGCCACTGCCGCATAGGCATCAGGGACCGTCCGCTCGCGCGGCGTCTCGCAGCTTCCCGTCCGCCGGTCCGCCGCGATGGGACAGGTCACCTGCACCGTCCGCCCGTCGGGCCGCATCAGCGTGAGTACGCCGCTGAGTTGGTGGCCGGTCGCATTGCGGTAGTACGTACGCGCCCAGGTGTCGCCGTCCTCGGTGAGGGTGCAGGTCTGCGCCCTCAGGCCGTCGGGCGAGGCGAGCTGGGGGCCGCAGGAGGCGGTCTGCCGGGTGTCGTCGGGCTCGGGGGCGGGCTCGTCGGCGGGTTCCTCGGTACCCAGCAGGGGGAGGCGGTCCAGCAGGCCGCGTTCCCTGCCGCTGGGCGGGCCGGCGACTGCGGCGGCCAGAGGAATCAGCGCGAAGATCGCGACCACGCTCGCGAGGGCGATCAGGCGCAGGTTCGAGGCACGCTCCATCCGGCTCATGGGCCGAACATAGCGGCAGAAACAGGCCTGATCAGAGGGCCGCGCGGCGCTCGCCGGACAACGGCCCCCTGCTCCAACCCGAAAGAGTGACCCTCAGGTCCTCGGCACCCTCCGGGGCCTCAGACCTTCAGTACGTGAGCCGCGTGCCGTCGGGCTCGGTCGTGCCCGCCTGCACCAGGGTGTTGATGACGACCCCGATGTCCGGCAGCCACGGAGCCCGCGTCCCGGCATCCGCCGCAGCCTCGACGACCGGCGGCCGGACCCAGCTCGCCTGCCCGGGCCCGACGGGCGACGGCGGCAGCACCACGTAGCCGCCCTGCCCGTGATAGCGGAGCGAGGTGGGCACCCACTCCTGGCGGTCGAGGAGTTCGCCGAGCTCCTCCAGGGCGTACGGGGCGACGAGCAGCGCCATCCGCGTGGGGCTCGCCACCACCGGGCCGAGCCGGACGCCGAGCTTGTCGAAGACCTCCAGCGACCGCCGACCGGCGGCGACCGGGAGGCTCACCGCCGAGACGCGCTCGCCGGTGGCAAGCACCAGAGGCATATCGGGGCGCGCGGTCCACCACCAGCGCACCATGCGCGGATCGCAGGTCGCCCCGAGCAGGCCGGGATCGTGTGGATGCGCACCTGGCACCGGACAGTCCGGGCGCAGGCAGGCACAGTCGAACTCCGCCGGGTTGCGCCGGCCGCCGCGCGGGTCGGGGCCCGCACCGGGCACGACGGGCCATCGCCACTGCTCGGCGCAGAGGAGGGCCGCGGTCAGCAGCTCCGGACTGCTCTTGCGTCGCCTTCCGAGGATCTCGCGCATCTGCGCTCGTCCTTTCCGTTAGCGCTAGGGGAGCTCAGGGAGCCAGGGATCTGCCCATTACACAACGTAACCTGGAGCACACCGCTTACGAGGCAGCGCATCACGTCTCAAGCCGAGCGTGGAACATGGCGGGGGGTGGCGCCGGCATGGCGCTTGCCACACTTTGGCACCTGCTTGCGATTGCTCTGTGTAGTCCCGCTGGGCTGTGCGCCGTGCGAACACCCCGCCGTGGGGGGAGTTTCGGCCTGCGTGGTTTAAGACGCTCGAGCCGGGCGCCGGGTTCCTGGCCGCCTGCTCCCACCTCGTACGTACCCACTGTCGTGGATATGACGCGCTGTCGAACCCCAACAGTCGACCCCCAATTGTGGCACCCGGTGTCTCTTTTCAGCCAAGGTGCAGAGGGTGACGGTGAAGGATACGGTTTCCGACACCGGCCCGTCTACCAGGGCAATCCTGGACATGCCCCGCATCAGGCGGTACAAGTGAAGCCATTGATAGCGGCGCAGCATGACCAGGGGGTTTGCGATGCTATTGACAGAAATGCGCTGCTCTGCGGAGCTGGGCGCCCGCTCCGACGAAGATCGTGAAAGCCGACGGCCATGACAGCCGCGCGCCTTCCAAAAGTGGCCGGAATCAACCCACCCATTCCGACATCGGCGCACACTCCCGCTCCCACGGCGCCCATGCTCGAACAGCAGCCACGCCGTGGAGACTTCCGACCGGTCGACCAACTGGCGGCCATCCAGGACCGGTTGGCCTCCTGGATCTCGGATCTCACGACGCTCCACGAGCTCACGGAGCGTCTCGCGGCAACCAGCACCCTGGAGGCCGCACTGAGCGAACTGCTGCGCGCCGGCGGGGCGCTGCTCGGCGCCCGACGCGGATTGGCCATGCTCGAACCGGCCGACCTGCTCGGCCCGGACACCACCGTCGGTTTCGGGCTGGGCCGGGCCGACCTCGGCACGATCGAGACGGTGCCGGCGGAAGTGGCCGCGCCCGCCGCCGAGATCATCCACGCCGACCTGCTGCACGAGGCCGGACTCGACCCCCGGCACCGCGAAGTCGCCGCTCACCTGGGCTTCGGCGCCAGCTACTCGCTCCGCCTCAGCGCCGAGGTGGCCGGCGCGCTCGGCTCCGCCGTGTGGTTCTACGACGAACCCGCCCAGCCGGTCGAGCGCCAGCGGCACCTCGCCGGGCTCTACTGCCGGTACGCCACCGAGCACCTCGCCCGGCTGGTGGAGCTGGCCCGGGCCCGTACGACCGTCGCCACCCTCCGTGACGAACTGCTGCCCACCCGGCTCCCCCGCGTCCCCGGCGTCCGCCTCGCCGCCCGGCACCGCACCGGGCCGCGCGGCGGCGGCGACTGGTACGACGCCCTCCCGCTGCCGGAAGGCGCCCTCGGCCTCGCCGTGGGTGGAGTCACCGGCTCGGGGCCGAGCGCGGTCGCCGCGATGGGGCGGCTGCGGGCCAGCCTGCGGGCGTACGCCGTGATGGAGGGCGAGGACCCCGTCGCCGTACTCTCCGACCTGGAGCTGCTGCTGCGGCTCACCGAACCGGCCCGGGCCGCGACGGCGCTGTTCGGCTACGCCGAGCCCGAGCTGCGCAAGGTCCTGCTGGCCGGGGCCGGGCACTGCCCGCCGCTCGTCGTGGGCGACCGGCGGGTCGAGTTCCTGGAGACCTCGCTGTCCGCGCCGCTCGGCATGCTCTCCTGCTGGGAGGCACCCAGTGCCGAGTTCGAGGCCGGCCCCGGCGAGACCCTGCTCCTCTACACCGACGGCCTCCTGCACCGCACCGGCGAACCCATGGACCGTGCCCTTGCCCGCCTCCACGCCGCCGCGGCCTCCGCGCCGCGCGGCGCCCTGGAGGACCCGGGGGTGCTGGTCGACCACGTCCTCCACACCGTCCTCCCGGGCGGGCTGGACGAGCTGGACAGCCCGGAGGACGTGGTGCTGCTCGCGGCACGCTTCGACTGACCGGCCGGAGGCCGCCCGGTACGGACTTACGATGGTCCTGGTCTACACGAGGAGGCATGACGTGGCCGAGGACCGCGCCCCGGAGAACCCGGAAGGTGACGAGCCCATCAAGCAGCGGAAGAACGGCCTGTACCCGGCCGTCTCCGACGAGCTCACCGAAGTGATGAAGTCGGGCTGGGCCGACACCGAGCTGCACGACCTGCAGCCCGTCGAGCAGGCCCCGTACGCCGCCAAGCGCCGCGCCGCGCTGTCCGCCCGCTTCCCGGGGGACCGCCTGGTGATTCCGGCCGGCAACCTGAAGACGCGGGCCAACGACACCGAGTACGCCTTCCGCGCCGCGACCGAGTACGTCCACCTCACCGGCGACCAGACCCAGGACGCCGTCCTGGTCATGGAACCCCGTGCGGACGGCGGCCACGACGCCACCGCCTATCTGCTGCCCCGCTCCTCCCGCGAGAACGGCGAGTTCTGGCTCGACGGCCAGGGCGAGCTGTGGACCGGCCGCCGCAACAGCCTCGCCGAGGGCGAGCAGCTGCTGGGGCTGCCCTGCAGGGACGTACGCAAGGCGGCCGAAGAGCTGCGCGAGGCGACCGGCCCGGTCCGGGTCGTACGCGGCTACGACGCCGGCCTCGAGGCGGCACTGCACGACAAGGTGACGGCAGAGCGGGACGCCGAACTGAAGGAGTTCCTGTCCGAGCTGCGACTCGTCAAGGACGAGTGGGAGATCGGGGAGCTGCAGAAGGCCGTCGACTCGACCGCGCGCGGCTTCGAGGACGTCGTCAAGGTGCTGGACAAGGCCGAGGCGACCTCCGAGCGCTACATCGAAGGAACGTTCTTCCTTCGGGCGCGCGTCGAAGGCAACGACATCGGCTACGGCTCCATCTGCGCCGCCGGCCCCCACGCCTGCACCCTGCACTGGGTCCGCAACGACGGCCCCGTGCGCTCCGGCGAGCTGCTGCTCCTGGACGCCGGCGTGGAGACCCACAGCCTCTACACCGCCGACGTCACCCGCACCCTCCCCATCAGCGGCCGCTTCACCGACCTCCAGCGCAAGATCTACGACGCCGTCTACGAGTCCCAGCAGGCCGGCATCGAGGCCGTCAAGCCCGGTGCCGCCTTCCGTGACTTCCACGACGCCGCGCAGCGGGTGCTGGCCGAGAAGCTCGTCGAATGGGGCCTCCTCGACGGCCCCGTCGACCGGGTCCTGGAACTGGCCCTGCAGCGCCGCTGGACCCTCCACGGCACCGGCCACATGCTCGGCCTCGACGTCCACGACTGCGCCACCGCCCGCACGGAGACGTACGTCAACGGAACCCTCGAGCCCGGCATGGTCCTCACCGTCGAGCCCGGCCTCTACTTCCAGGCCGACGACCTCACGGTCCCCGAGGAGTACCGCGGCATCGGCGTCCGCATCGAGGACGACATCCTCGTCACCGCCGACGGCAACCGGAACCTCTCGGCCGGCCTGCCCCGCCGCTCCACCGAGGTCGAGAGCTGGATGGCGGCCCTCAAGGGCTGACCGGCCTGACGGCCTTCGTGCCGTGGACGGCGGTGTACTCCGCCGCCAGCCACGGCCCGAGGTCGTCCAGCAGCATCCGCAGAACGCCGAGCGCGGCCCGATCCGCGCTCGGCGTTCGCGCGAGCCCGGCCGCCTCCCGCATCTGCTCCGCGCGCTCCGGGTAGTACCGCCCGAACACCCGCGCCGACTCGGCCAGATCACTGGTCCAGCCGCCCCACCGCGGCATCACCAGCGTGAACCCGGTCCGTACGACCTTCCGCGACACGAACCGGCACAGCGCCCTGCGCTCGTCGTCCGTCACGGCGGCCGCAGCCCGCTCGCGCCATGGCGGCAGCTTCTGGCCCAGGTCGCCGTTGGTCTCGCGGGCCAGCAGTGAGGTCGGCTCGTAGCGCGGCAGCTTCTGGCCGAGGTCCTCGCCGAGGAGTGGCGTGCACAGGCAGGCCACGAACCAGCCCAGGTCGTAGCGCTCCGGCTCACTCAGCAGCGTCTCCGTGCTGGACAGCACCACCCCGGCTCCGTCGATCTGCGCGAAGTCCGCGTCCAGACCCGCCCCGAGCGCGCGGGCGTCGGCCCGGTCCGCCTCGGTCGGCTCGACGCGCAGCGCCAGCAGCAGGTCCAGGTCCGACACCCCCGGCACCGCCGTGCCGCGCGGGATGCTCCCGTACAGATACGCGCTGTGCAGCCGCCCGCCGCCGAACATCCCGGCGATCCGCTCCCGCGCCGCCTCCACCACCGGCCCGAACGCCTCGGGGACGTGACTCAGTGATCCTTCGCGTTCGATCAACATGCCGTGACTGTACGTTAATCGGCTCGTTGTCCCGTATGCGTGAGGGCAACTGGAGTTCGAGGCGTCGAGAGTGCGTGAAGTGGCGGATGGCCGGGCTGCTGACAGAAAGCCCCCGGTCGCAGAGTGAGTGGAATACGTGAGCAGCCCTCACTCCTGGCCCTGGATACGGGCAATGCCATCGACCGATTCCACACGGGAAGGCATCTCCATGCCACCGGAAACCGCATTGATCGAGTCGCGCGCCCTGCGCGACAGTGTCGTGGGCCGCACCGAGGTCCTCGACAAGGTGAAGGCGCTGGCGCTACTGCCGGACGGCCTGCATGTGACGACGCAGGGCGTCGCGGACTACTTCGGCGTCCACAAGGACGTTATCCACAAGCTCACTCAGCGCCATCGTGACGAGCTCACAGACAACGGACTACAGACGCTACGTGGCTCTGACCTGCGACGCTTTGAAGTGGACACTCTGTCCACTTCAAACTCAAGTTATCCACAAGGGCGCGCCCACCTCACGCTCTACGCCCGCCGGACCGTCCTCAACGTCGCCATGCTCCTGCGCGACAGCGACGTCGCCCGCCAGGTCCGTACGTATCTCCTCGACGCCGAGGAGACGGCCGGACGCGTACCGCAGCAACCGTCCACGGGCTACGTCTCGCTCGAAGATCTCGTCACCGACACCGCCGCCAAGGCCACCGTACGGATCCTCGAAGGTCCGATCGGCGCACGCCTGGACAGCCTCGACGCGCGGGTGACGAACGTCGAATCATGCCTCCACGACGTGGGGTCCGCCCTGCGCGAGCTCGGGCCGGTCATCGCCGGGATCTCGGTGCGCGTGGAGCGCATCGACCGGCGGCTCGACGCCACGCACCAGGTGGTGGGCGCCATGAGTGAGCGGCTGGCGGTATTCGGCGAGGATCTGCGGGCGCACATCAGCTCGCACACGCACAGCTGACGCCTGACAGCTGGGCAAAGGCCGCCCCGCCCCCGGGTTTCGCGGGGGCGGGCCGGTCTATGACGCCTTGAGCAGGGAGTCGTCGCGCCACTTGAGGATCTTGTCGAAGCTGACGACGGCACCGTGTCCGGGCCGGTTGTGGAAATGGACGTGATCCACGAGCGCTTCGATGAGAAACAGCCCGCGGCCGTGCTCGGATGTGGACGCCTGGTCCTTCTTCGAGAGGGGCCGGACGAGCCGGTGCGCGGCGTAGGCGCGCTGCTCGTACGAGAAGCCGGGACCGGAGTCCGCGACCTCGATGCGGCAGCGGTCACCGTCGATGCGGGCGGTGACGCTGTACTCGCCTTCGGCGGCGTGCTCGACCGCGTTGGCGCACGCTTCGGTGAGGGCGACGGAGAGGTCGTAGGAGATGTCCGGATCAACGCCCGCTGTCTCCATGGTCCCCATGAGGAGACGTCGGGCGAGCGGAACACTCGCAGCCTCGCGCCGCAAATGGAGGGACCACCAGATGCTCATGCTCCAGCCTCCTGGCTGCGGCTCGACATACCCCTACGTATTGCCGCGAAGAGCCGGATGCAATCGCCCTGTTGACGTGATACCGCTCATTCGGCGGATGCCGGACCCCGGCGCACGGGTGTAAAAGGGGCGGCTGGGCGCGCGCGGCGCACCTTATCGCGAGCCGGGCCCTGCCGTACACGGGGTGAGAAGACGGTGAGAAGATGACGCTCGTCATGGCTCTCTCCGTGCGCGCCGGCGCCGATATGCGACTGCTGCGGGCCGCGGTGTTCACCGCGGTCTGCGTCGTGTTGTCCGCGGCCGCGCACACCCTCGCCTCCGGCCACGTGGTGGGCTGGTTGCCGCTGCTTGCGGGCTGGGTGGCGGTCTTCGGGTTCGCCGCGCCGCTGGCCGGGCGGGAGCGGTCACTGCCGGGCATCGCGGCGGGGCTGGTGGTGGGCCAGCTCGGTCTGCACGCGCTCTTCAACGCCGGGGAGATGTGCGCCCGGCCCGCCGCCGCCTCGCGGGGCGCGGGGCTGATGACGCTCGCCGGGCGGTTGCTGTGCGACGGCCACGGCGTGCGACTGACGCCGGCCACGGCGGAGCGGGTCGTACGAAGTGCCGGGCTCGACCCGTCGCACCTGTCGGGCATGTCGGGCATGTCCGGCGTGGGCACCACGGCTCACACCAGCACCGCCGACGCCATGGGCTCGTACTCGCTGTCCATGGTCATCGGGCACCTGCTGGCCGCGCTGGTCGCCGGCTGGCTGCTGCGGGGCGGCGAGGCCGCGCTGTGGCGGCTGGTGCGGCTGTCGGCCCGGTCGCTGCGGTACGCGTTCGCGCTCGTACGGGTGCTGGTGGCCGGAAGCGTCGGCGAAGCGGCCGCCGGCCTGCCCCGGCAGGCCCGGTTCGCGGAGGGACGGCGGCGGCCGCGCACCGTACGGCTGCGGCACAGCGTGGCGCGGCGGGGGCCACCGGCGCTGGGTCTCGCGGCCTGACCCGCGGCGTCCCCGGCTTCACGTTCGAGTGGTGGAGGGGGCCGTGGCGGGCCGTGCGCGCGCCATCATCCCCCCGTTCATTCACCACTGACTGACTGTGGAGTACCTGCAGCCATGAAGAACCTGAAGAACCATCCATCCGGCCGCCGCGCCGTCGTCGTCGCGGGCGCCGCCGGAACCGCCGTCCTGCTCGCCGCCGTGCCCGCCTTCGCGCATGTCTCGGTGCAGCCGGGTACGGCCGCCAAGGGCAGCTACAGCACGGTGTCGTTCAAGGTCCCGAACGAGGACGACAGCGCTTCGACGACCAAGGTCGAGGTCAATCTGCCGACCGACCACCCCATCGCGTCCGTGGCCACGCAGCCCGTGGCCGGCTGGACGGTGAAGGTCACCAAGAGCAAGCTCACGACGCCGCTGAAGACGGACGACGGGACGGTCAACGAGGCCGTCACGAAGATCACCTGGAGCGGCGGGCAGATCAAGCCGGGTGAGTTCCAGCAGTTCCCGGTCTCGCTCGGCCCGCTGCCCGCGGACGCGGACCAGCTGGTCTTCAAGACCCTCCAGACGTACGACAACAAGCAGGTCGTCCGCTGGATCGAGGAGCAGCAGACCGGCCAGGCCGAACCCGAGCACCCGGCGCCCACCCTGGAGCTGACCGCCGCCTCGTCGGACAGCCACAGCCACGACGCCTCGGCCACGTCCCCCGCCTCCGCCTCCCCCGTCGCCGACCACACCGAGACCGCGGCCGCCGACAGCACGGACTCCACCGCCCGCATCCTGGGCATCCTCGGCATCGTCATCGGCATCCTGGGCGTCGGCTTCGGCGTGCTCGCCGGACGCCGCCGCACCACTCCGTCGGCCTGACCGGCCCGGCCCCGTAACTCTCTTCCTGGGGATCGATTCATGCGTCCACGTCACTGGCCCACGGGAGCGGTGCTCGCCGCCCTCGCCCTCGGCCTCACCGCCTGCGGCAGCTCCTCCGACGGCTCGTCGGGCGAGCCGGCCGCCGTCATCACCGCCTCGCAGGAGGCCGGCACCGTCGTCGACACGCCCTTCCCGAAGCCGGACCTGATCCTCACGGACACGGCCGGCAAGAAGTACGACCTGGTCAAGGAGACCAAGGGCAAGCCGATGCTGCTCTACTTCGGCTACACGCACTGCCCGGACGTCTGCCCGACCACGATGAGCGACATCGCCATCGCCAAGTCGAAGCTCTCCGCCTCCGACCGGGCCAAGCTCCAGGTCGTCTTCATCACCACCGACCCCGCCCGCGACTCCCCCAAGCGGCTGGGTGAGTGGCTGAACGCGCAGGACAAGAGCTTCATCGGCCTGACCGGCGACTTCACCACCATCCAGGCGGGCGCGCGATCGGTCGGCATCGACGTCGAGAAGCCGGTGAAGGAGAAGGACGGCTCCATCACGTCCACCCACGGCGCCCAGGTGCTCGCGTACTCGCCCAAGGACGACATGGCGCATGTGCTCTACATGTCCGGGACGACGTCCGACCAGTTCCTGAAGGACCTCCCGACCATCATCAAGGGGAAGAACCCGTGAGGCACCGCGCGGCGCTCGCCGCGGTCGCGGCCCTGGCGGCGGTGGCTTCGTCGGCACTCGTTCTCACCGGCTGCGCCTCGAAGGGCCCGCAGCTGAAGGTCAGCGGCGCCTACATTCCGCAGCCTGCGCTGGCCGACATGGCGGCCGGCTACTTCACCGTGACCAACACAGGGGACGCGGACGCGACCCTCACCTCCGTCACGAGCGGCTTCGCCGCCGACATCACCATGCATACGACGAAGAACAGCAGCATGCACGAGGTCGGCTCCTTCACCGTGCCGGCCGGCGGCAAGCTCGTCCTCGGCCTCGGCGCCAACCACCTGATGCTGATGGACCTGAAGCACAAGCCGCTGGCCGGCGAGAAGGTTCCGCTGCAACTGCACTTCCGCGGCGCCGACGCGATAAACGTGCAAGTGCCGGTCGAGCCGGCCGGCTACCGGCCGGGGAACTGAACTGAGGAGAGCCATGCACACAGCCCATGGGGGCAGCCGCCGTACGGCCGTCCGGCGCGCGCTCGTCCTCCTGGCCGCCCTGCTCGCCGTCATCATCGGCGCCGCCGCCCCGGCGTCGGCACATGCCGCCCTCCTCACGACCACCCCCGGCGAGGGTGCGGTCGTCAAAACCGCGCCGACGCAGGTGGAGCTGACCTTCTCCGAAGGCGTGCTGCTCGCCGACGACTCCGTCCGCGTCCTGAGCCCGGACGGCCGCCGCGCCGACACCGGCAAGCCGCACGCCACCGCGGGCGGCGCCAAGACGGCGGCCGTCGCGCTGCGGTCGGGCCTGAAGGACGGTACGTACACCGTCGCCTGGAAGGCGGTGTCGGCGGACAGCCACCCCGTCGCGGGCGCCTTCACCTTCTCGATCGGGGCGCCGTCGAAGACCACCGTCGCGCTCCCCCAGCAGGAGGCCGGCGGCGGCGTGGTCGGCACCCTCTACGGGATCGCGCGCTACATCTCGTACGCGGGTTACGCCCTGCTCGTCGGCGCCGCCGTCTTCCTCGGGGTGTGCTGGCCGCGCGGCGCGACGCTGCGGCCGATGCGGCGGCTCGTCGTGGGCGGCTGGGCGGCGATGGTGGCGGCGACGCTCGCGCTGCTGATGCTGCGCGCGCCGTACGCGAACGGCGGTGGCCTGGGCGACGCCTTCGATCTCAGCGCCGTACGGGACGTGCTGGACACCCGGCCCGGGGCGGCGCTGCTGTCCCGGCTGCTGCTGCTCGCCGCCGGGGCGGTGTTCATCGCGGTGCTGTTCGGTACGTACGCGAAGCGCGAGGATCCGGTCGAGCGGCAGGACCTGGCGTGGGGGCTGGCGATCGGCGGCACGGTCGTCGCGGGCGGGCTGGCGGCGACGTGGGCGATGGCGGAGCACGCGTCGGTGGGGATCCAGTCCTCGGTCGCGATGCCGGTGGACGTCCTGCATCTGCTGGCGATGGCGGTGTGGCTCGGCGGGCTGGTGGCCTTGCTGACGGCGCTGTTCAAGGGCCAGGACACACAGGGCATCGAGCGCGAGGCTGTGCGGCGCTTCTCGCGGATCGGCTTCGGGGCGGTCGTGACGCTGGTCTCGACGGGCGTCTACCAGTCCTGGCGGCAGGTCGGCTCCTGGAACGCGCTCTTCTCGACCTCGTACGGGCAGCTGCTGTGCGTCAAGGTCGGCCTGGTCGTCCTGCTCGTGGAGCTGGCCTGGCTCTCGCGGCGCTGGACCGCGCGCCTGGGCGAGGCCAAGCCGGCAACGGCAACGACGGCGGCCGCCAAGGTGCCGGTGGGCGCGCGCGCCCAGGGCGGCGACGAACGGGCGGACCAACTGGCCCGCCAGGAAGCCGCGTTGGCCAGGAACCGGGCCAAGAAGGCGCGGGACGCCGACCCGGAGCGAACGGGGCTGCGGAAGTCGGTCCTGGCCGAGGTGGTGGTGGCGATCGCCGTGCTGGCGGTCACCACCGTGCTGACCGGTACGCAGCCGGGGCGGGCGGCCGCCGAGACGACCACGGCCGGCACGGTGACCGCGCCGGCCACCAAGACCCCGGACCCGCTGGATGTGACGCTCCCCTTCGACACCGGCGGGCCGAAGGGCAAGGGGACGGCGGAGGTCACGCTCGACCCCGCGACGTCCGGGCAGAACGAGCTGCACCTGCTGATCACCGGAACGGACGGGAAGGCCCGCGACGTCCCGGAGGTGCAGGTCGCCTTCACCCTCACCGCGAAGAAGATCGGCCCGCTGCCGGTCACCCTGGGAAAGATCGACACCGGCCACTGGGCCTCTACCACCGTCCAGCTGCCGATGCCCGGCGCGTGGCTGATGGCCGTGACCGTACGCACCTCCGACATCGACCAGATCACCGAAACGAAGACAGTGAAGATCAACTGATGACGAACGACAGCACCATTTCGCGGCGTCGCCTCCTCGGCACAGCGGGCGCGGCCGGCGCCGCCGGGCTCGTCGCTGGCAGCGCGAGCGGCGCCGTCGCCGCGTCGGCCCTGCGCGACGAGCCCACCGCCCTGGCGTCGGTCGGCGCCGCCACCGTCCCCTTCCACGGCACCCACCAGGCCGGCATCACCACCCCACTCCAGGCCCGCGGCCACCTCGTCGCCTTCGACCTCGCCGCCGGTACGGACCGCAAGGGCGCCGCCGCGCTGCTGCGCCGCTGGTCGGCGGCGGCCGAGGCCATGACGGCGGGCAGGACGCCGAGCGGCGACAACCAGATCGCCCTCGACGCCGGTCCGTCCTCGCTGACCGTCACCTTCGGCTTCGGCCGCACCTTCTTCGCCAAAGCGGGGCTGCAGAGGCAACTACCGGAGGCGCTGGCTCCGCTCCCCGACTTCTCCGCCGACGCGCTCGACGCGAAGCGCAGCAACGGCGACCTGTGGATCCAGATCGGTTCCGACGACGGCCTCGTCGCCTTCCACGCCCTGCGCATCCTCCAGAAGGAGGCCGGGGACGCCGCCCGCCTGCGCTGGCAGATGAACGGCTTCAACCGCACGCCGGGGGCGACGGCGGAGCCGCGTACGGCCCGCAATCTGATGGGCCAGATCGACGGCACGAACAATCCGAAGCAGACCGACGCCACCTTCAACGAGCGGATCTTCGTCCCGTCCTCCGGCTCGCCCGAGTGGATGGCCGGCGGCTCGTACGCGGTCGTACGCCGCATCCGCATGCTGCTCGACTCCTGGGACAACCTCTCCCTCGACCGTCAGGAGAAGGTCATCGGCCGGCGAAAGTCCGACGGCGCACCCCTGTCGGCGGGCAAGGGCGGTACGGAGACGACCACGGTCGACCTCGACAAGTTCACGGACGGCGTGCTCGCCATCGCCGGCGACGCCCACATCCGCGTCGCCAAGCCCGAGTCCAACGGCGGCGCCGCCATCCTGCGACGGCCCTTCTCCTACCACGACGGGTATCGGGACGACGGCGCCCCGGACGCCGGTCTGCTCTTCGTCTGCTGGCAGGCGGACCCGCTGACGGGCTTCGTGCCGGTCCAGCGCAAGCTCGACCGGGGCGACGGGCTCTCCCGTTTCCTCAGCCACGAGTCCAGCGGCCTCTTCGCGGTCCCGGGCGGCCCGGCCGAGGGCGAATACGTCGGCCAGCGCCTGCTGGAGGCCTGAGGGCGCGCAGCCGTTAGGCTGAACGCATGTCGCCGGCGAGCCGCTACACCTATCTCGGACCAGAGGGCACCTTCACCGAGGCCGCGCTGCGGACCCTCCCGGAGGCCGCGACGCGGGAGCTGGTGCCGATGGTCTCGGTGCCGGCCGCGCTGGACGCGGTCCGCAACGGCGAGGCGGCGGCCGCGCTGGTGCCGATCGAGAACTCGGTCGAGGGCGGCGTGACGGCCACCGTCGACGAGCTCGCCACGGGCGCGCCGCTCAGCATCTACCGCGAGGTGGTCCTTCCGATCGCCTTCGCACTGCTGGTACGCCCCGGGACGAAGCTGTCGGATGTGAAGACGGTGACCGGACATCCCGTCGCCCAGCCGCAGGTCCGCAACTGGCTCGCGGCGCATCTCCCGCACGCCGTGTGGGAGTCGGCCGCGTCGAACGCCGACGGTGCCCGGCTGGTGCAGGAGGGCCGTTTCGACGGGGCGTTCGCGGGCGAGTTCGCGGCGCCGACGTACGGGCTGGAGCCGCTGGTCACCGAGATCCACGACGCGGCGAACGCGCAGACCCGCTTCGTCCTGGTCGGCCGCCCGGCGCGGCCGGTCGCGCCGACCGGGGCGGACAAGACGTCGGCGGTGTTCTGGCTGGGGGACGACCACCCGGGCGCGCTGCTCGAGCTGCTGCAGGAGTTCGCCGTACGCGGGGTGAACCTGGTCCGGATCGAGTCGCGGCCGACGGGCGAGGGCATCGGGCAGTACTGCTTCTCGATCGACGCGGAGGGCCACATCACCGACCGCCGGGTGGGCGAGGCGCTGATGGGGCTGAAGCGGATCTGCCCGAAGGTGCGGTTCCTGGGGTCGTACCCGCGGGCGGACGAGGTGCGGCCGAGTGTCCGCAAGGGGACGACCGACGATGAGTTCACGGCGGCCGCGGACTGGCTGGGCCGGGCGCTCGACGGGCGCGCCTGAGCCGTTCCGGAGCCGGGCTCGAGTTATCCACGAAGTTATCCACAGGCCCTGAGGACTACCTGGGGATAAGTCGACAGAGCAGTCCGACCTAGTCGACAAATCGGTACAGGGGTATCAACTCCGTCCACAGTGGCGCACGTCACCCCTGAGCGCCCGTTCGTCAGCGCCATCCCTTCGAACAACTCGATAGAGGGAAGAGATATCACTCGAAGGGGAGTGTGAGACGGGTTTGAACCGGGAATCCATAGCCGAGCACTCAGCCCCCGGAATGATCAACTCCGTCTTCCACAGTTCGCACACACAACCTGTGGACAACGGGGGAATCCCCACCCCGCCCTGTGGATAACTCAACCACCGGACCTGCTCAACTCCCGTTGTCCACAAGGGCACTGCGCCCCCATGAGGGATACACAGAATTCGGTTGACGGCCACTTTATGGCCGTTATCGCTTTTCCCTCCCCTTTTCTCCGAATCGGACAAAACCCCTCATAAAGCCCTTAACTTGTCGCAGGGAAGGCCCCCGCACCGGTAGCCTGTCCTCGTGATTGACCTTCGCCTGCTTCGTGAGGACCCCGACCGTGTGCGCGCCTCCCAGCGCGCCCGTGGAGAGGATGTCGCGCTCGTCGACGCCCTGCTCTCCGCCGACGAACGACGCAGGTCGTCCAGTCACCGCTTCGACGAACTGCGCGCCGAGCAGAAGGCACTCGGCAAGCTCATCCCCAAGGCCCAGGGCGATGAGAAGGCCGACCTCCTGAAGAGGACCGGCGAGCTGTCCGCCGCCGTCAAGGCCGCCGACGCCGAGCAGAACGAGGCAGCGGAAGAAGCCCAGCGCCTTCTCCTCCAGCTCGGCAACGTGGTCCACCCCGACGTACCCGTCGGTGGCGAGGAGGACTTCACCGTCCTGGAGACCATCGGCACCCCGCGCGACTTCGCCGCCGAGGGCTTCGAGCCCAAGGACCACCTGGAGCTGGGCGAACTGCTCGCCGCGATCGACGTCGAGCGCGGCGCCAAGGTCTCCGGCTCGCGGTTCTACTACCTCACCGGCATCGGCGCCCTGCTGGAACTGGCCCTGGTCAACGCGGCCATCGCGCAGGCCACCGCCGCCGGCTTCATCCCGATGCTGACCCCCGCGCTGGTCCGCCCGCGCGCCATGGAGGGCACCGGCTTCCTCGGCCAGGCCGCGGAGAACGTGTACCACCTGGAGAAGGACGACTACTACCTGGTCGGCACCTCCGAGGTCCCGCTCGCCGCGTACCACATGGACGAGATCGTCGACGCCGGCAAGCTGCCGCTGCGCTACGCCGGCTTCTCCCCCTGCTTCCGCCGCGAGGCGGGTACGTACGGCAAGGACACCCGGGGCATCTTCCGGGTGCACCAGTTCGACAAGGTCGAGATGTTCTCGTACATCGCGCCCGAGGACGCGGAGGCCGAGCACCAGCGCCTGCTGGACTGGGAGAAGCAGTGGCTGACCTCGCTCGGCCTGCCCTTCCAGGTGATCGACGTGGCCACCGGGGACCTCGGCGCGTCCGCCTCGCGCAAGTTCGACTGCGAGGCCTGGATCCCGACGCAGGGCAAGTACCGCGAGCTGACGTCGGCCTCCAACTGCAATGAGTTCCAGGCCCGGCGGCTGTCGATCCGGATGCGCGACGAGAAGGGCACCCGCCCGCTCGCCACGCTCAACGGCACGCTGTGCGCGGTGCCGCGCACGATCGTCGCGCTGCTGGAGAACCACCAGCAGGCAGACGGCTCCGTCCTCGTCCCCGACGTGCTGAGGCCCTACCTCGGCGGGCGCGAGGTCCTGGAGCCGGTCGCCAAGTGAGCGCTCTTCCGTACCAGCTGATCGCCACAGACCTCGACGGAACGCTGCTCAACAGCCACCACCAGGTTTCCGAACGCACCCGCAGGGCGCTCGCCGCGGCCACCGCGGCGGGCGCCGCGCACATCGTCGTCACCGGGCGCCCGGCATCCCGGACCAAGCACATCCTCGACGACCTCGGTTACGAAGGCCTGGCCGTCTGCGGCCAGGGCTCGGAGGTCTACCACGCGGGTGAGCACCGGCTGCTGACCTCGGTCACCCTCGACCGGCAGACGGCGCAGCTCGCGATGGCCAAGATCGAGGCCGAGACCGGCAAGCTGAAGCTCGGCTTCGTACGGGACGGGCTGGACGGCGGCTACCTGGTCGGGCCGGGCTTCGAGCTGGCCTGGGACAAGCCCATCGACGGGCGGATGACCAGCCGGGACGAGCTGTGGGCCGAGCCGCTGGCCAAGATCTTCGTCCAGCACCCGGACCCGTCGGTCGGCGACGACGAACTCGCCGCCGTGGCGCGCGCCGCCGCCGGTGACCTGGTCGGCGTCGTGGTGTCGGGCATCGGCATCGTCGAACTGCTCCCGCTGGGCCTGACCAAGGCCACCGGTCTGTCGCTGGCCGCCCGGCGGCTCGGTCTGCGGTCCGCCGACACCATCGCCTTCGGCGACATGCCCAACGACCTCCCGATGCTGGCGTGGGCGGCGTACGGCGTGGCCATGGCCAACGCCCATGCGGAACTGAAGGCCGTCGCCGACGAGGTCACGACCTCCAACGACGAGGACGGAGTCGCCGCGGTGCTCGAAGGGCTCTTCCCGGGGGCGTGAGCGCGTAGCACGCGAAGCCGATCAGCAGGGCGGAGAAGTGCCCCAGGTCGGTGAAGGTGCGGCCGCTGCTCAGCAGGGGGTACCCGAAGAAGCCGAGCGCGGCGGCGGCGTACAGCCAACGCAGCGGCCTGGGCCGCCGGGGCATGTAGTACGTGAGGACGCCGACGATGCCGGCGAGGCCGTAGCTGACGCCGATGTCGACGGTGTAGGCCAGGGATCTGGGCAGCCGGTGGTAGCTGATGCCCATCAGGACGGCCCGCTGGCTGATGAGGGTCGCGCCGACGTGCGCGGTGGCGACCACGACGAGCCAGCGGGCGGTGCCGAGCCAGCGTTCGGCGGGGGCGTGGACGACTTCGTAGAAGAGGAAGTAGAGCGCGAAGGCCGACGGCGACTCTATCCACAGGGCGCTGACGATCAGGACGCGTACGGGGTGGGCCCGCAGCTCCACGAGGTTGGTGCTGTTGTGATGCAGCAGGAACTCGCGGAGTTCCGGCGAGACCACCGCGAGGATGCCGCTGTTGACGGCCAGGATCAGCAGCCACAGGTGCGTGCCCGGGCTGGAGCGCACCCAGGGCACGGCCCGGGATACGACGAAGCGCGCCGCGTCACTGAGGTGGAGCGTGACGCGGCGGCGCTGCGTGGTGCTTTCGTCGGCAGCCATCCACCCCATTTTCGGGCATGGCGCTTCGGACTGCTCAGGCGACCTTGACTGCGGAGATGTCGAAGTTGAGCTTGACCTTCTCGCCGATCAGGACGCCACCGGTCTCGAGGGCGGCGTTGTAGGTCAGGCCCCAGTCGGTGCGGTTGATCGTGGTGGAGCCCTCGAAGCCGACTCGCTCGTTGCCGTAGAGGTCCTTGGCGGCACCGTTGAAGGTGAAGTCGATGGTCACGGGCTTGCTGATGCCCTTGATCGTCAGGTCACCGGCGAGGCGGTAGGTCTCCTCGTCGACCTGCTCGGCGGAGGTGCTGCGGAAGGTGATCTCCGCGTGCGTCTCGGCGTCGAAGAAGTCGCCGGTGCGCAGGTGGCCGTCGCGCTGCTCCTGGTTGGTGTCGATGCTCACGACCTTGATCGTGACGTCGGCGGAGGAGGCGGACGGGTTCTTCCCGTCGAGATGCAGCTTGCCGTCGTACTCGGCGAACTGGCCGCGCACGGTCGTGACCATGGCGTGCCGGACGGAGAAGCCGATCTCGCTGTGGGTCGTGTCAATCGTGTAGTCACCGGTGAGGTGGGCCAGGTCCGGGCCGGCGGTGACGGTGTCGGTGTCGCTCTCGGACTTGCGGTTGAACAGACCCATGATGAACTCCTGAGGACTAGTTGGTACGGCTTTCAACTTCTTCGACCGTAGCGCTATTCCATTGAGGGTTCAAGTAGTGCGTCAGGTGGGATTGGATGATCAGGCGACCACCCGCGCCGCAGCGGTAGCCCGGTGGCGGGCGGCGACAGGCATGCGGCGGGCCGGAATCCGGAGTCGGATCGCACTCGTCCGCCTGCTGAGCCATGGGGTGAGCACGGCAAGCAGCAGGCCGAGGGCGACGAGGAACAGGCCTGCGGCGAAGACCAGCGGAGGCTCGGACATACCCGTAAATGTGACTATCCGAACTTCGCTACGCCGTGAGCCGTGCCTCGCCGCCCGGCGAAGACCACTCTTTCGGGTCAGTGCCTGTCGCGGGACAGGCCCCGAGCCCTACCCGTCCGTAAGCCGCTCACTCCTCGCCCGCCAGCGTCAGCGTCCGCAGCCTCTGCCCCGCGAACCACGCGCCGACCACCGTGACGCCCGCCAGCAGCACCAGCGCCAGCGGCAGCCCGACGTCCGAGCTGACCGCGCTGCCGTCGCCCGCGACCTTCTGTGCCAGCGCCAGCGCCCACTGCTGCACGCTCAGCGTCCGCGCCCCCGGCACCAGGTTGCCGATCAGGGACTCCCAGACGAGGGCGTAGACCAGCCCGAAGACCACCGCCTGCCGGGTCACCACCCCCAGCAGCAGGAAGACCGCGCTGTACGCGACCGAGGCCACGGCCGCCGCGGCGCCGAAGGCGATCGCGAGATTCTGGCTGTTGCCGTTGAGGATGTAGCCCGCGAGGATCGTCGGCACGGCGGAGAAGACCACCGAGACGCCGATCGCGACCACGAGCTTGGTGAGGATGATCGTCGACCGCTTCAGCGGCTTGGCCAGCACATAGACGATCGACCCGTCGTCGATCTCCGGCCCTATGGCGCCGGTGCCCGCGATGACGCCGATCAGCGGCACCATCGTCGCCAGCGCGAAGCCCCCGAGGATCGAGGCGGCCGTCGAGTCGTCGGCGCCGGTCAAGGCCCGTACGGCGCCCGAGATCACGAGCAGCAGCAGCGGCAGGGCGAAGAGGATCAGCGCCCGGCGGCGGCCGAGCAGGGCCTTGTAGGTGAGCCGGGCCACGGTGGGATTGTAGACAGTAGACATCGCTCCGGCTCCTTACGCCGTGACCAGGTAGGAGAAGACGCTCTCCAGGGACTCGTCGGACGGCGAGACCGCGTACAGCCGGATGCCCTGCTCGCGGGCGACGCGCGGCAGCAGCTCGGTGAAGCCGGTGAAGTCGATCGCCTGGATACGCAGCGCCTTCTCGTGCCAGTCCAGCTCGATGCCGGCCGTGGACGCGTCCGCGATCAGCGCCGAGGCGAGCGCCCGGTCGTCGCTCGACCGTACGAGATAGCGGTGCGGGCGGTCCGTCATCAGCCGCCGGATCTTCCGGAAGTCCCCGGACGCGGCGTGCCGCCCGGCGACCACCACCTCGATGTGGCTGGCGAGCTGCTCGACCTCCTCCAGGATGTGCGAGGAGAACAGCACGGTGCGGCCGTCCGCGCCCATCTGCCGCAGCAGATCCATGAGTTGGAGCCGCTGCCGCGGGTCCATCCCGTTGAAGGGCTCGTCCAGCAGCAGCACCGACGGCTCATGGACCAGGGCCGAGGCCATCTTCACCCGCTGCCGCATGCCCTTGCTGTACGTCGCCACCTTCCGGTCCTGCGCGTACTCCATCTCGACCGTGGCCAGCGCCTTACGGGCCGCCTCGCCCGGATTCGCCAGTCCGTGCAACTCGGCGTTGGCGACCACGAATTCGCGGGCGGTGAGGAAGTCGTACATCGCCTCCCGCTCCGGCACGATCCCGATCTCGCGGTAGACCTGCTCGTTCCGCCAGATCGTGGCGCCGTCGAGCGTCACGCTGCCGGTGGAGGGGGACAGGAAGCCGGCCATCATGTTGATGAGCGTGGACTTCCCGGCGCCGTTCGGGCCGAGGAGGCCGGTCACGCCGGGGCCGATCGTCATCGTGACGTCATTGACGGCCACGACGTTCCCGAACCAGCGGGACACATGGTCGATGGACAGGGTGGTCACGACAGTCCGACCTTTCGGTAGCGGCGCATCAGCAGGCCGAACGAGCCGCCGATCACGGCGAGCAGGACAACGAGGAAGACCCCTCCGGCCAGTGCCGAGTCCGGGCCCGCCGCGTCGACGTACGAGGAGGTGGAGCCGAGCCACCACGTCTGCACCCCGTCGATGAGGGTGACCGGCGAGAACAGGCCGAGCCAGCCGATCGCCCCCGGGTTGCCCTGCACCGACGCCACTGCCTGGACGCTGGAGACGGCACCGTAGGAGAGGGTGAAGACGGCGATGATCGCGGCCACGCCGAAGCCCCGGCGCGGCGTCAGCGCCGCGATCAGCAGGCCCAGGCCCGCGTAGAGCAGCGACAGCAGCAGCTCGGCCAGGAGTGCCTTGGCGAAGCCGGCCGTCTGGTCGGCGAAGTCGAACTTCGCGAGCAGCGCCCCGATATAGAGGATGGCGACGGGGATCGCGGTGAGGGCGAAGAGCGCGGTGGCCAGCGCCGCGAACTTCGCGGCGACGTAGTCGATCCGCTCGATCGGGCGCGAGAAGTACAGCGGCGTGACCTTGAAGCGCAGGTCGAGCGAGACGGACTGCGGGGCCTGGGCGGCCAGGAAGAGGCTGATCACCGCCTGCATGATGATCACGTACCGGGTGTACTCGACCGGCAGCTTGGTCATGTTGGTGCCGATCGCCACCGCCACGATGATCGCCGCCGGGGCGCACATCACCGCGAACAGAATCATCGGCAGGACCTTCGACTTCGCCGACCGGCCCAGGCCGTACGCACCGCGCAGGCTCTGCGAGTACAGCGACCGCCGCGCGTACGCCCGGCCCAGGCGCGGGCCGTCGTAGTGGCGGTAGCCGATGTCATGGATGACGTCAGGGGTGACGTCAGGCTGCGCTGTCATGCGACTCTCCCCGGAAGATCTCGGCAATGCGGTGCCGCCGCTGCTCCATGCGTACGAGCCCGACACCCAGCTCCGCGACCGCGTCGCGCACGGTGTCGTACGTCTCTTCGCCCACGATGTCCACCAGCAGCAGCCGGCCGTCGGAGTGCGCCGTCAGGCCCGCGGCGGTCAGCTTCTCGAGCAGCTGCTCCTCGCTGTCGGTCACCTCGACGGCGAGGGCGGCGGTGGCCTGCGTGAAGTCGCTCGTGGAGTCGGCGCGCAGCAGTGTCCCGCCGTCGATGACGACGATGTGGTCGCTGGTCCGCTCCAACTCCCCCAGGAGGTGCGACGTCACCAGCACCGAGATCCCGAAGTCCGTGTGGACGCGCCGGATCAGCCCCAGCATCTCGTCCCGGCCCACCGGGTCCAGGCCGTTCGTCGGCTCGTCCAGCAGCACCAGCTTCGGGTCGTGGACCAGCGCCTGGGCCAGCTTCACCCGCTGCTTCATACCGGTCGAGTAACCGCCGATCGGGCGGTACCGCTCCTCGTACAGGCCGACATGCCGCAGCGTGTCCGCGGTGCGCTCGCGGGCAGCCGTCGGCGGCAACCCGGACATCCGGGCCATGTGCACGACGAGCTCCGTCGCCGACACGTCAGGCGGCAGGCAGTCGTGCTCGGGCATGTACCCGACCCCGGCGCGAATCGCCGCACCCTCGGTCGCCACATCCAGCCCGAGGACCTTCGCCCCGCCCTCCGTCGCGGGCGACAAGCCCAGCAAGATCTTGATCAGCGTCGATTTACCGGCCCCGTTGGCCCCGACAAGCCCGGTCACACCGGGTTTGATGTCAACGGTCAGCCGGTCCAGCGCGGTCACCCTCGGGTACCGCTTCGTCAGGCCTTCAGTGGCGATCACAGTCACAGGCCCGACGGTAGTGGCGTACGCCACACCCCGTCGTCACCCCTGGGGGCTGGTTCCGTGTCGTACTCCGGGCTGACTTCCCCGTAGGGGCCATACGCCGCGGGTCGACCGTCCACTCGGGGTCCGGGCTTCCTTGGAGGGCCAGTTGTCGGCCTCCGGGTGTCAGGCGGCGACGGTTGGTGCCGGGGAGTCGGTGGGGTCGCCGGGGTCGCCGGGGAGGCTGCGGGTGGCGGGGGAGGAGCCGTGACGTTCGGCGCGGATGCGCTGCTTCATGGTGGGAGGCAGCGTCCGGTCGGGGAGGGGCTCGAACGACCGGGGGGAGGGGATGGTCGCCAGGAGGTTGCGGCGGGTGGGTTCGGCGGCCTCGGTGGCAGCCGGCCGCGGCGTGGCCGCGTTGGCGGCCCTGGACGTGACCGTGGTTCCCAGAGCGGCAACGCACTTCACGAGCACGGCGATGAAGGCGTTCCAGAACGTCGTGACCTTGGCGATGGACATGGGCCTCTCACTTCCTCATGTACGGCGATCAACCTGCTCCGATGATGGGGAAAGCGAGCACGGATTCGTGGAAGCCGCACCTTGGATGCGCCGATATACACATGAACGCCACCCGGGCGGAGTAACGAGGGCGCGGGCTGTGGTCCGCGCAGAGGTGTGGAGGTCCGGAAAAAACCTTCACCGAGAGCACATCCATTACCCGGTCTCAGGAGTCTCGTGAGTGAGCAGTATTGTCATGTGACCGCACCACAGGGGCATTTGGAGCACTCATCTTGATAACCGGCATAAAGGGCATACGTCGCGCAACCGCGGTTGTCGTCACCGCGGGAGCCGTCCTGACGGCCGCGGCGTTCGCCACTCCGGCGTCGGCCGCCACGCTCGCGACGCCCACGATCGTCGCCAAGGGCGGCTTCGTGATGAACAACGGCACGGGGAAGACCCTCTTCACCAAGGCCGCGGACACTCGTCGTTCCACCGGCTCCACCACCAAGATCATGACGGCGCGGGTGGTGCTCGCGCAGAAGAACCTCAACCTGGACTCCAAGGTCACGATCCAGAAGGCGTACAGCGACTACATCGTCGCGAAGAACGCCTCCTCGGCCCACCTGATCGTCGGCGACAAGGTGACGGTCCGCCAGCTCCTGTACGGGCTGATGCTCCCGTCCGGCTGCGACGCGGCGTACGCGCTGGCCGACAAGTACGGCACCGGGACCACGCGGGCCAAGCGCGTGACGTCGTTCATCGGCAAGATGAACTCCACCGCCAAGACCCTCGGCCTGACGAACACGCACTTCGACTCGTTCGACGGCATCGGGAGCGGCGCGAACTACTCGACGCCGCGCGACCTGACGAAGCTCGCCAGCAGCGCGATGAAGTACTCGACGTTCCGTACCGTCGTGAAGACGAAGTCGACGAAGCAGAAGGTCACGACGAAGAGCGGCGGCTACCGCTACATGTCGTGGACCAACACCAACAAGCTGCTCGGCACCTACACGGGCACGATCGGCATCAAGACCGGCTCGGGCCCGGAGGCCAAGTACTGCCTGGTCTTCGCCGCCACCCGGAACGGCAAGACGGTCATCGGCACGGTCCTCGCGTCCACCTCGGAGACCAACCGCACGTCGGACGCGAAGAAGCTGATGGACTACGGCTTCAAGAAGTAGCCCGACCTCGCACAGCTGTGAGGCCTGCCCCCGACCGGACGGTCGGGGGCAGGCCGCTTCACCGGCTCAGCCGCAGGGCCATCACCGGGCAGGCGGCGACAGCCCGACGGGCGTCCGGGAGCAGCCCGGCCGGGACGATGGCGGCCCGGAGCACCGGATAGCCCCACTCGTCCAACCCGATCAGCTCGGGGAGGAGTTCGGCGCACAGGCCGTGGCCGTCGCAAACGGTGAAGTCGACGGCGAGTGCCCGGTCGTTCTCGTTCATCGCCATTCCTCCTCTCCCGGGGGCCGTGCGGGGGGCACCGGCAGGACCAGGGCGTCGTACGCGGGGGAGCACGGCCCGTAGCGGACGTGCCGGAGCACGTCGTCGCCGAAGACCCGGAGCGCGGAGGCGGCCAGCCGGGCGGCTCCGTCGGGGTGACGGCAGCCGCCACGGCCGGGAAGCACACCGAGCCGGCGGTTCACGCGCTCCAGCAGCGCCGCGCCGGGCCGCCCCCAGGCGAGTTCGGCGAAGTCCTCGGCCACGGACGGCAGTCCGAAGCGGCACGGCCCGCACTGCCGGGCGCTCTGGCCTGCCAGATAGGCCAGCGCGGCGGCCGTCTCCGCGAGGCCGCAGGCGTCCTCGGGCAGCGCCGCCAGCACTCCGGCGCCCCGGCCCAGCGCCACGCCGTTCAGCGGCACCGGCAGCCAGCTTCCGAAGAAGCCGCCGGCGAGCACCGCGCGCAGCCGGCCGGTGGGACCGCCCGCCACGCCCAGGGCCCGGGCGACGGAACCGCCCATCGGCACCTCGTACACGCCGGGGGTGCGGACCGCGCCGGAGACGGTCACCAGGGTCGTGCCGGGGGTCTCCGGGCTGCCGCTCTCCCGGAACCAGGCGGGACCGTAGCGGGCGATGAGCGCGAGATGGGCCAGGGTCTCGACATTGTCGACAAGGGTGGGCCGTCGGCCGACGCCCTTCTCGAAGGGCCGGGGCGGTGTGGCCTGCGGCCGGGCCTCGCCGCCGTTCAGCCAGTTCACCAGGGAGGTCTCCTCGCTGGAGACGAAGTGGTGCGGCAGGGTGTGGATCTCCACCGGGACCGGGTCCGTACCGGCGCGGCGACGCTCCTCCACCGCCCGGGCGAGCTGCCGCTCCTGCCCGTCGCGGGTACGGGCCAGGCACAGGTGGACCGTGGTGGCGCCGACCGACGCGGCGGCCAGTACGGCCCCGTCCAGGACCAGATGAGGGGCGAGGAAGAGCAGCGTCTCGTCCTTGCTGCTGGCCGGTTCGCTCTCCATGCCGTTGGCGATCACGACCGCGGGCCCGCGCTTCCCGGCGACGGTGCGGAGCTTACGGCCGGTCGGGAACCCCCCGCCGCCCCGGCCGGTGAGCCCGGCCTGCTCGACGGCCTTCACCAGCGCCCCGTCGGCCGCCGCCAGCGGCGCGGGGCCGTAGAGGCCGAGGTGCTCGGCGAGTCCCGCGGGCCGGCCGGTCTCGTACCAGCCGTGCAGCAGACGGGCCCCGTACGGGCCGGCCGGGGGGTACACGCCTTGCGCAGAGCGCGGGGTCAGGGTGTCGGTCGTGTCGGGGTTCACTCGTTTCCTCTTCCTTCTCCTGCGTCTTTCGCCCCGGACCCGCCGAACGTCACCGGCAGCGGTACGGAGGCGGGCGGCGCCCACACCCCGGCCCGGCGCGCCGCATCGCCGGTCGCGCGGGCGATCCGCCATCCGACGGCGGCGAGCACGCTCACCAGGCAGGCCGCGTACAGCACGAGCTGCGGGCCGAGCCGGGTGTCCGTGCCCGTCCCGGCGGCATGGAAGAGGGCCACCGGCCATGCCCCGTACGCCAGCCAGTGCACCGCCTTCCACCGGCGGCGCCCCAGGCGGTGGCGGACCGCGCTGGTGAGCGCGAGGGCCAGCAGCAGGTCCAGGGCGACGGCCCCCAGGCCCACCCACAGCGTCCGGTACGACGACGCGAGCGGGACGAAGGCGGCCGACCAGCCGATGGAGGTGTAGCTGTCGCTCACGGCGGTGGCGATGTGCAGGCCGAGGAAGGCGAGGGTGAGCAGGGACAGGTTGCGGTGGAGCGATGACACCTCGAACCGGGCGATCCGCTGGGGCGCGTACCGGCCGCCGGCCGCGATGCCGAGCGCCACCGTGGCGGTGAGCAGCAGCAAGGAGACGGTGCCGGATGCCCGGGTGGCGTACCAGAGCGGGCTCGGTCCGGAGGAGGCGAGCGCGACAAGGGCGTGCGCCGAGGCGGTCATCGGGGACCTCCCCCCGCCGCGTCGTCGGGCGGCCATCCGTTGAGGCGGTGTACGGAGCCGTCGGCCCGGACCAGCCGGGCGGGCAGCCCGGTGCCGCGCAGCCAGCCGGGGGCACGCTCGCCCAGGACGACCGCGGCGGTGGTGGCCGTGTTGGCGTCCACGCAGGAGGCGGCGGCCACGGTGACGGTGCGCCAGATCGCGAGCGCCGAGTCGCCGGTGACCGGGTCGATGATGTGGTGCCGGGTCCGGCCGCCGCGCCGCCAGGCACGGACGGCGGTGCCCGAGGTGGCGAGGCCACCGCCGTGCACCGTGACGACCGGTCCCTCCGTGGTGGGCACGGCGGCGTGGTCGTGGGCGATGGCGATCCGCCACCCGCCCTCCGGTGGCCGGCCGGCCACCGACAGGTCGCCGCCGAGGTTGACCAGGACCCCGCAGCCGGTGGCACGGGCGGCCTTGCGGGCCGCCCGGTCGGCGGCCAGGGCCTTGGCGGTGGCGCCCAGGTCGAGCGCGGCACCGGCGGGCAGCGCCAGCAGCCGCAGGGCCGGGTCCCAGCCGACGGCGCGCCATCCGGTGGCGGGCCGCAGCACGGGCGACGGGCCGTTCCGGGCGATCGCGGCGAAGGTGACGTCGTAGCCGAGTGCCGCGATGGCCGGGCCCACGGTGGGGTCGACGGCCCCCTCGGTCAGTTCGGCGGCGCGCAGCGCGACCCCCAGTGCCTCGGCCAGCAGCGCCCCGACCGGCACCGGACGGCCGGTGCCTGCGGCGGCGTTGGCACGGCTGAGCTCGGAGTCGGGGCGGAAGCGGCTGCACGCGGCGTCGACGGCGTCGAGTTCGGCCCGCAACACCTCCAGGGCCAGGTCAGCACGGGCCGGGTCGGCGGTGAGCAGTTCCGCCGTGGTGCCCAGCGCACGGAAGGACGTACGGGCGGGCTCGCCACGCCGTACGGCCGGGTCCGCAAGGGCGGTCATGACGCACCCGACTGGGTCTGCGGCGCCTGCGAGGTCGTCCCGGGGGCGTGCGCCGGGGAGTGCGGACGGCCCGAGGTACTCGGGGTGCTGCTGCCGCTGGTGGTGGACGGCTGGCCGGAGGCGCCGGGGATCGCGTGCGCGTAGCCCGCGCCGAGCGCGGCGGTGCCCGCGACGGCGGCGACCACCGCCCAGCGGGTGGCGCGGCCCACTCGCCGCCGTCCCTGGTCACGGCGGCGTACGGCGGCCATGACGGAGGGGTCGGGGCGGTGGTGCGGGGACCGGGGCGGGTCGGGAAAGGACATGGGAGAGAACTCCTCGCAGCGAGGGCGGTGCTTCCTCCCCCAGGCTGCCGCGCGGCCCGTCAGGAACCCGTTCAGGGAGTCTTCAGAAGTGGTTAAGACCCGGAAATACCGAAGACCCTGAGGTGGTCAGGACTCCCCGGCGGGCAGCTCCAGGACGACGGTCAGACCGCCGCCCGGGGCGTCCTCCAGCCGCGCCACGCCACCGTTGGCGGTGACCAGCCGGTGCACGATCGCCAGCCCCAGGCCGGTGCCCGACCCCTCCGGATTGCCGAACCGCCGGAAGGCCGCCGCACGCGCCGACACGCTCATGCCCGGGCCGTTGTCCGACACCGCCAGCAGTACGCGGTCGCGGCGGGCGTGACCCTCGATACGTACCCGCGCACCCTCGCCCACCGCGTCCAGGGCGTTGGCCAGCAGGTTGTCGAGCACCTGCTCCAGATCCCCCGACCCCAGGTGAGCGGTCAGCCCGGTGGGACACCGGCCGGTGAGCGTGACCTGCTTGTCCTGCGCCACCGGCTTCCAGGCGGCGACCCTGTCCTCCACCACCTCGTCGACCCGCACCGGAACCGGCCGCGGCACGGCGTTCTCGGCCCGGGCCACCGCGAGCAGTCCGTCGACCAGCCGGGACAGGCGGCCGATCTCCTCCTGGGCCGCCGCGAGTTCGGACGCGATGTCGTCGTCGGCGTCCGCCGCCAGTACGTCCAGTCGCAGCCGCAGAGCGGTGAGCGGCGTACGCAGCTGGTGCGAGACGTCGGCGACCACGGCCCGGTGACCGTGGATCAGCGTCTCCATGCGGGCCGCCATGGTGTTGAAGGTCGCCGAGAGCCTGCGTACCTCGTCGGGCCCCCGTCCGCCGGCCGCCCGCGCCTCCAGCCGGCCTTCGCCCAGCTCCCGGGCGGCGGCGTCCACGACCCGCAGCGGGCGGCCGACCCAGCGGGCGAGCGCCACCGCCAGCAGCGCGCCGGCGATCAGGCCGCCCGCCCCGATCAGCGCCAGCCGCCACCACATCGTCGAGATCCGGTCGTTCATCGGTTGTGCCGACCGGGAGAGCACTGCGGCGCCGACGGGGTGCGCGGTGTCACCGATCGGGACCGCCACGACGAGCCGGTCGTCACTCTCCCGGGCGACCGTTTCCGGATCGGCGATCACCCCGCGGGCGAGGTCGGCCCAGTCCCCGGTGGCCTTCTTCTTTTCCGCGGCCTTCTGTCCCGGACAGCTGGTGGCCGCCTCCAAGCTGCCGTCGGAGTCGAAGACGGCCGCGCAGTCCCTCGCCTGCTTCGCGCCGTTCAGCAGTTGCTGCGTCGAGGCGGCCGTATGCCGGTCGGACAGGTGCTCCTCCGCGGCGGCCGCGATCGCCCGGTCCGCCGCCTCGACGTTGTCCCGGAAGGACGTGCGCTCGCGCGAGGACAACGACAGCCCCAGCGGAACGACGGCCAGCACCAGGAGCACGGTGACCAGTGCCATGACGGCCAAGGCGATCCGCCGGGTCATCGAGGTACCGGTGGTGCGGGTGGCTCGGTGGGCGTGTCCGGCACGGTGTCCGGCGCCGTGTCCGGCGTGCCGAGGCGAAAGCCCCTGCCGTACACCGTCTCGACCAGCCCCGGCACGCCGAGCTTGCGGCGCAGCGCGGCGACGTGCACATCCAGCACCTTGGTCGGGCCGTACCAGTGCGCGTCCCAGGCTCGTTCCAGGATCTCCTGCCGGGTGACCACCCGGCCGGGGTCGACGGCGAGGGCCTCCAGAATGTCGAACTCCTTCGGGGTGAGCGCCACCTCCCGCTCGCCGACGGTGACCTTGTGGGTGCGCGGATCCACGACGAGGAGGCCGTGACGCAGCAGCTCCGGTCCGGCTGAGTCGACCGGGCGGACCCGTCGCAGCACCGCCCGGATCCGGGCGAGGAGTTCGGCCAGACCGAACGGCTTGACCAGATAGTCGTCGGCGCCTTCGTCGAGCGCGGCGACCCGGTCGCCTTCCTCGCCTCGGGCCGTCACCACGATGATCGCCACACCGGAGCGGCTGCGCAGCCGACGGCACACATCGATACCGTCCACATCGGGCAACCCCAGGTCCAGCAGGACGACGTCGGGTTCCGGGACGGCGCTCAGTGCCTGCTGTCCGCTGGACACGCTGCCGGCTTCATAGCCGGCCCGGTTCAGTCCCCGCACCAGGAGATCGGCGATCCCGGGGTCGTCCTCGACAACGAGCACCCGCATCCCGTCATCGTAGGCCGCCCCGGAAGGTCCGGTCGGTGATCATGAGCATTCTGACCGTAACCTCGTTCCTATGCGTCTGAGCACTGTCATCCTCCCCATCCACCGCTGGTCCGAAGGCCAGAAGGTGTGGCGTCACGCCGAGGACCTCGGCTTCCACACCGCCTACACCTACGATCACCTGTCCTGGCGGAGCTTCCGCGACGCGCCCTGGTTCGGGGCGGTGCCCACGCTCACGGCGGCCGCGGCGGCGACCGAGCGGATGCGGCTGGGGACGCTGGTGACGTCGCCGAACTTCCGGCATCCGGTGACGCTGGCCAAGGATCTGATCACGCTGGACGATGTGAGCGACGGCCGGATCACCCTGGGCATCGGGGCCGGCGGGACGGGCTTCGACGCTACGGCGATGGGGCAGGCGGCGTGGTCGCCGCGGGAGCGCGCGGACCGGTTCGAGGAGTTCGTGCCGGTGCTGGACCGGTTGCTGACGGAGCCGGTGGTGACGTACGAGGGGGAGTTCTACTCGGCGCACGAGGTGCGGAACATCCCGGGGTGTGTGCAGCGGCCGAGGATTCCTTTCGCGGTGGCGGCGACGGGGCCGCGCGGGCTGAAGCTTGCGGCGAGGTACGGGCAGGCGTGGGTGACGTACGGCGATCCGCGCGGGCCGGGGGACATTCCGGTGGAGGACTGCCCCGCGGTGGTCTCGCGGCAACTGGACAAGCTGGAGATCGCCTGCGCCGAGATCGACCGGGAGACGAGTGAGCTGGACCGCGTCCTGTTGCAGGGGTCGACGGCGGAGCGGCCGTTGGAGTCGTTGGACGCCTTTGTGGACTACGCGGGCCGGTACGCGGAGATCGGGATCACGGAGATCGTGATCCACTGGCCGGTGCCCGGATCGGTCTTCGACGCGGACATGGGTGTCTTCGAGCGCATCGCGACCGAGGCGGCCGCCCAGCTCAGCTGACCTCTCTTTCCGCCGTATCCGCCCTTCCCCGGCGGGCGTTGCGACGCCAGAGGGAGAGCAGGACCGGCGACTCGACCGGCGCGGGACTGGCCGGGCAGATGTCGAAGTGGGTGATGCGACAGGTGTCGGAGGGCTCGGCGGAGCGCAGGTTGACGGCGGTGCCGTCGCCCGCGATGCGCCAGCGGCGGCCGGCGGGGATGGCCCCGGTGGGCCAGGCGCCGGGCTCGATCATGATCCAGCGGCCGCGCACGGTGAGGTGCCACTCGGCGGCCGAGCCGCAGTGGTCGCAGGCGGAGGACGGGCCAGCGGTCGGGCCGGCGACGGGTATCGAGGTGCGCGCGGCGAAACGGATGCCGTCCAGGACGGTGCCCAAAGCTTCGCCCAGCAGCACCGGTTCACGGTCGGCGTGCTCTGCTTTCTCCATGTCCCGATGGTGGCACCCGGCACTGACAACCGACTGCGCTCCGTGCTGCACTGGTCGCACTCGGCATCGTAAAACCGTATACAGGAGGATGTAGCGCGTGACCTCAGCCACCAAGCTTCCCCAGTCCACCGGCGCCCGCACAGCGGCCCCGACCACGCCACGGCTGATAGCCACCGACCTCGACGGGACGCTGCTGCGCGACGACAAGACGGTGTCGGCCCGTACGATCGCCGCGCTCGCGGCCGCCGAAGCCGCGGGGATCGAGGTCTTCTTCGTCACGGGCCGCCCGGCGCGCTGGATGAGCGTGGTCGCCGAGCACACCGCGCGCCACGGGATGGCGATCGTCGCGAACGGCGCCGCCGTCTACGACCTGCACCGCGACCGGCTGCTGGCGGCCTATCCGCTGGACGCGCGGGACGCGCTGCAGGTGCTCCAAGCCCTGCGGGCGGCGGTGCCGGGGACGACCTTCGCGGTCGAGCGGACGGGGGGCTTCGCGTACGACCCGGAGTATGTGCCGTACGACCCGGACGTGGAGGCGGTGGTGGCGCCGGTGGAGGAGCTGCTGGTGGATGCCGGGGGCCATCAGCCGTTGCTGAAGCTGCTGGCGAAGCATCCGGCCATCGATCCGGACGTCTTCCTGGACACGGCGCGGGCGGTGGCGGGGACGTACGCGGAGATCACCCGGTCGAGTCCTTCGGCGCTGCTGGAGATCAGCGGGGCCGGGGTGAGCAAGGCCACGACGCTGGCCCGGTGTTGTGCGGAGCGGGGCATCACGGCGGCGGAGGTCGTGGCGTTCGGCGACATGCCCAACGATCTGGAGATGCTGTCGTGGGCGGGCACGTCGTACGCCGTCGCCAACGCGCACCCCGATGTGCTGGCGGCCACCACGCACCGTACGGCGGCCAATGAGGAGGACGGGGTGGCGGCCGTCATCGAACGGATCCTGGGGTAGTCGGCGGCCCTCAGAGCGGGACCTCCCAGACCATCGCCGTGCCGGCGCCGTCCGGCCGCGGGCCGTAGGTGGAAGTGCCGCCGAGCAGTTCGGCGCGGCGGGCAAGGTTGTTGAGGCCGCTGCGGCGGCCGGTGGCGGGGATGCCGACGCCGTCGTCGGAGACGACCAGGCGGACGCCGGCCGAGCCGTCGGCGAGGACGGCGGTGGCGTCGATGACGACGTCGATGCGGGACGCCCCGGCGTGCCGCAGCGCGTTGGACAGGGCCTCGCGGAGCGCGGCGACGAGGTTCTTGGCGCTCAGCTCGCCGACCCGGGCCTCGATGGCGCCGACGAAGCGCACGGAGGGCTGGAAGCCCAGCGGCACGGCGACGGTGCTGACCTCGCGCAGGACGCGGGTGCGCAGCCCGGAGGGGGCCTCGGCGGGGCTCTGCTGGAGCGCGAAGATGGCGGTGCGGACCTCCTGGATGGTGGCGTCGAGCTCGTCGACGGCCCGGCCGATGCCGTCCTTGATCTCGGGGTCGATCGTGGGGTCGTCGGCCCGGCGCTGGGCGCCCTGCAGCATCAGGCCGGTGGCGAAGAGCCGCTGGATGACGAGGTCGTGCAGGTCACGGGCGATGCGGTCGCGCTCCTCGTAGACGGCGAGGCGCTCGCGGTCGCGCTGGGCGTCGGCGAGGAGCAGCGCGAGGGCCGCCTGGGCGGCGAACTGCGTGGCGAAGAGGTGCTCCTCGGCGGTGTAGCCGGGCTCACCCCGCAGACGCGGCAGGGCGAGCGTGCCCATGACACGGCTGCCGCTGCGCAGGGGCAGCATCATGCTCGGGCCGAAGCGCGGCGCGATGGCGGTGGTCATCCGGGGGTCGGTCGCCGAGTCGTCGATGAAGACCGGCTCCCCGGCGAGCAGGTGCTCCACGACCGGGCTGTCCGGCTCGATGACGGTGCCGACCAGCCCTTCCGGCCGGTCGGCGGAGGCCGCGACGACCTCCAGGCCGCCCTCGCCGGTCGGCAGCAGCACCAGCCCGGCGTCGGCGCCGGCCAGCTTGCGGGCCTCGGTGGCGACGACGTCCAGGGCGCTCACGGCGCTCGTGGCGCCCCCGGCCCCGGCCTGCCCGGCCTGCCCGGCCTGCCCGGCGTCGTCGGCGAGCAGGGCGGTGCTGACGGAGTCCACAGCGTCCAGGAGCCTGGCGAGGCGTTCTGCCATGGGATCGAGCGTAGGTGCTGATCAGGCGGTCAGCAGATCAGCGGCGCGCTCCCCCTCCAGCGTCCGGCGGAACGGTCCGTCGGCGGCGGCCAGCTCCGCGTACGTACCGCGCTGGACGACCCGGCCGTGGTCGAGGACGACGATCTCGTCGACCGCCTCCAGACCGCTGAGCCGGTGGGTGATCAGGAGCGTCGTACGGCCCTCGGTGGCGGCCAGCAGGTCGGCGGTGACAGCCGTCGCGGTGGGCAGGTCCAGGTGCTCGGCGGGCTCGTCCAGTACGAGGACGGGGAAGCCGGCGAGCAGCGCCCGGGCCAGGGCGAGGCGCTGGCGCTGGCCGCCGGACAGCCGTGCGCCGTGCTCGCCGACGGCCGTGTCGAGGTCCAGGTCGAGGCGGGCGGCGGCGAGGGCTTCGCTCAGGTCCGCGTCGGGGGCGCCGGGCCTGGCCAGGCGCAGGTTCTCCCGCACGGTGCTGTCGAAGATGTGGGCGTCCTGGGCGCACAGGCCGATGTGGCGGCGTACGGCGTCGCCGTCGAGCTCGGCGGCGTCCTGGCCGGCCAGGGTGTACGTGCCGCTCTCACGGTCGAGGAAGCGGAGCAGGACGTGGGCGAGCGTGGTCTTGCCCGAGCCGGACGGGCCGACGACGGCGATCCGGCGGCCCGGGGTGAGGTCGAGGTCGATGCCGGTGATGGCCGGGGCCCGCCGGCCGGGGTGGCGGGCCGTCAGGCCTCGTACGGCGACGGGGAAGGGGCTCTCCGGGGCCGGGGCCGGGAGGGCCGGCTCACTGACCGGCTCCGGCGCGTCGAGGATCTCGTACACCCGGCCTGCCGCCTGCCGGCTGCGCTGCCGGTGCTGAGCGGCGAGCGGCATCCCGGCGACGGCCTCGAACGCCGCGAGGGGCGTCAGGACGATCACCGCCAGCGCCACGCCCTGCAGGCGGCCGCCCGTGGTCGCCTGCAACCCCACGACGGCGCAGGCCACCACCGTCATCCCGGTGACCAGGGCGGACAGCCCCGCGCCCAGCGCCGTTCCGGCGGCGGAGCGCGCGGCGACCGCGGTGAGGGTGCGGTCCGCGTCGCCGGCCGCGCCGAGGCGGGCCGGCATCGCGCCCGCGACCGTCACCTCGGCGGTGCCGGTCAGCAGGGACAGGGTCTGCGTCGACAACTCCCCTCTGGCAGGGGCGATACGGCGCTCCGCGCGGCGGGCCACGGCGGCGGACAGCGCGGGAATCCCGGCTCCCGCGGCGAGCAGGCCCACGGCGAGGACGGCGCCCGCCTCGGGAAGCAGCCAGCCGGTGAAGCCCACGGTGACCACTGCGGCCGTCACGGCGGTCGCGGCCGGCAGCAGCCAGCGCAGGAAGTAGTCCTGCAGCCCGTCCACGTCGGCGACCAGGCGGGAGAGCAGGTCGCCCCGGCGGGTTTCCCGCAGCCCGGCGGGCGCGAGCCGCTCCAGGCGGCGGTACACGGCGACCCGGAGGTCGGCCAGCGACCGGAACACGGCGTCGTGGGCGGTGAGGCGCTCGGCGTACCGGAACGCGGCGCGGCCGATGCCGAACGCCCGGGTCGCCGTGACCGCGACCATCAGATAGAGCACCGGCGGGTGTTGGGAGGCCCGGGAGATCAGCCACCCGGACGTCGCCATCAGCCCGATCGCACAGAGCAGCGCGACCGCCCCCAGCCCGGCCGCCGCCGCGAAGCGGCCGCCCTGGCCGCCCCCGGCGCCGTGGCGGCGGACGCGCCGCAGCACGCTCCGGTCCCCTGCGGGGTGCGGCTCCCCCGGGTCCGCAAACGCCGGACGGGCTGAATTCGCCGACCGGGTTGTGGGTAGGCCGTCCGCCTGAAGCGAGCGAAGCGAGGTGGGGGTCCCCCCACGCGAAGCCATGGGGGAGGATTGGCCCAACCCGGCCACCGACCCGCGGCCGACAACGCCACCCGCATCGGCGAAGCCCAACCGCACCACCCGGTCCGCCACCGCCAGCAGCGCCGGCCGGTGCACAACGAGCAGCACCGTGCGGCCCACCGCGAGGCGCTCGACCGCCGCCACGACAGCGGCTTCCGTGTCGCCGTCCAGATTCGCCGTGGGCTCGTCCAGCAGAAGCAGCGGACGGTCGGCGAGGAACGCCCGGGCCAGGGCGACCCGCTGCCGCTGGCCCGCGGAGAGACCGGCGCCGGACTCGCCCAGCAGAGCGCCGGGGTCGAGGTCGGCCGCACCGGCGTCGGCGAGGGCGGAACGGACCTGGGCCGGGGTGGCGTCGGGGCGGGCGAGGCGGACGTTGTCGGCGATGGTGCCGGGGAAGAGGTGGGGGTGCTGGGGGACCCAGGCGATCTGGCGGTGCCAGCCGGAGGGGTCGTACGCGGCGAGGTCGGTACCGTCCACGAGGATGCGGCCCGAGGTCGGTTCGGTGAAGCCGAGCAGCGCGCCGAGCAGCGTGGTCTTGCCGACGCCGCTGGGGCCGGTCACGGCGACCGTTTCGCCGGCGGCGACGGTCAGGGACGTCTCGCCGAGGCGGCCCGCGACCGCGACGCCGTCGACGGTGATGGTGGCCGTACGCAGGTCGGGCGCCGCGGCCGTGCCCCGTACGACCGGCGCGGTCTCCAGGACGGCGAAGACCTCCTCCGCCGCCGCCAGGCCTTCGGCCGCCGCGTGGTAGTGGACGCCGACCTGCCGCAGCGGCAGATACGCCTCCGGCGCGAGGACGAGGATGACCAGCCCCGTGTAGAGGTCGAGGCCGCCGCCGACGAGCCGCATGCCGATGCCGACGGCGACCAGGGCGACGGACAGGGTGGAGAGCAGCTCGAGGGCGAAGGAGGAGATGAAGGCGATGCGCAGCGTACGCAGGGTGGCGCGGCGGTAGTCGGCGGTGATGGCACGGATGGACTCGGCCTGGGCCTTGGCGCGGCCGAAGACCTTGAGGGTGGGCAGGCCGGCCACGACGTCGAGGAAGTGGCCGGACAGCCGGCTCAGCAGCTTCCACTGGCGGTCCATGCGGGCCTGGGTGGCCCAGCCGATGAGCACCATGAAGACCGGGATGAGCGGCAGCGTCAGAGCGATCGTCAGGGCGGAGATCCAGTCCTCGGTGACGATGCGGCCCAGCACCGCCACCGGCACGACGACGGCGAGGCCGAGCTGCGGCACGTACCGCGCGAAGTAGTCGTCGAGGGCGTCGACGCCGCGCGTGGCGAGGGTGGTGAGTTCGCCGCTGCGCTGCGTGGTGAGCCAGGCGGGGCCCAGCTCCGTGGCGCGGGCCAGCAGCCGTCCCCGCAACTGGGACTTGACGGCGGCGCTGGCGCGGTGGGCGCACAGTTCGGTGAGCCAGGCGACGGCTGCCCGGCCGGCCGCGACGGCGGCGAGCAGCACCAGCGGGGTGCGCAACTCGCCGGCGCCGAGGCCGTGTTGGAAGCCGCCGACGACCACCTCGGCGATGAGCATGGCCTGGGCGATGACCAGCCCGGCCCCGGCGAGGCCGAGCAGGACGGAACCCGCGATGAAGGCGCGGGATGCGCGGGCGTGGCGCAGCAGCCGGGGGTCGATCGGTTTCACGTGAAACACACCTCTCAGTGCACGGCCGTCAGTGCGCGGCGGAGTCGGCGATGTGCTGGGTGCCGATGCGCTTGCGGAAGACCCAGTACGTCCAGCCCTGGTACAGCAGCACCACCGGGGTCGCGATGCCCGCGCACCACGTCATGATCTTGAGCGTGTACGGCGTCGAGGACGCGTTGGTGACCGTCAGGCTCCAGGCGTCGTTCAGCGAGGACGGCATGACGTCCGGGAACAGGGTCAGGAAGAGCGTCGCGACGGCGGCGACGATCGTGATCCCGGAGAGGGCGAAGGACCAGCCTTCCCGGCCCAGCAGATTCGCGCCGAGTGCCGCCAGCAACGCGAGGACGGCGACGGCCGCCGTCGCCCCGCTCTTGGCGTCGCCACCGTCGAGCTGGGTCCAGATCAGGAAGGCCGACGCGCACAGGGCGGCCGCGATGCCCGCGCCGGTCGCGAAGCGGCGGGCGCGCTCGCGGATGTCGCCGAGGGTTTTGAGGGAGGCGAAGACCGCGCCGTGGAAGGTGAACAGCGTCAGGGTCACCAGACCGCCCAGGACCGAGTAGACGTTGATCAGGTCCCAGAAGCCGCCGACGTACTCCCCCGCCTTGTCGATCTTGACGCCGTGCACGATGTTGGCGAAGGCGACGCCCCACAGGACGGCCGGGACGAGCGAGGTCCAGAAGATCGCGGTCTCCCACCTGCGCTGCCACGCCTCCTCGGGCCGCTTGGCGCGGTACTCGAAGGCGACTCCCCGCACGATGAGGCAGACCAGGATCATCAGCAGCGGCAGGTAGAAGCCGGAGAAGAGGGTGGCGTACCACTCGGGGAAGGCGGCGAAGGTCGCACCGCCCGCCGCGAGGAGCCAGACCTCGTTGCCGTCCCAGACCGGGCCGATGGTGTTGATGAGGACGCGGCGTTCGGCACGGTCGCGGGCGAGTGCCTTGGTGAGGATGCCGATGCCGAAGTCGAAGCCCTCGAGGAAGAAGTAGCCGGTCCACAGGACGGCGATGAGAACGAACCAGACGTCGTGAAGGTGCATGTCCGTCTCCGTTTCTAGTACGAGAAGGCCATGGGGCGGTCGGCGTCGTCATCGTCGCCGCCGATCTTGGTGGGGGATTTCAGGTCGGCCTCGGTGAGTTCGGGCGGACCGGCCTTGACGTACTTGACGAGGAGCTTGACCTCGACCACGGCGAGAATCCCGTACAGGGCGGTGAAGACGATGAGCGAGGTGAGGACTTCGCCGGTGGAGACGGTGGGAGAGACCGCGTCCGAGGTCTTGAGCAGTCCGTAGACGACCCAGGGCTGGCGGCCGGTCTCGGTGAAGATCCAGCCCCAGGAGTTGGCGATCAGCGGGAAGCCCATGGTGAGCAGGCCGATCCGCCAGTACCACGTCGAGAGGGTCGGCCCGAGCCGCCTGCCCTTGGTCAGCATCAGATGCGGTGGCTCGTCGTCGCCGGTGCGGTGTTCGGGTGCGAGCCACAGCTTTCGGCGGGTGAGCCACAGTCCGGCCAGGCCGACCGCGAAGGAGGTCATGCCGAAGCCGATCATCCAGCGGAAGCCCCAGTAGGCGGTGGGGATGTTGGGCCGGTAGTCGCCGGGGCCGTACTTGGCCTGCTCGGCCTTGTTGACGTCGTTGATGCCGGGGACGTACGAGGTGAAGTCGTCCGCCGCCAGGAAGGACAGCAGGCCGGGGATGTCTATGGCGACCGTGTTGTGGCCCTCGGCGACGTTGCCGTAGGCGAAGACCGAGAAGGGGGCGGGGGACTGGCCGTCCCACAGGGCCTCGGCGGCGGCCATCTTCATCGGCTGCTGCTTGAACATGACCTTGCCGAGCAGGTCACCGCTGACGGCCGTGAGCAGGCCCGCGACGACCGCGGTGACCAGCGCCAGCCGCAGCGAGGTCCGCATCACCTGGACGTGCTTCTTGCGGGCCAGGTGGTAGGCCGCGATGCCCAGCATGAAGGCGGCGCCGGTGAGGAAGGAGGCGGTGAGGGTGTGGAAGACCACGACGAGGGTGGTGTTCTGGGTGAGGACGTGCCAGAAGTCGGTGAGCTCGGCGCGGCCGGTGGTCTTGTTGTAGCGGTAGCCGACCGGGTGCTGCATCCAGGAGTTGGCGGCCAGGATGAAGTACGCGGACAGGATGGTGCCGATGGAGACCATCCAGATGCAGGCGAGGTGGATCTTCCTGGGGAGCTTGTCCCAGCCGAAGATCCACAGCCCGATGAAGGTGGACTCGAAGAAGAAGGCGATCAGCGCCTCGAAGGCGAGCGGCGCACCGAAGACGTCCCCGACGAACCGCGAGTAGGTGGACCAGTTCATGCCGAACTGGAACTCCTGGACGATGCCGGTGACGACACCCATGGCGATGTTGATCAGGAACAGCTTGCCCCAGAACTTGGTCGCCTTGAGGTACTTCTCCTTGCTGGTCCGTACCCAGGCCGTCTGCAGGCCGGCGGTCAGGGCGGCGAGAGAGATCGTCAGGGGGATGAAGAGGAAGTGGTAGACGGTGGTGATGCCGAATTGCCATCGCGCGACGATGACGGAGTCCAGCGCGAGCTGCACGTCACGCCTCCTTCGTTACTGGCCCGGCGGGCCGCTGAGCGTCGCTTGTGAAAGTGAACGCATTCACAAGATAAATTATGACTGACACAGTTTTGCCCCCTCGCACCGGGGGGTGGGAGGGGGCAAACGGGGGAACGCCATGGTGCTGATCAGCCTATTTGGTACTTGACAGCCAAGCGCGGGGGCTGCTTGCGGACTCCTACAGCTCCTTGCGGAAAGCCTCCGCCGTGCGCAGCAGTACGTCGTTGGCCTCGGTCTCGCCGATGGTGATCCGTACGCCCTCGCCCGGGAACGGCCGGACCGTGACGCCGGCCCGCTCGCACGCGGCCGCGAAGTCCAGGGTCCGCTCCCCCAGCCGCAGCCAGACGAAGTTGGCCTGCGTCTCCGGCAGCGTCCAGCCCTGGGCGGCAAGCCCCTCGTGGACCCGGGCCCGCTCGGCCACCAGCGCCTCCACCCGCTCCAGCAGCGCGTCCTCCGCGCGCAGCGAGGCGACGGCGGCGTCCTGCGCGAGCTGGCTCACGCCGAAGGGCACAGCGGTCTTGCGCAGCGCGGCGGCGACCGGCTCGTGGGCGATGGCGAAGCCGACCCGGAGCCCGGCCAGGCCGTACGCCTTGGAGAAGGTGCGCAGCACCGCGATGTTCGGGCGGTCGCGGTAGAGCTCGACGCCGTTGGGGAAGTCGGGGTCGGCCACGAACTCGATGTAGGCCTCGTCCAGGACGACCAGGACGTCCGAGGGCACCCGGTCCAGGAAGCGCTCCAGTTCGGCGCGGCGGACGATGGTGCCGGTGGGGTTGTTGGGGTTGCAGACGCAGATCAGCCGGGTCCGGTCGGTGATCGCGGCCGCCATCGCGTCCAGGTCGTGGTTCTCGTCGGCGTCCAGCGGCACCTGGACGGACGTGGCGCCGCTGATCTGCGCGATGATCGGGTAGGCCTCGAAGGACCGCCAGGCGTAGATCACCTCGTCGCCCGCGCCGGCCGTCGACTGGACCAGCTGCTGGGCCACGCCGACCGAGCCGGTGCCGGTGGCGATGTGCGAGACCGGCACCTCGAAGCGGTCGGCCAGCTCGGCGTGCAGGGCGGTGCAGGCCAGGTCGGGGTAGCGGTTCAAGGACTGCGCGGCGGAGACAGCGGTCTCGAGCACGCCCGGCAGCGGCGGGTACGGGTTCTCGTTGGAGGACAGCTTGTATGCGGTCACCCCGTCCATCACGGCCGGGGGCCGCCCCGGCTTGTAGATGGGGATGCCGTCCAGCTCCGGGCGCAGTCGTGGGCTCATGACCACACCATACGAGGGCGTAAGCGACCGGGGGAGGCCTGGGTAGAGGGCTGTGCGCCGGTGGCGCGACCCCTGGCGCGCGTCCCTCGTACAGGTGAGTTGATACCTCCGTGAAATCTGGACCATTCAGCAGGAGATCGTCGCGCGGACGTCCGTAAGCACCGCCCGATGTTGTGTGTCGCCTGTGAATGCAAGGCTGGATGGCTGCCTCAGCCATGGAGAAACGTATCTGTCAAGCTGCTTCCGCGACGCCCCGCGAACGGACCACCCGAGCCCTACTATCGGCTCGCCATGACAGCAGCAGGGAACCACCAGGCGAGCCGGCCGTTCGGACGCCGGCTGGAGCGGGCGGGCATCAGGGATGTGGCCGCCGCGGCCGGTGTCTCGATCACGACTGTCTCCGACGCGCTCAACGGCAAGGGCCGACTGCCCGATGCCACCCGTCGCCATGTGCGCGAGGTCGCCGACCGACTGGGCTATCGCCCATCGGCTGCGGCCCGCACACTGCGCACCGGTAGATCGGGCCTCATCGGCCTGACCGTGACCACATACGGGGAAGAACCTTTCACCTTCACCGAGTTCGCGTACTTCGCCGAGATGGCGCGGGCCGCGACCTCGGCGGCGCTCGCGCGCGGCTATGCCCTGGTGATCCTGCCCGCGTCCTCGCGGCACGACGTCTGGAGCAATGTCGCGCTCGACGGCACCGTGGTCATCGACCCCTCCGACCACGACCCCGTCGTCACCGACCTCGTCCGCCAGGGCGTGCCGGTGGTCAGCGACGGCCGCCCGGCGGGGAATCTGCCCGTGCAGGCCTGGGTCGACAACGACCACGAGGCCGCCGTCCTGGACATCCTCGACCACCTGGCCGCCGCCGGCGCCCGGCGGATCGGCCTGCTCACCGGGACCAGCACGGACACGTACACCCGGCTGTCCACCACCGCGTACCTCGAATGGTGCGCGCGGGTCGGGCAGGAGCCGGTCTACGAGGCCTATCCGGCCCACGACCCGTGCGCGGGCGCGGTGGCCGCCGACCGGCTGCTCGCCCGCCCCGACCGGCCGGACGCCGTCTACGGGCTCTTCGACCCCAACGGCACCGACCTGCTCGCCGCCGCGCGCAGATACGGGCTGCGGGTGCCGGACGACCTGCTGCTGGTCTGCTGCAGCGAGAGCAGCGTGTACGCGACCACCGAGCCGCCGATCACCACCCTGTCGCTCAAGCCCGGCCGGATCGGCACCGCCGTCGTCCAGCTGCTCATCGACGCCATCGAGGGCGGCGGCAGCGGCAGCCCGGTCCAGCAGGTGATGCCCACCGACCTCATCGTCCGCACCTCGTCGCAGCGCCGGCAGCCCCGCACGACGGTCAGTCCGCCGCGCGGCGCGGGTGAATAGGCGGGAACCGGAAGCGGACCAAAGGGAAGCCGGCGGAAGTAACGCCCGCCGCGTGGCGATTTGTCGGCACCCGCCGAAATCCCGCTAGCCAGGTGTGTCACGCTGCGACTTCGTCATTCCTATGATGGGCGGATGGCGGCGCGAAGGTGGAGGGGTCGATGACTCAGGGGGCCGGTCAGGGACCCGTACAAGCGACGGCTGGCGGCTGGAGCCCGGTGGGCACCGCGCCCGCGGGCTACGAGCCCACACGGGCCGACGCGCGGCTGGCCCCTGCCCCCGTGGCCGGGGAGCACGAGCAGCACGAGGCGTACCCACCGGAGTACACCCCCACCCAGCGCGATCTTCCGGTGATCACCGCACCCGAGGCGCGCCCCGGGCCGCTCTACGTCGTCGGCGATGTGCACGGGTACATCGACGAACTGCGCGACGCGCTGTACGCGACCGGGCTGATCGACGCCGAGGGCCACTGGTCGGCCGGCACCGCCCGGCTGTGGTTCCTCGGCGACTTCACCGACCGGGGCCCGGACGGGATCGGCGTCATCGAGCTGGTGATGCAGCTCTCCGCCGAGGCCGCCGCCGCCGGCGGCTACACCAAGGCCCTCATGGGCAACCACGAGCTGCTGCTGCTGGGCGCCCACCGCTTCGGCGACACCCCGGTCAACTCCGTGGCCGGCACCGCCTCCTTCCTGGCCGCCTGGCGGCTCAACGGCGGCCAGACCACCGACATGGAACGGCTCCAGGACCACCACATCGCCTGGATGTCCCGCCTCGACGCGGCCACCGTCGCCGACGGCCACCTGCTGCTGCACTCCGACACGACCGCGTACCTGGACTACGGCACCACCATCGACGCCATGAACGACGCGGTGACCGGCGTGCTTCAGCGCGGCGATGCGGACGAATGCTGGGAGCTGTTCCGCAAGTTCACCAAACGCTTCGCCTTCCGCGGCGACGACGGCCCAGAGGCCGCACGCGAACTGCTCGCCACCTACGGCGGGCAGCGGGTCGTGCACGGCCACAGCCCCATTCCGTACCTGCTCGGAGAGGTCGGCGGCGACCACACCGCCGACGGCGAGGAACGGGCGGTGCCGGTGGTGGAGGGGCCGCATGTGTACGCGGACGACCTCGCGGTGGCGATGGACGGCGGGGTGACCATGGACGGCAAGCTGCTGGTCGCGCAATTGCCACTTCTGCCCTAGCCTGCCATTTTCCGCAAACTCTCTGTCACGCTGTCACCTCCTCGCTCTACCATCGGGGTTATCCGTAGGCACGCTCTCCTCCACTTCCGCCGGGGCTCCGGAGAGGGGCCGGAGACGGAGCATCGGGGGATGTAGATGAACAGCGCTCAGCATCTGCTCAACGAGGACCGCGCGGACTTCGAGCGCGCCCTCGACGAGGTGCTGCACTCTGCCGAGACCCAGGCCGCTCTGGACGAGGGCGGCAACCCGCTCAACACCGAACAGCTGCGCACCATGGCACTCAGCGCGGCCGAGCCGATCGCCGCCTGCGCCGCGCCCGAGTACCAGCACTACCGCAAGGTGCGCGAGCAGGTGCGCGAGGCCACCGAGGAGCGGCAACGCGCCCGCGTCGGCTCCATGGGGCCCACCGCGCCCACCGTCTCCTCCGGCATGGGGTACGCGGCCGCCGTGGCCCCGGTCGCCGATCCGGACGGAAGCGGGGCCGGGCTGTTCGCCGTCGTCGCCGTCCTCACCCCGATGCTGGCCGGCGCCGCGGCCGTCATCGTCCTGGTCGTCGGCTACGCGCTGCGCCTCGGAAACCCCGTGCCCGCCATCGCCGCGCCGCTGATCAGCGTGGGCTGGCTCTTCGCGGGCGTCGCGGTCTTCGGCATCGTCGTCGCCATGGTCGGCCTACTGCTCACCGCCCTGCGCAACGGCTCCACCGCCCTCCACGACGGCCCCGACGAGCTCCCGCCCGAGGTCGCCCTCGCCCGCGCCGCCTGGCGCCGGGCCCTGCTGGAACGCGGCCTGCGGCCCTTCCTGGCCGAGGCCCTCGCCAAGGCCGCCGACACCCCCCGCGCACCCGCCCCCGCCCCCTCCTCGTACGACGGCAATACGGGCGGCCCGCGCATGCCCCACCTCGGCTACTCCCGCCCGGACTTCACCAGTCCGGGCCCCGAGGAATCCCCGGAGCCCGGACGGCGCTTCACCAGCCCGGACTTCACCAGTCCCGACTTCACGAGCCCCGACTTCGGCGGGCCGGACAACAAGCCGAACTAGTGCCCCTCCCGGACTAGTCGGCGATCGGGAGATACACCCGGTTGCCCGCGGCCGCGAACTCCTCGGACTTCTGGCGCATGCCCTCCTCCGGGTCCAGCGACAGGTCGCCGCCGTGCCGGCGCCGGATGTCCTGCGAGATCTTCATCGAGAAGAACATACATAGAAGACACACATCAGGTACGGTCGTCCCACCAGGTCATTCGCAGCCACAGGGGGCGGCATGGGACAGCGCGAAGAGATCATCAAGAAGCTCCGGGGAGTGCCGGAAGACTTGCCATCCGTCGAGGAAGTCCGCGCCATGCTGGCAGCGGACCCCACCCTCAAGTGCGTGGTCTGCTACGCGCGCATCTCGTTCGACGGTCGGGCCAAGGACGCCCACGGCATCGAAGATCAGCACCGCGAGATGACCACCAACGCGGGCAAGTTCAACTGGCTGGTCGTCTACCGCTACACCGACAACGACAAGAGCGCCAGTAAAGAGGAGGTGATCCGCGACGACTTCGAGCAGTTGGTCAAGGATCTTGCCGCCGGCCAGACACCCGAGGGCTACCCCATCCATGGCGTGATGGCCGTGAACGACGACCGTCTGTACCGCCGTCCCGGCGACTGGGAGCGTTACCTTCGAGCCTTCACAAACCAGGAGGACCGCGTCTATCACGACTCCAACGGGATGCAGGACCTCTACGCCGAGGGCTTCGAGATCAAGGGTCTCGTCGGCGTCGCGATGTCGTTGGCGGAGACCCGGAAGAAGCAGCGCCGTTCCCGCAACAGCCACCGCAACCGGGCCATTCGGGGTCAGTCCGTGTCGGCATGGCGGCCCTTCGGATGGGACGACGACAAGATCACTGCGCGCCCGGACGAAGCCGAGGCGATCAGCCAGGCTGTGGACGATGTGATTGCGGGGGCATCCATTGCGGAGATCACGGCCCGCTGGAAGGAAGCAGGGTTCATCACCAGCCGTGGTAACCCTTTCCAATATCAAACCGTGAAGCAGGTTCTTGTGAATCCGCGCCTGTGCGGATACCGACAGATCAAAGGCGAGTTGATCCGGGATGGTGACGAGCAACCGGTCACCGGAGAATGGGATGCGATCATCAGCCCCAAGAAATGGTTCGCCGTCACAGCGACGATCCGGGAGCGCGGCCACGGTACGGGCCATCCGCGCGGTGGCTTGGTTCACAAATATTTGCTCACAGGGATCTTGCGATGCGGCAGCACCCTTGAGGACGGCACCGTCTGCAACAACAAGATGATCGGCATCAAGGCCAATAAGTGGCTGAAGTATGAGCACGCGTACATGTGCAAGAAGAACGTCGACGGAGGGTGCAATAAGACGTACCGGCGCGGCGACAAGACTGACAAGTGGATTGAAGAATTGGTGATCGCCAAGCTTGAGGCCGAGGCGGCTACCACCGCACGCGACGTCCCTGACTGGGGCAAGGAGGACGACCTTGAGCGTGCGGTGGCGAGCCGTAAGGCACTCGAAAGCCAGTGGCATCAGGGCAAGATCGATGATGAAACCTTCTTCCGAAACCTCCCTGCAATGGAAGGTCAGATCAAGGAACTTCGCAGCGACCAGGCCGACCATTTGGCGATGAAGGCCGCAGCCGAGGCAGCCGAGACCAACATCGCCGAATCGTGGGGATCGAAGACACTGACTCAGAAGCGAGAACTGATAAAGCGGGCATTGCACGCCGTCATCACGCTCCCGGGAGGCAAGGGGAACAAGGCATTCGACGTGAATCTACTCAAGCCCGTCTGGAAGACTTCCGGCGAAGCCTGACTCCCAAGATTTCCCCTATGCCTCGCAGCTGATCATCCGAGAATGGCGGGGACTCCCGGACATGACGCTCTATCCAGTCCCTTGCAGCTTCCTCCTCCCTTCTCTCCCTCTCTGCTACCCCGTCCTCCTTGTTATCAGAGAGGCGCGTCAAAAGAATTCACGCTCTTCGCGTCCTACCTCGCGGTTGATGGCGAGGTCTTCGGCGATTCCGGCGGCGAGGAGTGCGGCGCCGGGGGTGTGGCCGGAGCCGACGTAGCGCCAGGCCGCTTCCGTGATCGCGTCGGGGTTGTCGGCCAGGCCGGTACCGGCGTGCTGGTGATCGGCGCGTTCAGCCCGCAGCGCCCCGTACGTTGTCGAGTAGCGGCGGGATTTGGTGAGGATGTGGCCCCGGTAGCCGAGCGTGTGAGCCCAGGCGCGCAGCCTCAGCGGCTCCAGTTCCGGCAGGCCGCCCAGCCGCCAGCACACGCCCATCAGGGCCCGTACGTGGCTGCTCACCACGGCGGCGCGGATGTCGGCTGGGCCGTTGATGCGGTGGTCCAGCCCGGCACCAGTGTCAGCAGCTCCCTTGGAGACGTACTTGCCGACATAGGCCGCAACCGCCTCATCGGACAAGCCGTCACCATCGCCGAAGGCCCGGATCGGCCGGGCATCGAGCTGGGCACCCCAGGCCACCCGTTCCGTGCCGTACGCGTCCGAGTCGGGCACGGTCACGAAGCCAGACGCGGCAGCATCGTGCACGGCGTCGAGGAGGACATCCGGCGTCGCCCAGACCGGAGGCGGATCACCAGGCCCACCAGGACCATCCAGGCGCACCACGGCATGGAAGTGCACGGCCGCCCGGCGTTGGTACTCCGCGACCTTGGCGAACGACACCGTGAGCAGTTCCCCGAGCCGGGATCGCGGCACGTGGGCGGTGGTGGCCAGGTGGCGGCGTACGGCGGTGGTGAAGCGGTCCCACAGCCGCCCGGCATGCGCGTGCCACAGGACATGGCCCACGTAGTCGTAGCAGGCCGGGCACAGCGGCTGACCGACCAACGCGTCACCGTCAGTGTGGGCAAGGCCGCAGCCGGAGGGCAGCCCGTGATCACACCGGGGATCATCCCGGCGCGGACGGCACGGCCTACCATCGGTCGCACGGTGCACCGGGCCGAACGAAGGCGCGGTCAGCGTGACGAACAGCCGGGGCCGTTCCCGTACAGCTTCCGGCACGGACTTGCCGCCGGACAGGCCAGCGCGGATCAGGTGGAAGGTGTCCCCGGCGTGCAGGCGCGAGCACGGGGCACACACCGAGGCGCGGCGATTGCGGCAGCGCACGGCGAGGCGTTCCCCAGGCTCCCCAGCAGTGGAGTAGGCGGAGAGGATCTCACCGGTTGCCCCGTCCCGGGTGATGGTCGAGCCGGACAGGTACACCGGGTGCCCGCAGCCGCCGATGGCGATGATCTGCTCACGCCAGCGGCCATAGCCGGGCTCATTGGCGAGGCGGATCACATCCCTGTCTTCGTCTGACAGTCTCCGCAGGCGTGCGGCGCGTTCCAGGTCGGCCTGGCGTGCAGCGGCGTCGGAACGCTGAGCGGGCATGGAAGGGTCGAACGGGTTGGGCATGGCCATCCAATCGGGTCAGTGAGCGTGCGGCGGATACGGTGTCGATGCGGAACACGAGTGCTCCCCCTTCTCTGACTGACAGAGCGTCAGTCGGTCGTTCGACGGGCGTGAAATTGCTGGTCAACGGGGCTTTCCCCGTCCCCCTACGATCCCATTCGGGCATCCCTGCCAGCCATCGAATTACGGCCCTGAGCAGGCACGTTGTGTCTTTTACCGGGCGCGGTTGCACCGGCCTGCGGAGCAGTGGCAGTAGCCCGCTGCGGGCGCGTGCGCTCACCCATGCCGGGCACTTCCCGGGGCCGTGAGCGTCCGGGGCCGGGAGTCGTGGCGGAAACTGTCTTCACTTACTCAAGGGCGCGCCTGCGGCGCGCCGGGCGGCTTCGGCCGCCCTCGCCGGTCGCTCGACCTTCGGCCGCGACCGTCGAGCGGCCACCGCCCGACACCGAAGGCGACCCAGCGACGTGAACCTGCTCCGCAACCCCGTTCCATTGCTTGCGGGCCCGGGGCGCTTCGGCCGGGGGTCGACGGCCTACGCGGTTTTAGCCACCTCCCTGGACGGGGCCCCTCGCCGGACAAGCCCAGGGGGCCCATCGGTCGTAAACGCGGGCAGGCAGCAGCCCGCCCGATTCGCCGGGGCAGCGTAAGGCCCCCTGGACTTGCCCGGCCCCCATCCAGGCAGGACACCGGCCAAAACAGCTACGGCCGGCGACGTGCCCACACCGCACCACCAGGCACCGCACCACGACGAGCCAAGACAGCACGAAGCCCCGGCCATCCGCACGGGGGAGATGCGAACAACCGGGGCCGATGGAGCCCGCCCCAGAGCGGTCAGTCGGCGTCCGACCGGGGCGGGAGCTTCAGGAGTTCGGCAGTGTCAGGGCCACCCCGATCACGAAGCCGCACGCAGAAGACACGGTGATGATGAAGAGCGGTCCCGCGAAGCGCCCGAGGAACGCGGTCAGCCGTCTCATGAACCTTCGCCCCCGCCCGCCTCCAGGGCGTAGTACGGGTTACCCGGCGCTGGATCAACCCGCCAGAAGCCGAGGATCTTCGGCTGATACTGACGATGCGTCGGATGGGAACCCGTGTGCTGTAACGCCCACAGCTCGACCGCCAACCGATCATCATCCACCGCAGGTGACTCCACCCCGCACGCGATGCACAAGACCGCGAAGATGTTCTGCGGCGCACCCTCACCCGTCTCGACGCTCAGCGTCCACTCGGCCGCTTTGATGATCATCGGCTGCCGTGCGCCCATCAGTACCCGCCACCGCTACGCCGGTTGGCCTGGGCCACCTTGGCACTCAGCGTCTCAGCAGCACTCAGCGGCCGAATGTTCTCCGGGCGTGCGTCCCACTCCAGCCCGCCGTCCTGCGGGCGCATCTGCACGTACGGGCCCACATGCCCCCGCACTTCGCCCACCTCGCCCCGTGCCGTGTCAACGGCAAGCGTGCCGATTTCCAGGTCGTCAGCATCCGTGGATCTCTCTTGCGTCACCATGGAATATGACGCTACGGAGTGACCTGGTTACTCATCAATGGCACTTTGGCGGGACAAGAATCCGAAGTGCCACAGGGTGTTACATAGGCACGCCTATAGCATCCGCGAGACTCCGCATCTCAGGCGTGAGCATGCGTCGCTTGGCGATGACACGGCCAAAAATGTCGCGCGCGTAGCGCTGATTGGGAAGCCACTGAGGGGCCGTAGCCTGAAGGCCCTGCAAGATCTCAACCGTCTTCGCGTAGTCACGCGAGCGAGCGTGAGCTTCGGCCACATCCAAAAGGTGCCGATTCCGGTTGTTGGAAGTGGGGCGCATCCCCTCCGTGGGGATGCGGGCGGCGAGCTTCAGCACCAAATCCGGCCGATCAATGATCATGGCATTCTCGGTGCGCTTCAGTGCCACCGTCACGGGCCCGAAGGCCTTGAGGAAGTCGTCGCCGGGGGCGAATTCGCGGCCCATTGCCACGGCTGCCGAGTTGGCATACCGCAAGGCTTCCTCCGCTTCACCAGGTCGGTTGTCCCGGATAGCCGCAGCCGAAGCGCGAAGCAGCAGCCACCCCCAGGCACTCAGCTCTTCCGGAGTCGCACGTGAGATTCGCGGCTCCACTTCGTCAGCCCATCGGATGGCAAGCTCTCGGGCCTCGGAGAGACGTCCCTGACGGAGCAATAGCCAGCACTGGGTATTGATGGTCGCAGCCCCTTGAAGACGGTCCGAAGCGTCGTCCAGTGACCGCCTGAGGGCCGTTTCAGCCGCTTCGAATTGCCGTGTCTGGGTCAGCAACCACCCAGTGAGCTGCATGAGCCGTACGCGCAGGGCCCGCCCTTCAGCGCCAGTTTCCGCAAGAAGGTCAGCATCACGAATCAGCGGGGGGAGAATGGCGCGAAGCTCTGCGAACCGGTCGCCGGAGAAGAGCGGAAGCGTCGAATCAATGGCTGCTCGAACCCCCGGAATCGTAGGTTCTTCCTCCAAGGAGTAGCCGTTCACAGGAGCAGTGAGGGCAGACCGAATCGGGTCCCACAGATCCGCCGTGTCCCCGTTCTCAGTGGAGTCACCACCCTGATCAACCATGAGGCCTGTAGTCGGCAAGCGCAGAGCCACGGCCAGGCGTCGGACGGTCTCAAGCCGAGTGTCCGCCCGCTCTCCTTGCTCCAATTTTCTGATCAAGGAAAGGGAGACGCCGGATTCAGCCGCAAGCTGACGCTGTGTCAATCCACGCCGCTTCCGGATCTCCTGAAGTCGCCTGCCGATGTTGGCACTCATAGTTCGAGAGTAAAGCGATCCGGGTACGGCCGTAGACGCTTCGGCGAGCTGACCCCTGCCCCAGCGACCCGGCACAGCTGAGGGCAGCCCAGTGGGGTCCCCACGATCAGGACCCCACCGAACTACTTGATCATTCCGCTAGCGGCAGGTAGACCCTGTTGCCCGAGGCGGCGAACTCCTTGGACTTGGCGAGCATCCCCTCTTCGATCTCCTCGTCACTGGCCGGACCGGCCAGGTCAGGGGCGAACTGCTCTGTGATGCTTCTACTAATTTTCATCGAGCAGAACTTGGGACCGCACATCGAACAGAAGTGCGCAGTCTTCGCCGGCTCGGCGGGCAGCGTCTCGTCATGGAAGGACCGCGCCGTGTCCGGGTCGAGGGCCAGGTTGAACTGGTCCTCCCACCGGAATTCGAAGCGGGCGTCCGACAGCGCGTCGTCCCAGGCCTGCGCGCCCTCGTGGCCCTTGGCCAGGTCCGCCGCGTGGGCCGCGATCTTGTACGTGATGACGCCGGTCTTCACGTCGTCGCGGTCCGGCAGGCCCAGGTGCTCCTTCGGCGTGACGTAACAGAGCATCGCCGTGCCCCACCAGGCGATCATCGCGGCGCCGATCCCCGAGGTGATGTGGTCGTACGCGGGTGCGATGTCGGTGGTCAGCGGGCCGAGGGTGTAGAACGGCGCCTCCTCGCAGATCTCCTGCTGGAGGTCGATGTTCTCCTTGATCTTGTGCATCGGGACATGGCCCGGACCCTCGATCATCGTCTGGACGTTGTGCCGCTTGGCGATGGTGTTCAGCTCGCCGAGCGTGCGCAGCTCCGCGAACTGCGCCTCGTCGTTGGCGTCGGCGATCGAGCCGGGGCGCAGTCCGTCGCCGAGCGAGTACGTGACGTCGTAGGCGGCGAGGATGTCGCAGAGCTCCTCGAAGTTCTCGTAGAGGAAGCTCTCCTTGTGGTGGGCCAGGCACCACGCGGCCATGATGGAGCCGCCGCGCGAGACGATGCCGGTCTTGCGCCGGGCCGTGAGCGGCACGTACCGCAGCAGCACGCCGGCGTGGACGGTCATGTAGTCGACGCCCTGCTCGGCCTGCTCGATGACGGTGTCCCGGTAGATGTCCCAGGTCAGCTCCTCGGCCTTGCCGTCGACCTTCTCCAGGGCCTGGTAGAGGGGCACGGTGCCGATGGGGACGGGGGAGTTGCGCAGCACCCACTCGCGGGTGGTGTGGATGTTGCGGCCGGTGGAGAGGTCCATGACGGTGTCGGCGCCCCAGCGGGTGGCCCAGGTCATCTTGTCGACCTCCTCCTCGATGGAGGAGGTGACGGCGGAGTTGCCGATGTTGGCGTTGACCTTCACCAGGAACCGCTTGCCGATGATCATCGGCTCGATCTCGGGGTGGTTGACGTTCGCCGGGAGGACGGCGCGTCCGGCGGCGATCTCCTCGCGTACGACCTCCGGCGAGACGTTCTCGCGGATCGCGACGTACTCCATCTCCGGGGTGATCTCGCCCCGGCGGGCGTACGCGAGCTGGGTCACCGCCTGCTGTCCGCCGGAGCCGGTACGCCCGCGCCTGGGCAGGCGGGGGCGGCCGGGGAAGACGGCGTCGAGGTTGCGCAGGCCGCCACGCGGTGAGGTGTGCTTGAGGCCGTCGTCCTCGGGACGGACGGGACGGCCTGCGTACTCCTCGGTGTCGCCGCGGCCGATGATCCAGTTCTCCCGCAGCGGCGGCAGGCCGCGGCGGACGTCGGTGGTGATGTTCGGGTCGGTGTACGGGCCGGATGTGTCGTACAGCGTCACATCGCGGCCGTCGGTGAGGTGCACCCGCCGGACCGGGACCCGGATGTCCGGGCGCGATCCGTCGACGTAGCCCTTGTGCGACCCGATGAGGGTGCTTTCAGGCGTGCGTGCATCCTGCATGGTCATGAGACCCACTCCCTACGCCGGCATTACCCGGTAACAGGTTCAGCGGTCGGCGCAGCTGCGGCCCTCCGGCCGGTCGTCAGCGCCCTCTCAGCCCGGTGCTCCGAGCTCCCGCGGTTTGCAAAGGTGTCACAACGCTAGCGGGTCCGGCCTGACGCACACCAGTGGGTGTTGCGATGATCGGGCCGTGGACTCCGACTCCGATCACTCGCACGCTCACGCCCATGGGCACAGTCACGGCGGTCCGGTGCATCCGGTCTCGAAGCACCTGCGGAAGGTCATCGCAGCGATTCTGGTGCCCTTCGCCGCCGCGGTGGTCGTCGGGATGATCGTGCTGTGGCCCGGCGGTGTGCCCGCGCACCAGCGGACCGGGGTCGGCTTCGACCAGCAGACGCAGTCCGGGCAGGTCGTCAAGATCGACGACGTGAAGTGCTCGGACGTCAACGCCGGCGGCGGCAGTACGACGTCCGACGCCTCGCCCTCGCCGTCGGCCTCGCCGTCCGCCGCGGCGGACATCTGCAAGAAGGCGACCATCGAGGTCACCACCGGCAAGGACAAGGGCCGCACCTTCATCGAGGTCGTCCAGCCGACCCAGTCCCGGCAGTACAGCCTGAACCAGAAGGTGCTGCTCGCGTACGCGCCCAACGCGCCGAAGGACCTGCAGTACTCGGTGACCGACGTCGACCGGGCCTTCCCGTTGTGGCTGCTCGCCGGGATCTTCGCGGTCGCCGTCGTCGTCATCGGGCGGATGCGCGGCCTGCTGGCGCTGGTCGCGCTGGTCATCAGCTTCGCGATCCTGTCGCTGTTCATCCTCCCGGCGATCCTGCAAGGCGACAATCCGCTGCTGGTGGCGGTGATCGGCAGCAGCGCGATCATGCTCGTCGCGCTCTATCTGTGCCACGGCCTCAGCGCCCGCACCTCGGTGGCGGTCCTGGGCACCCTCTTCTCGCTGATGCTGATCGGTTTCCTCGGGTCGGTCTTCATCTCCTGGACCCATCTGACCGGCAACACCTCGGACGAGACCGGCACCATCCACGCCCTCTACCCGAACATCGAGATCCGCGGTCTGCTGCTGGCCGGCATCATCATCGGCTCGCTGGGTGTGCTCGACGACGTGACGGTGACCCAGACCTCAGCGGTGTGGGAGCTCAAGGACGCCGATCCGGGCGCCAGTTGGCGCAAGCTGTACCGGGCGGCGATGCGCATCGGCCGCGACCACATCGCCTCGGTGGTCAACACCCTGGTCCTGGCCTATGCGGGCGCGGCCCTGCCACTGCTGCTGCTCTTCTCGATCGCGCAGCGCAGCGTACTGACGGTCGCCGGCAGCGAGCTGGTGGCCGAGGAGATCGTACGGACCCTGGTGGGCAGCATCGGCCTGGTCGCCTCGGTGCCGCTGACGTCGCTGCTGGCCGCCCTCGTGGTGTCGGCGGACCGCGACAATGGCCGTAGCAGCGGGGGCCGTCGGCGTCGCGCGAAGTGAGGGGGCCATGCCGTGATCGGACTGCAGGGCAGGGTGACGGGGACGGTCGGGCCGGGTCTGGTGGGCGAGGTCATGGTGCAGGTGCGCGGCGGCGCGGAGGCCTTCCTGGCCTATCCGGTGACGCCGGGGGAGCGGATGGAGCCGGGCACGCTGGTGGTGGTCGTGGAGTACCAGGCGCCCCGTACGGTGTATGTCGCTCCCGCGTACGGATGACGCGTCGTCACCCCGCGCTGAACTGGGGCGATCCAACTGTGCATCAAGATTGCGACAAGGATGCGTAAGCGTCTTCACGGCCGGTCGCCACAGGCGCACACTCCCGTACGCGGCTCCAGTTCGGGGCCATCGTAAGGGGGCGTATGCCGATGCTGATCGGCGCCGTGGCGGGAGTGGTTCTCGCCGCAATCATCATCCTGGTCGGGCTGTTCAAGCTCATGTGGCGGGTGGCCGAGCCCAACGAGGCACTTGTCATCTCCGGTTCCAGGCACCGTATGGACGGTCTGGAGGAGGGGCTGGGGTTCCGGATCGTCACGGGGCGCGGAACGCTGGTCGTTCCGGGCGTGCAGGCGGTCCGCAAGCTGTCGCTCGACCTGAACCAGGCCGAGCTGCTGGTGGACTGCGTGACCAAGCAGGGCATCCCGCTGAAGGTGCGGGGTGTGGTGATCTTCAAGGTGGGCGACGACTTCGTGTCGATCGCGAATGCCGCCCGCCGCTTTCTGGACCAGCAGAAGTTCATGGGGGACCGGGTGCACAACGTGTTCTCCGGTCATCTGCGGTCCATCGTCGGCGGACTGACGGTCGAGGAGATGATCCGCGACCGCGAGAAGCTGACCGCCCAGACCCGGGCCGCGTCCGGCTCGGAGATGGAGAAGCTCGGCCTGATCATCGACTCGCTGCAGATCCACGAGATCGAGGACCCGACCGGTTACATCCGCAATCTGGCGGCCCCGCACGCCGCCGCCGTCCACCGTGACGCCCGTATCGCGCAGGCCGAGGCCGACCGGCTGGCCACCGAGGCCGAGCAGAAGGCCGCCGCCCGTATGTCGGAGGCGACCCGCGACAGCGAGATCCTGCAGGCGGGCTACCAGGCCGAGCGCGACAAGGCGGCCGCCAAGGCCCAGCAGGCCGGCCCGCTGGCGGAGGCCGCGGCCCGGCAGGAGGTCGTGATCCAGGAGACCCGGGTCGCCGAGCTGGAGGCACAGCGGCGCGAGCAGCAGCTCCAGGTGGATGTACGCAAGCCGGCCGACGCCGCCGCGTACGAGACCCGCACCCGGGCCCAGGGTGACCGTGACGCGCGGATCTCGGCGGCCGAGGCGAAGGCCAGGGAGACCGAACTGGCGGCCACCGCGGAGGCGAACCGCGTGAAGGTCGCTGCCGCCGCCCAGGCCGAGATGACCCGGGTGAGCGGTCAGGCCACCGCTGCCGCCACCCGCGCCACGGGTGAGGCGGAGGCCGCGGCGACCCAGGCGCGCGGTCTCGCGGAGGCCGAGTCGGCGAAGGCCAAGGGTCTCGCCGAGGCCGAGGCGATCAAGGCACGGGCCGCCGCACTCGCCGAGAACCAGGAGGCGGTCGTCGCCCAGCAGCTCGCCGAGAACTGGCCCGAGATCGTCCGCGCCGGGGCCGAGGCCTTCGGCAACGTCGACCACATGGTGCTGCTCAACGGTGCCGACGGGATGTCCGAGATGTTCGCCAAGGCCCTCACCATGGGCGGCACCGGCCTCGGCCTGGCCCGCCAGCTGCTGGCCTCGATGGGGAGCACGGACGGCGTCGTGCCGTCCGCCCCGTCGACGAACGGCTCACGGCCCGAGCGGGTCTCCGTAAAGGAGTAGCCGTGAAGAAGTAGCTGCGAAGAAGTAGCTGCGCGCTGGCTGGACCAAGCGCCGGACGGACCTGTTTCACGTGAAACACGCGAAACGTCGCCCGTCCGGCGCTTCACCAGGTGTCGCGAGAGTCGGAGGAGGACGAGGTGAACTTCTTCACCACGAACACCAGACCGCCGACCAGGGCAGCGAAGATCACAACCTTGAAGAGCAGGCCGAACAGCAGGCCCAGCAGACTGCCGACGAGGCCGCCGAAGACGACGATCGCGAGCACCGGGATGGCGACCCACTTGACCCACCAGGGCAGGCCGCCGAGAAGTTCCTTCACCGTTTCCTCCGTAGTTTCGAATCTGCCTCCAGGCTAGGCCCGCAGGACCTCAGGGTGCAGGCTCCCCAGACCCTATGCGTCCCTGACCTTCCCCCTAGGGTCTGTCTTGTGGATCTCCGCGGCGTCGCGTGCCCTGGCACCAGCGCTCGCGGCGTTGTCGTCAGTCAACGACGCTCCCCCTCGGGCGGAGAGAAGACCACCAGCACCTTCAGGTCCTCGGTGATGTGGTGGAAGCGGTGCGGCACCCCGGCCGGGACGTAGACGACGCTGCCGTTGGCCACGTAGGTCGTCTCCTCCCCCAGGGTGATCGCCGCCCGGCCGCTCACCACCAGGTAGATCTCGTCCTGCGCGTGCGGCTTCTGCGGATCGAGCTCGCCGGACTTCAGGGCGTACAGCCCTGCGGACATGTGCCGTTCGCGCAGAAAGCTGAGGTATGCCCCGTCGTTGGCGGCGCGCTCCGCCTCCAGATCATCCAGCCGGAATACCTTCACGCTCTTCAGCCCCTTGCCTCTACGATCAGTTCTGCGACGATCTCAGCCATGAAGAACTTCGTCGTCAAGACGCTCGCGAACGCCGTGGCCCTGGGTGTGGCCATCTGGCTGGTACAGAACATCACACTCACCGGTGACAGCACCGGTCACAAGGCACTCACCCTCGTGCTGGTCGCGCTGGTCTTCGGCGTCGTGAACTGGCTTGTGAAGCCGATCGTGAAGTTGCTGTCCTTCCCCCTGTTCATCCTGACCCTCGGGCTGATCACGCTGGTCGTGAACGCCCTGATGCTGCTGCTCACCTCCTGGCTGTCCGGCAAGCTCAGCCTGGACTTCCATGTCAGCGGCTTCTGGGCTGCCGTCCTCGGCGGTCTGATCATCAGCATTGTCTCGTGGGCCCTGCACATGGTCCTGCCCGACGAGGACTGACCACGCCTCGCGGCGGGAGCCGCTCTCATCGGGTTGGATGGGGACGCACGCAGTTTCGACCCATGGAGGCGGCCATGACCGAGTACGACGACACGCCCGGCGACAGCACCCGCAGCGTGCACGCCGGGCGGCCGCCGGCCGAGGCGTACGAGCCCTCCCTGCCGGGCCCCGTCTTCGCCGCGCACTACCACCTGCCGGGTGAGGCCACCGGGCCGTACACCTATGGGCGCGACGAGAATCCGACGTGGACGCTGCTGGAGCAGGCCCTGTCGTCCCTCGAGTCGCCGGACGCGCCGGCGGAGACCCTGGTCTTCTCCTCCGGCATGGCCGCGGTCTCCTCCGTGCTGCTGTCGCTGGTCGGTGCGGGGGACACGGTCGTGCTGCCGTCGGACTGCTACCAGGCGACCCGCTCGCTCCAGAAGCGCCTGGAGTCCTACGGCATGACCGTGCGCCTCGCACCCACCCCGGGCGACGCGCAGCTGGACGTACTGGACGGCGCCAAGCTGCTGTGGATCGAGACGCCGTCCAACCCCGGCCTGGAGGTGTGCGACATCCGCCGTCTCGCCGACGCCGCCCATGCGGCCGGGGCGCTGGTCGCGGTGGACAACACGCTGGCCACGCCGCTCGGACAGCGGCCGCTCGAACTGGGGGCGGACCTCTCCGTCGCGAGCGGTACGAAGGCGCTGTCGGGCCACGGCGACCTGCAGCTCGGTTACGTCACCACCCGCAACCCCGAACTGGCCGCGGCCGTAAGGCTGTGGCGCAAGACGGTCGGCGCGATCCCCGGGCCGATGGAGAGCTGGCTGGCTCACCGGTCGCTGGCCACGCTGGCGCTGCGCGTCGACAAGCAGGCGGTCAACGCCCTGGCGCTGGCGGCGGCGCTGCGGGAACGCTCCGAGGTGACCGGTCTGCGCCACCCGGGACTGCCGGAGGACCCGGCGCACTCGGTGGCGTCCGCCCAGATGAACCGCTTCGGGAGCGTGGTGTCCTTCACACTGCCCGACCGGGAGTACGCCGAGCGCTTTCTGGGGGCGCTGCTGCTCACCACCGAGGCGACCAGCTTCGGGAGCGTGACCAGCACGGCCGAGCGGCGGGCCCGTTGGGGCGGCGACGCGGTGCCGGAGGGGTTCATCCGCTTCTCGGTGGGCGTGGAGGACGCGGCCGACATTGTGCGGGATGTGACGCATGCCCTGGATGTGGCGGGAAAGTAGAACGTCAGGCGATGCTCCGTAGAAATATCTACGCACGCCCTACGCAGAATGGGTGGCCCGAGCCTCCCCCCTCGTGGCTCGGACCACCCTGCCCATATGGCGGATGTGCCGAGATCCGCTCGAACAAGGCTAGTTGACTCTGCGTCAGTGTCCAATCACAGAATCAATGCAGACCTATCGATATATTTATCGTTGCGGACCTCATGACACCGGTTCGTGGACTCCACAACAAGGGGGCGCCCGATGGATCTGGCTCTGCTGCGCACGTTCGTGACGGTGCACCGAGCCGGTTCCTTCACCCGGGCCGCCCAGCTGCTCGGCCTGTCCCAGCCGGCCGTCACCGGCCAGATACGCACTCTTGAACGCCAGGTCGGCCGCCCGCTGTTCCACCGCCTGCCGCGCGGGGTGGCACCGACGACCATCGGCGACGAACTCGCCCACAAGGTCGCCCCGCACCTCGACGCGCTCCTCCAGATCGCCGAGCACGAACTGGACGACGAGTCCGCCAGTCGAACCCTCCACCTCGTGGGCCCGCCCAGCTTCACCGCGTTACGTGCGCTGCCCGCCCTCGCACCGCTGGCCAGCGACGGCCTGGAGCTGCGGGTCACCATCAGCCGCGAGGAAGAGGCGCTGGCCGGCCTCGCCGCGGGCCACCACGACCTGGCCATCGGCACCGTGCAGCCGCGCGACCGGCTGCTCGCCGCCACCCCGCTGTGGGACGAGGAGCAGGTGCTGATCGCCTCGCCGGCCTGGCTGGAGCGGATCGGCGGTCCCATTGCGGTCCGTACGCACGGGCCTTCGGCCCTGGACGACGTACCGGTCATCTCGTACGACGAGTCGCTGCCGCTGCTGACCCACTACTGGTCGGCGGTCTTCGACGCCCGGACCTCGCACGTCCCCGCGGTCGTCGTGCCCGACCTGCGGGCGGTCCTGGAGTGCGTGATCGCCGGGGTCGGCATGGCGGTCCTGCCGCGCTATCTGTGCAGCGAGGCCATGACGCGCGGCCAGGTCAGCGCCCTGCTGGACCCGCCGCTGCCGCCGCTGCGCACGTACTTCCTGTCGGTGCGGGCCGGGACACTGGCGTTGCCGAACATCGCGCGGGCGCACGACCACCTGCTGCGCGCCGCCGGCGCCTGGTGAACCGTACGTTCCGGATTTGCCGCCCCGGAGGCGTTTGCCGCCACCCGTGCCGCGGCAGATCTCAGGCATGCCCCCGGACATCGAAGCACCGGCCACCGGGGCCACCCGGCCCGTGGTCAAACGCACCGCCCGCGCCATCCTGCTCGACGGTGATTCCCTGGTCCTCATCAAGCGCACCAAGCCCGGACTCTCCCCGTACTGGATCACGCCCGGCGGCGGTGTCGATCCCGGGGACGCCACGATCGTCGACGCCCTCCACCGCGAGCTGGACGAGGAGCTGGGCGCCAAGGCCACCGATGTCGTCCCGGCCTTCGTCGACACGATCGAGCACATCGCGGAGGACGGCTCGCACGGCGTCAAGGTGCAGCACTTCTTCGTCTGCCGCCTGGAGTCGATGGACCCCGACCGGCGGCACGGCCCCGAGGTGGAGGAGCCCACCGGCGAGTACGACGTCGTACGCGTGCCCTTCAGCCGGGTCGGGCTGGCCTCGGTCGAGATCGTGCCGCTGACGCTGCGGCACTACCTGGACGCGAACATCGAGGGCGTCCTGGGGCTGCTCTCACCCGACCTGGGCTGACGCCGGGGTCGCTGCTAGTCGCCTGCCGCCACCAGTTCCTCGACCCGGTCGTGCCGGATCCGCCGCGAGGGGATGCCGCTGCGTACCAGGGTGTCGACGCCGCTGCGGATCATGCCGGGCGGCCCGCTCAGATACGCGTCGTACTCATGCCACGGCCCGAACTGCCCCACGATCTCCGGCAGCGGGCCGTCCACTACGGCCCGCACCGACAGCCACGAAGAATGCTTGCCCTGCAGACGCAGCATCGTATCCAGGTCGTAGAGGTCGTGGTCGGTGCGGGCGCCGTAGTAGACCTCGACCGGACGCTTGCGGCCGTGCTCGGCGACATCCTCGACCAGCGCCTTGATCGGGGCGATGCCGGTGCCGCCGCCCAGGCACAGCAGCCCGCTGTCAGTGCTGTGGTCCACAATCATGGAACCGGCCGGAGGACCGAGCCGGATGACATCGCCCGGCCGGGCCCGGTGCACCAGCGCGGTGCTCACCCAGCCCGCCGGGACGGCCTTGACGTGGAAGGACAGCAGGCCGTCGGGACGGGGGGCGGATGAGAAGGAGTAGTGCCGCCACACACGCGGCCACCAGGGGGTCTCCAGGGCCGTGTACTGGCCCGCGAGAAAGGGATACGGCCGGTCGGCGCGGACCGTCACCACCGCTATGTCGGAGGTGCGGCGCTCGTGCGAGACGATCTCCGCCTGCCACCAGGGCGGGGAGTGCCGCTCGTCCTTCGCCGCCGCGTCGATCATGATCTGCGAGATCGCGGTGTAGGCGCGCACCCAGGCGGCCTCGACCTCCGGGTTCCAGATCGCCGACGCGTAGCGGGTGAGCGCGCCGATCAGGCACTCGCCGACGGCCGGGTAGTGCTCGGGCCGGGTGCCGTACTTGCGATGCCCCCGGCCCAGGTTGGCCAGGTACTCGGTCAGCACCTGGCCGTTGTCGATGTGCTCGGCGGCGGTGAGCAGGGCCTTCAGCAGCCGGTCCCGCTGAGCGTCCATCGCCGCCGGGAACAGCTCGCGCAGCTCCGGGTGCCGGATGAAGAGCAGAGCGTAGAAGTACGACGTCGTCTTGTCGGCGACCGGGCCGACCTCGGCCATCGTGCGGCGGATCAGCACCGCGTCCGGCGACGGCTCGGGCTGCCCGGCTGCCTTCGGGGGCTCCGGGGCTTCCGGCGCGCCCGGGGCTTGGGGCGCGCTCGCGGCTTCCGGCGCGCCCGGGGCTTCCGCGGTGGCGGGACGCTGCTCGGGCACCCGCTCCGGCTTCTCGGGAGGCGCGGGCCGGGGCGGAGGCGGCATACGGGACGTGCTGCTGCCGACCGGGCGTATCGGTATTCGGGTCTGCCCGGGGACTTGCCCGGGGGCCTGCCCCGGCGCCCGGGCAGGCGGCGCCGCGCCCGGCTGCTCGGGGCGGACGGGCCTACGGGGCGTGAACCAGCCCGAGCCGTCAGGTTCGGCCGAGTTGGTGGTCACAGCGTCCATGGTCAGCTTCGTTTCCGTACGTCGGCCGCAAGTCCTGCCGGGTAAGCCTGCCACGGAGATTCAGCCGCACCGGACAAAGTGCCGGAAGTACGGGAAAGGGGGATACCAGCGGCGCTAGGCTGTCGCGCTCGCGGCTTCTCTCCGCGCAGAACGCAGTCGACCCTACCCGGAGCCGCCGACTCCACAAGGGCTCACGGATTCTCGTGATCCATGCCACGCGTCATTTCGTATGCTTCCCGGAGATCGTCGCCGTTGTAGGCAAATGTGGCCAAATCACGCACATAGTGGTCGCCGTTGACCGCAACCGACACCGGCACCGCCGCGAACAGCGCCGTGTCCGACAGCGAGTCCCCGTACGCCACGCAGTCCGCCCGCCCGACCCCGTACCGCGCGCAGAGCTCGTCGGCGACCGTCACCTTGGTCTCCGGCAGCATGATCCCCGCCCGGTCCAGTACCGCCCCCGACGGGAACGGCACCTCCGGGAAGCGGGAGGCCCGCGCCTCGTGCGCACCCCAGTCGCGCAGCCGCCGTACGAAGAACTCCGGCGACAGCGACACCACCGCGCAGTACTCCCCGCGCGCCGTGATGTCCGCCCACACCTCCCGTATGCCGGCCAGCCACGGCGAGCGCTCGAAGGCCGCCGCCAGGTGCGCCTCGGTCAGCACCGCCCACAGCTCGTACGCGCGCTCCGCGTAGCCCGGCGGGTCGATGACACCCCGCCCCAGCGCCGCCTCCAGCTCCCGGAACTCCTCGACCAGGCCGATCTCCCGGGCGATCTCCATGCTCGCCGACGACCCCCGCATCAGCGTCCCGTCCATGTCGAAGATATGCAGCCGTGCCACGCCGTACCCCTCCCGAAATCCGGATGCCCGCCGCACCCCCACCAGGGCATTCTGCCTTTATGACGAAACCCCCCATCCGCCGACTGACCCTCGCCGACGACCTGGCCGACTGCCTCGAGCTCGCCGTCAGCCGCGACTGGGGCCCCGAAGACCACAAGTGGCGCTTCCTCTTCACCCATGGCGAGGTCTTCGGAATCGACGCGCCGGACGGCGACGGCCTGGCCGGCACCACCATCCTCACCCGCTACGGCAGCACCCTCGCCGCCGTCAGCATGGTCGTGGTCGCGGCCCGTTACGAAGGCCGAGGCTTCGGCCGCCGCCTCATGTCACACGTCATCGACCAGGCGGGCGACGCCACCGTCACCCTCCACGCCACCGACCGGGGCCGCCCCCTCTACGAGAAGCTCGGCTTCCGCCCGATCGGCACCGTCATCACGCACGTCGGCCGCTTCACACCCCCCGCCGACCATCCGTCCGGGACGGGGACGGTCCGCCCGGCCACCGAGGCCGACCTGCCCGCCCTCCTCAGCCTCGACGCCGACGTCTTCGGCGCCGACCGCGCGCCGCTGCTGCGCCGGCTCCCCCACTTCGCGGAACACACCGTCCTGGCCGAGCCGGAGTCACCCGACGGCACGCTCACCGGCTACGCCGCCGCCTGGCGGAACATCGACACCCTCGTCATCGGCCCCGTCATCGCCGACACCCCTGCTACCGCCCGCCAGTTGATCGCCGCCCTCGCGCGCACCGCCGGCCCCGACACCGCCGTACGCCTCGACCTGCGCACCGACCGCCCCGCCGACACCGACGGCCTCCACCACTGGGCCGCCGCCCACGGAGTGCTGCCCGGCTTCCCCAACACCCTCATGGTGCTGGGCGATCGCGACCTCCCCGGCGACGACCGCCGCCGCCACACGCCCCTCATGGTCGCCCTCGGCTAGTTCTGGCCGGCGCAGTCGCCGAAGCGCGGGGCGCCGGGCTCGGGCGGGAGGCGGGTGGCGCGGGCCAGGAAGGCGATGGCGTGGTACCAGCCGCAGAGGGTGATGAGGTCGAGCAGCTGCTCGCGGCCGAAGTGGGTGATGAGCCGCTCCCAGAGGGCGTCGGGCACGTCGGCGTCGGCGTGGAGGGCGTCGACGAGGTCCAGCAGCAGCCGGTCGCGCGGCTCGCTCCAGCAGGGGTCGGCGCTCGTGCCGTGGGTGAGGGAGCCGATCTGTTCGGGCGTGAGAGCCGCGCGCGCGGCGAAGTGGGCGACGTGGACCCCCCATTCGTACTCGCAGCCGCAGCGGGCCGTGGTGCGGTCGATGACGATCTCACGGTCGCGCAGCGTCAGTCCGGGGTGCCGCGCCAGCTCGTACGCACCCCAGTCGTGCATCGCTTCGGCGAGCGGCAGGTTGCGGGCCAGCATGCGGAACAGGGCGATCGGTTCGGCGCCGGGCGGCATCATACGGCCCAGGATGTCGGCGGCGTCCGGGTCGTAGGGGGCTTCGAGGGGCGGGATCCTTGCGGTCATCCGGGGCCTCCTGGGCCTCTTCGCGCTCCTGGTGCTTCGGAATCAGAAGCACTTGGCCCTACGCTAGCCGCATGGGAATCCCCGAACCAGGCCGCCCCGTACGCGGATCGACCACCGGACGGCCGTTGATGGCGGCCCTCGACCTCTTCGGACGGCGCTGGGTGCTGCGTGTCCTGTGGGAGCTGCGGGAGGGCGGCGAGTCCGGTTTCCGCCCGCTGCAGGCGCGCTGCGACGGCATGTCGTCGAGCGTGCTCAGCCGGCGGCTCGTGGAACTGGAGGCGGCACGCCTCGTCGAGCGCGGCGCGCAACCCGGTGCCGGGTACCGGCTGACCGCGCTCGGCCGCGAGGCGGTGGAAGCGCTGGGCGGGCTGTCGCGGTGGGCGGACCGCTGGGCGGCGGACGCCCCCGGCACCCGCGCCCCCGCCCCGCGCCGCGACTGAGCCCCCGCTACCAGGTCACCGCGCCCGCGACCTGCTTGGTGGTGGCGTTGAGCCGGTTGAAGAGGTTGGTCACGCCGATCCAGAGGAGCAGGGCCGCGAGCTGCTGCTCGTCGTAGTGGTCGGCCGCCTCGTCCCAGATCTCGTCCGGCACCGGATCGGCCCGGTCGGCCAGCCGGGTGGCCGCCTCGGCGAGCGCCAGCGCGGCACGCTCGGCGTCAGTGAAGTAGGGCGCCTCCCGCCAGGCCGCCACCGCGAACAGCCGCTCCTCGGTCTCCCCGGCCTTCCTGGCGCTGCGCGCGCCCCCGTCGACGCAGAAGCCGCAGCCGTTGATCTGGCTCGCGCGCAGATGCACCAGCTCCAGCGTCGCGTCCGGCACACCCCCCTTCTTCGCGGCCTTGAGGATGGCCAGGATGGGCTCCATGGCGTCGGGGATGACCAAGGCCGGGTTCTTCATACGTGCTTGCATGACTGTTCTCCTGTCACATCCACCGGGTTCTGCTCGTCATGGCTCTGACGGAACGCGACGGAAGAATGTGACCGATGGACACACACGAATTCCTGGCAGAGCGCTTCGAGGAGAACCGCACCCACCTGCGGGCGGTGGCCTACCGGATGCTCGGCTCCCTCAGTGAGGCCGACGACGCCGTGCAGGAGGCCTGGCTGCGGCTCAGCCGCTCCGACACCAGCGACGTGGAGAACCTCGCCGGATGGCTCACGACGGTCGTCGGACGGGTATGCCTGGACACGCTCCGCTCGCGCCGCGCCCGCCGCGAGGAGCCCTGGGACGTACATGTGCCGGAGCCGATCGTGAGCCACGCCGACCGGATCGACCCGGAGCACGAAGCGCTGCTGGCGGACTCCGTGGGTCTCGCCCTGCTCGTGGTGCTCGAGACGCTGGCCCCCGCCGAGCGGCTCGCGTTCGTCCTGCACGACATGTTCGCCGTGCCCTTCGACGAGATCGCCCCCGTCGTCGACCGCACCCCGGCCGCCACCCGCCAACTCGCCAGCCGCGCCCGCCGTCGCGTCCAGGGAAACGCCCCGGTCCCCGACGCCGACCTCTCCCGTCAGCGAGAGGTCGTCAACGCCTTCCTCGCCGCCTCACGGGGCGGAGACTTCGAGGCGCTACTCGCGGTTCTCGACCCGGACGTCGTGCTGCGCGCCGACGGCGGTGTCATGTCCCAGGGCCTGTCCAAGATCGTGCGCGGTGCGCGGACCGTCGTCGAGCAGGCGCTCGCCTTCTCCCGCTACAACGCGTACGCCCGGCCCGTGCTGGTCAACGGAACCCCCGGGTTCATCACCATCCCGAACGGGCAGGCGTTCGCGGTCATGGGCTTCACCGTCACCAACGGCAGGATCGTCGAGATCGACATCCTCGCCGACCCCGCGCGCCTCAGCCGGATCGATCTGACCATCCTCGACGACTGATCCCGGTGTAGGTTCTCAGCCTCCGGCCCGGCCCCTCAGTCGAGACAGAACTCGTTGCCCTCGATGTCCTGCATCACGAGGCACGACTCGTTGTCGCCATCGGCACGCAGTAGTCGCACGCGTACCGCGCCGAGCGCGACAAGTCGTGCGCATTCGGCCTCAAGTGCGGCCAGGCGCTCTTCACCCACGAGCCCGGTGCCGACCCGCACGTCAAGATGCAGCCGATTCTTGACGACCTTGCCTTCGGGAACGCGCTGGAAGAACAGTCGCGGGCCCACACCTGAGGGATCAGCGCATGATGCGAACGCTGGACCCTGATGCTCAGGCGACAGCGAGCGATCGAAATCGTCCCAAGTAGCAAACCCCTCCGGCGGCGGTGCGACGTACCCCAACACCTCGGACCAGAAACGAGCGACGCGCTCAGGTTCTGCGCAGTCGAAGGTGACTTGGACCTGCTTGATCGATGCCATCGGTCCACCGTAGTGGCGCGTCCTGTTCGCCGAGAACCTACACCGGGCCTTCTACGTCTGCGCCATGTCCACAAAGCGGGAGTAGTGGCCCTGGAACGCCACCGTGATCGTCGCCGTGGGGCCGTTACGGTGCTTGGCGACGATCAGGTCGGCCTCGCCCGCGCGCGGGGACTCCTTCTCGTAGGCGTCCTCGCGGTGCAGCAGGATGACCATGTCGGCGTCCTGCTCGATCGAGCCCGACTCGCGGAGGTCGGAGACCATCGGCTTCTTGTCGGTACGTTGCTCGGGACCACGGTTCAGCTGGGACAGCGCGATCACCGGGACCTCCAGCTCCTTCGCCAGCAGCTTGAGGTTTCGGGACATGTCCGAGACCTCCTGCTGCCGGCTTTCCGGACGCCGGGACCCGCCGGACTGCATCAGCTGGAGATAGTCGATGACGACCAGCCGCAGATCGTTCCGCTGCTTCAGACGGCGGCACTTGGCGCGGATCTCCATCATCGACAGGTTCGGGGAGTCGTCGATGTAGAGCGGCGCCGCCGAGACGTCCGGCATACGGCGGGCCAGCCGGGTCCAGTCGTCGTCCGTCATGCTGCCGGAGCGCATGTGGTGCAGGGCGACCCGGGCCTCGGCCGACAGCAGGCGCATCGCGATCTCGTTGCGGCCCATTTCGAGGGAGAAGATGACGCTGGGCATGCCGTTGTTGATCGAGCAGGCGCGCGCGAAGTCCAGGGCCAGCGTGCTGTTGTGGGTCGGCACCATCGAGCGGGTGGCCAGGTACAGGTGTTCCGGATTGTCCACCTGGACGCAGCGAACCGGGACGCTCTCGATCTCTCGCGCATCGGTGATGAAGCGCTGCGACAGCTTGGGAGTGCCACGTCGTCGCCGCTCGGCGTGCACTCGTCGCTTTCGCTCCAGCCCGAAGACATCATCGGACGTAGTGAAATTGACGATGTACGCGATGGATGACTTCTCGGTGCGCCCCTTGACGGTCTTGGTCGTCATGCCGCAGCGGTAACCGAGACCCACAAGAAGCTCACGGAATCCTTCCGCCAGGACCCGATTGGTGACTGTGAACTGAATCGAACCGGTGTTGGTGACCGTTCCGTCAGTGTCCAGTAGACCGGCCAGCAACGCCCTCCGCTGCGCGATGGAACCGCGCAGGTACTCCTGTGGAATGTGCTTGTCGCCCAGGACGCCCAAGTCACGAAGCGCCGTCCGGAGACTGCCCCGTGCGGCTTCACTGTGGCCATCGCCGAGCCATGCACCAAGCGTGTACGGCGGAACAGGCAGCTTCTGATCTAGGAGATCAAGAGGGGCCGCGTTCTTCACGCTATGGTTCAGCCGCTGGTCAGCCAGGCTCGTACAACGCAGCGTGGCAGCGATCTCTTTGGTCGTCCTGACCGCAGCGTGAGTTCTCTGGCGATCCGGACTGTTTTCCCGAGCCGACCGCCGTGAGGCCCTGGTGTCGGTGAGCCACTGATGATCCGCGTCAGCGACGACTGCCGTCCCGTCGTCGAAAGTGACTTCGTAACAGGGACGCCCGACCATGACGTCGGTGGCGGCGACCACCCGGGTCGGTGTCCCGTCGGCAGCGAGCAGCAAGTCTCCGACGTTGACCTCGCCCATGGTGGTCCACCCGGCAGGAGTGGGGAGCACAGTGTCCAGAGCCAGCGCCTTTCCCATCGCGGGCCGGGCCGCGATGACGATCATCTGGCCGGGGTGGAGACCGTTGGTGAGGGAGTCCAGGTCGGTGAATCCCGTCGGGACGCCGGACATCTGGCCGCTGCGGGAGCCGATGGCCTCGATCTCGTCGAGGGCGCCTTCCATGATGTCGCCGAGCGGGAGGTAGTCCTCGGAGGTGCGCTGTTCGGTGACGGCGTAGATCTCGGCCTGGGCGGAGTTGACGATCTCGTCGACGTCGCCGTCGGCGGCGTAACCCATCTGGGTGATGCGGGTGCCGGCCTCGACCAACCGCCGCAGCACCGCCCGTTCGTGGACGATCTCGGCGTAGTACTCGGCGTTGGCGGCGGTGGGGACCGCGTTGACGAGGGTGTGGAGGTAAGGGGGGCCGCCGACCTTGGTGAGCTCACCGCGCTTGGTGAGCTCGGCGGCGACGGTGATGGGGTCGGCGGGCTCGCCTCGGGCGTAGAGGTCGAGGACGGCGGCGTAGATGGTCTCGTGGGCGGGCCGGTAGAAGTCGGCGCCCTTGAGGACCTCGACGACGTCGGCGATGGCGTCCTTGGAGAGCAGCATGCCGCCGAGGACGGACTGCTCGGCGTCCAGGTCCTGCGGGGGTACGCGCTCGAAGCCGCCGGCGAAGGCGTCGTCACGGCGTTTGTCGCCGTCGCGGGAGTCGTCCTTCTTACGGAAGCGGGAGACGGGGAGGCGGTCGCCGGGGCCGTTGTCCGGGGGGAAGGGGGGTTCCTCTCCCCAGTGGTCGTCCGCGGGTTCGGGCTGGCTCACCCCCGTCACCTCCTCCCGAGCGGCGGACCGCTGTGTGCTTGTTGTTGCTTACGCTTTCTTACGCCACAGCGCTGACAGTCGAGCCCTGTGGGGAGGGCAGCGGCGCGTCGGGTGACGGTCCACGGTAGGGGTGTATGGCGCCGTCAGCCAAGATGGTTATCCACAGGGGTTGGGGAAGCCTGGGGATGAAAGAGGCCATGCCTGTGGAGAAGCCCCTCCAACCTGTGTACAGGGCGGGGGACAGCCACGTGGACAAGCACACAATCACCCGATGATCAGCCATCTGACCTGCGAGTTCCTCATCCACCCACTGTGGACAAGAAAAACTTCCCCGGTCGGCTCAAGATCCTGACAAACGGCACGGAGGAGATCACGCTACGCAGTCGCCGGTAATAGACAGGCGCTACTTGCGGTCATTACATGTGGATGATTACCCTGAGCGAATGACACAGGCACCCGATGATCTCCGCGCCGCCCCCGACCGGGCGCCCCGCCGCCACGACCGGGAGATCATCGCCCTGGCCCTCCCTGCCTTCGGAGCGCTCGTCGCCGAGCCGTTGTTCCTCCTCGCCGACAGCGCCATCGTGGGCCACCTCGGTACCCCGCAGCTCGCCGGGCTCGGTGTCGCCGCGACCCTCATCGCGACCGCCGTCGGGGTCTTCGTCTTCCTCGCCTACGCCACGACCGCCGCCGTCGCCCGCCGGGTCGGCGCCGGCGACCTGCCCACCGCGATCCGCCAGGGCATGGACGGCATCTGGCTCGCCCTGATCATCAGCGCCGTCGTCGTCGCCGTGGCCATACCCGCCGCCCCGGCCCTCATCGACCTGTCCGGCGCCTCCGCGACCGCGGCGCCTTACGGGGTGACGTATCTGCGGATCAGCTCCCTCGGCATCCCGGCGATGCTCGTCATCTTCGCCGCCACCGGCGTCCTCCGCGGACTCCAGGACACCCGTACGCCGCTCTACGTCGCCGTCGCCGGCTTCGCCGCGAACGCCGGGCTCAACGTCACCCTCGTCTACGGTGCCGGGCTCGGCATCGCCGGCTCCGCGTGGGGCACGGTCATCGCCCAGAACGCCATGGCGGCGGTCTACCTCACGGTGGTGGTCAGGGGAGCCCGCCGGCACCTGAGCGGCGCAGCCGAGACGCAGCGGAGTCGAGGCGGAGCGCGACCGGGATGGTGGGAGTCGCTGCGGCCCGACGCCGCCGGGATCCGGGCCTGCGCAAGGGCCGGGGGGCCGCTGCTGGTGCGTACGCTCTGCCTGCGGGCGATCCTGGTGATCGCGACCGCCGTCGCGGCCCGGATCGGCGATGTCTCCATCGCCGGCCACCAGGTCGCCTTCACCCTGTGGACGCTGATGGCCTTCGCCCTCGACGCCATCGCCATCGCCGGGCAGGCCATCATCGGCCGCTACCTCGGCGCCGACGACCCGGCCGGCGCCGCGGCGGCCTGCCGGCGCATGGTGCAGTGGGGTATCGCCTCCGGCGTCGTACTCGGCCTGCTGGTGGTCGTGTCCCGGCCGCTGATCGTGCCGCTGTTCACTTCGGACCCGGCGGTGCGGGACGTACTGATGCCGGTGCTGCTGATCGTCGCGCTGTCCCAGCCCGTCATGGGGGTGGTCTGCGTCCTCGACGGCGTGCTGATGGGCGCCGGCGACGGCCCGTACCTCGCCTGGTCGATGCTGGTCACGCTCGCCGTGTTCACCCCGGCCGCCTTCGCGGTGCCCGCGCTGGGCGGCGGCCTGTCGGCCCTGTGGTGGGCGCTGATGCTGATGATGCTGACCCGTACGGCCACCCTGGGGCTGCGCGCCCGCTCCGGAAAGTGGCTGGTGACGGGCGCCGTACGCGCCTGAGCAACGCGAAGGGCCCGGAACCGACAGCGGTTCCGGGCCCTTCGTCACGCCTTACGTCAGGCTGCGACAACCTCGACGTCGACCGAGGCCGCGACCTCGGGGTGCAGACGGACCGAGATGCGGTGCGAGCCCAGCGTCTTGATCGGCGAGCCGATCTCGATGCGGCGCTTGTCCACGTCCGGACCGCCGGCGGCCTTGATGGCAGCGGCGATGTCGGCCGGGGTCACCGAGCCGAACAGGCGGCCGGCGTCACCCGCGCGGGTGGCCAGCTTGACCTTGACGCCCTCGAGCTGGCCCTTGACGCTGGTGGCCTGCTCGATGGTGTGGATGTCGCGGATCCGGCGCGCACGGCGGATCTGCTCGACGTCCTTCTCGCCACCCTTGGTCCACGCGATCGCGAAACCGCGCGGGATCAGGTAGTTGCGGGCGTAGCCCGGCTTGACATCGACGATGTCGCCGGCGGCACCGAGGCCGCTGACCTCGTTGGTGAGGATGATCTTCGACATGCTTGATTCACCCTCCCTTAGCGAGCGGTCGAGGTGTAGGGCAGCAGCGCCATCTCACGGCTGTTCTTCACGGCCGTGGCGACATCACGCTGGTGCTGGGTGCAGTTGCCGGTGACCCGGCGGGCACGGATCTTGCCGCGGTCGGAAATGAACTTCCGCAGCAGGTTCGTGTCCTTGTAGTCGACGTACGTGATCTTGTCCTTGCAGAACACGCAAACCTTCTTCTTAGGCTTGCGAGCAGGCGGCTTCGCCATGGTCTCTCTCCAGTATGATCAAGAAGTTTTGGTACGGATCCGCCCCTAGAAGGGCGGTTCGTCCGAGTAGCCGCCGCCGGAGTTGCCGGAGCCGGAGCCGCCGCCCCAGCCACCGCCGCCACCGCTGCCCTGGCCGCCACCGGCCGGAGCGCTGGTCGCCCACGGGTCGTCGGCCGGAGCGCCGCCCTGGCCGCCGCCGGAGCCTCCGCCCCAGCTGCCGCCCTGGCCGCCACCGCCGCCGCTGTAACCGCCGCCGCCCTGGCCGCCGCGCGAAGCGCCGCCACCGGCGGTCTTGGTGACCTTGGCGGTGGCACTACGCAGGCTGGCGCCGACCTCGTCGACGTCCAGCTCGTAGACCGTCCGCTTCTCGCCCTGCGTGGTTTCGTAGGACCGCTGCTTCAGCCGGCCCTGCACGATGACGCGCATGCCGCGCTGGAGCGACTCGGCCACGTTCTCCGCCGCCTGCCGCCAGACCGAGCAGGTGAGGAACAGGCTCTCGCCGTCCTTCCACTCGTTGGTCTGCCGGTCGAAGGTGCGGGGTGTGGACGCGACACGGAACTTCGCGACCGCCGCACCCGACGGGGTGAAGCGCAGCTCGGGATCGTCGACGAGATTGCCGACGACCGTGATGACGGTCTCGCCTGCCATGGTGGGTGACCTCTCGGCGTTTCTTGGCTTCTCGGTTTCCCGATGTGCCTTGAGCCGTCAGGCTCAGTGGGTGTCGGGGCGGAGGACCTTGGTCCGGAGGACCGACTCGTTCAGGTTGAGCTGACGGTCGAGCTCCTTGACAACCTCGGGAGTGGCGTTGAGGTCGATGACCGAGTAAATGCCCTCGGGCTTCTTCTTGATCTCGTACGAGAGACGACGACGGCCCCAGGTGTCGACCTTCTCGACCTTGCCGCCGCCATTGCGGACGACGCCGAGGAAGTTCTCGATCAGCGGGGAGACAGCGCGCTCCTCGAGATCGGGGTCGAGAATGAGCATCAGCTCGTAGTGACGCATGTGGAACCCACCTCCTTTGGACTCAGCGGCCACGGCATTTCCGTGGCAGGAGGGTTTTTCATCGCGTCGCAACGGTATCGCGGGCCACTGACAATCGAGCATGCCGCTCGTTTGGGCAGCGCAGACACCGGTGCAGACGGTACACACTACCCGCACGCGCCTTCCGGTTGAAATCCGCCCCCCAAAGCCCCCAATCTGTACACATCGGGTGTGACCGGCGCCACTGTGCGCCACCTCTCCACGACCGGAGGTTCCCCATGGCACAGGCAGTGCGGCAAGAGTCCCAGCAGCCCACCCACCACCGGATCACCCTCAACACGGACGGGCAGCCCCATCCGCTGGAGAACACCCTGGTCGCGGTCACGGTGACGCTGGGGCTGGTCGCGTTCGTCACGGCCTTCTTCTACAGCCTGCACCTGGTCAGCTCCTGGGCCGGGCTGGCGGGGATCCTGACGGGCGCGTACGGCCAGTACCGCTCGGCGACCACGGCGGAGCGCTTCGCACTGATCATCGGGCTCGGGCTGGCCGGCGTCGGCTTCTACCTGGGCATGGCACACGGCGGCCTCTTCGGCGGCGTAGTGGGGTAGCCCGGCGGGGGCGTTGCCTGTTCGCAGTAGGCTTCGGCGCAGTAAATGGCAGCAAGGCCGTTCAGCCGCAGCGATGGGGAGCGCCCCGCATGAGCTTGACCCTGAGGAACATCAGTCGGGAACAGCACCTGGCGTACATCCAGAGCCTGCCCTCGGCGAGCCACTGCCAGGTTCCGGCATGGGCGGACGTCAAGAACGAGTGGCGGTCCGAGAACCTCGGCTGGTTCGACGACAGGACCGGTGAGCTCGTCGGCGCGGGTCTGGTGCTCTACCGGCAGCTCCCCAAGGTCAAGCGCTACCTGGCTTATCTGCCCGAGGGCCCGGTCATCAACTGGTACGCGCCCAACCTCGACGAGTGGCTGCGGCCGATGCTCGCCCACCTCAAGCAGCAGGGCGCCTTCACCGTGAAGATGGGCCCGCCGGTCGTCATCCGCCGCTGGGACGCCACCGCCATCAAGGCCGGCATCGCCGACCCGGACGTCAAGCGCCTGCGCGACGTCGAGGCCACCGTCATCGAGCCCCGCGCCTTCGAGGTCGCCGACCGGCTGCGCCGCATGGGCTGGCAGCAGGGCGAGGACGGCGGCGCCGGCTTCGGCGACGTACAGCCCCGCTACGTCTTCCAGGTGCCCCTGGAGAACCGCTCCCTGGAGGACGTCCAGAAGGGCTTCAACCAGCTCTGGCGGCGCAACATCAAGAAGGCCGAGAAGCTCGGCGTCGAGGTCGTGCAGGGCGGCTACGACGACCTGCCGCTGTGGCAGGACCTGTACGAGGTCACTGCCGTCCGCGACCACTTCCGGCCGCGCCCCCTCTCGTACTTCCAGCGCATGTGGAAGTCGCTGAACTCCGAGGACCCCAACCGCATGCGGCTCTACCTCGCCAAGCACGAGGGCGAGGCGGTCGCCGCCGCGACGATGCTGATCGTCGGCGGGCACGTCTGGTACTCGTACGGCGCCTCGGCCAACCACAAGCGCGAAGTGCGGCCCAGCAACGCCATGCAGTGGCGGATGCTCCGGGACGCCTACGCGCTCGGCGCGAGCGTCTACGACCTGCGCGGCATCTCCGACTCCCTGGACGAGACCGACCATCTCTTCGGCCTTATCCAGTTCAAGGTGGGCACGGGCGGCCAGGCTGCCGAATACTTGGGCGAGTGGGACTTCCCGCTGAACAAGCTGCTCCACAAGGCCCTTGACATCTACATGTCCCGCCGCTGAGAAAGGTCGCTGCCTTCGCCATGGCGCTCACCCTGTACGTCGACTCCGCACGCTGGCGTGCACACCAGCAGTCCGTGGCTGAGCAGTTCCCGGGCCTCGTCCCCGTCTGCAAGGGCAACGGCTACGGCTTCGGCCACGAGCGCCTCGCCGACGAGGCCACCCGCCTCGGCGCCGACACGCTCGCGGTCGGGACCACGTACGAAGCCGCGAAGACCAAGGACTACTTCAGCGGCGACCTGCTCGTCCTGACCCCCTACCGCCTCGGCGAGGAGCCCGTCCCGCTGCCGGACCGCGCCATACGGTCCGTCTCCTCGGTCGAGGGCGTACGGGGGCTGGTGGGCGCCCGGGTCGTCATCGAGGTCATGAGCAGCATGAAGCGGCACGGCGTTAGCGAGGACGACCTCGTCAAGCTGCACTCCGCTATAGACGACGTACGGCTCGAGGGCTTCGCCATCCACCTCCCGCTGGACCGCACCGACGGGTCCGACGCGGTGGAGGAGGTCTTCGCCTGGATGGAGCGGCTGCGGGCGGCCCGGCTGCCCCTGGGCCGGATGTACGTCAGCCACGTCAAGGCCACCGAGCTCGCCCAGCTCCAGCAGCAGTTCCCCCAGACCCGCTTCCGGGCCCGCATCGGCACCCGCCTGTGGCTCGGCGACCACGACGCCACGGAGTACCGCGGCGCCGTCCTCGACGTCACCCGCATCGCGAAGGGCGAGCGCTACGGCTACCGGCAGCAGAAGGCCGCCGACGACGGCCACCTGGTCGTCGTCGCCGGCGGCACGTCCCACGGGGTCGGCCTGGAGGCCCCCAAGGCCATGCACGGCCTGATGCCGCGCGCCAAGGGCGTCGCCCGGGCCGGGCTGGCCACCGTCAACCGCAATCTGTCGCCCTTCGTGTGGGCGGGCAAACAGCGCTGGTTCGCCGAGCCGCCGCACATGCAGGTGTCGATCCTCTTCCTGCCGAACGACGTCGCCCCGCCGGCCGTCGGCGACGAGCTGGTGGCCCACCTCCGGCACACCACGACGACCTTCGACCGCTCCGTCGACCGCTGAACGCCTGACCTGTCACAGCCCGGAGGGGGCGGCCGCAACGTCGGACTGCGGCCGCCCCCTCCTCTGCTTTCTCCCGGCTGAGCTCAGGGCGCCCCGGGCCCGCTCACGTAGTGCGTCGCCGCATGCCGCCCCTCACGCCGCCTGCCCAGTACGAACACGTCCTCCGCCCCGTCCAGCACGCCCCCCGAGGGGTCGTCGGCGCCGTCGCCGCGCACCGGATCCTGCTCCGGGAAGAGCACGTCGCGCACGACGACTGCGCACAGGTACAGCGTGCCCAGCAGATGCACCGCGATCGCCACGTGATAGCCGTCCTGGGGCAGGCCCTTGTTGTTGCCGCCGCTCGTATAGGCGAGGTACATCCAGATGCCGAGGAAGTACGCGACCTCGGCCGCCTGCCAGATCAGGAAGTCACGCCAGCGCGGCCGCGCCAGGGCGGCCAGCGGGACGAGCCAGAGGACGTACTGCGGCGAGTACACCTTGTTGGTGAGGATGAAGGCCGCGATGACGAGGAAGGCGAGCTGCGCGAAACGCGGCCGGCGCGGGGCGTACAGCGAGAGCGCGGCGATGCCGGCGCACAGCAGCAGCATCAGGGCGGTCGCGTACGAATTGGCGCCGCTGATCGTCTTGCCGGTCTGCTGCGAGATGATCAGCCAGACCGAGCCGTAGTCGACGCCCCGCTCCTGGCTGAAGGTGTAGAACTTCTCCCAGCCCTTGGTCGCGAACACCATCACCGGCAAATTGACCACCAGCCACGCCCCCACCGCGCCGCCGAATGCCGCCCCCCAGGCCCGCATCCGCCCGGCGCGCAGGCACAGCAGCAACAGCGGCCCCAGCAGCAGCACCGGATAGAGCTTGGCTGCGGTGGCCAGGCCGATGAGGATGCCCGCGGCGAGCGGGCGGCTGCGGGACCAGAACATCATTCCCGCCGCCGTCAGGGCGACCGCGAAGAGGTCCCAGTTGATGGTGGCGGTCAGCGCGAAAGCGGGCGCGAAGGCGACCAGCAGCGCGTCCCAGGGGCGCCGGCGGTTGGTGCGGGCGACGCACACGGCGATCACGACGGTGCAGACGAGCAGCATGCCCGCGTTGACCATCCAGTAGATCTGCTCGCGGTTCTGGATGGTGCCGCTGTGCGGGGTCAGCCAGGACGCGACCTCCATGAAGAGGCCGGTCAGGACCGGGTACTCCAGGTATCCCATGCCCCCGGAGACGGCGTCGGGGATGTGGTTGAAGTACGGGACCAGGTCGTCGGCGAAGCCGCGCCCGTAGTACAGGTGCGGGATGTCGGAGTAGCAGGCATGGGCGTACTGCGCGTTCGCGCCGTAGAACCAGCCGCTGTCGTAACAGGGGATCTTCTGCACCATCCCCAGCGCAAACATCCCGATCGCCACGATCACGATCACCCGCAGCGGATTCCACCACGAGTGCCTCCCGATGGCCGCCCATCGCCCCAGCGGACCCCCGATGACCTCACTCCCGGCCCGGGCCACCGGATCCTCCGCCGTCGGCGGCACGGTCTCTTCGCGCACACTCGTCATGGCGACATCCTGCCCTACGCAGCTGAGTGAGGGCTGTCGCGGCCTCCACTCCGCTCTCCTTCTCTTCCCGATCCGCCCGGAACGGCCGTGGCCGTGGAGAGCGGGTGCTCTCCACGGCCACGGTGGGGGCCCGGTGCGGCGCTAACCGCCGGTGCCGCCACTGTTGAAGAGTCCGCCGTTGCCGTTCCCGTTACTGCTGCTGCTGGAGCTCGCGGTACCGGTCGGCGACGCCGATCCCGTGCTTCCACCGCCGCAGGTCACGTCCCACTTGCTGCAGGTCGACGTGACCGTCGGGGTGGGCGAGCTCGACGCGGTCGGTGTGTCGGACGCAGTCACGGTCGGGCTCGCCGACGGAGTGATCGTCACCGACGGGGTCGGGGACGGGGCACCGGACTCGTTCTGGACCTTGCCGATCTTGGTGGCGGCGGGGAAGGGCACGTCGGACGCGTTCTTCATGATGGTCTGCATGTAGTCGGTCCAGATCGCGGTGGGGATGTCACCACCGTGGATGGACGCGACACCCGCCGTTCCGTTCATGGAGATCAAGCCGGGCTTCTTCTCGTTCTCACGGAACATCGCGATCGAGGTCGAGAGCTTCGGGGTGTACCCCACGAACCAGGCCGACTTGTTGCTGTCGGTGGTACCGGTCTTGCCGGCCGCCGTCAGCCCGAGCGCCTTCGCCTTCGTCGCCGTACCGTTCTGGATCACGTTCTCCAGCGTGTCGGTGACGTTGTTGGCGACGTTGGCCTCGATCTTCTGGGTGGCCTTGCCCGTGGGCTTGGTGAAGCTGGGCACGTCGGTGCCGTTCCGGATGACCGATGTCACCGAGTACGGATCGGCCTGCTTGCCCGAGGCGGCGAAGGTTCCGTAGGCGTCGGCCATACGGATCGCGCTCGGGGTGGAGGTACCGATCGAGAACGAGGCGTTGAGGGCCTCGAAGCCGTTGTTGATGCCGGCGTTCTCGGCCATCTTCTGCACGTTGCTCAGCCCGACGTCCTCACCGAGCTGGACGAACGGCGTGTTGATGGACTGCTCCATCGCCTTGCGCAGGGTGATGTAGCCCCAGCGGTAGTTGCTCTCATTCTCCTGGTAGAAGACCGAGTTGTCCTTGTTCAGGACGTAGCTGCCGTCGGGTTGCTTGACCTTCAGGTGATCGTTGCCGTTGTACTTGCTCAACGGGTTCACGGGCACGTTGGGGTTGTTGACCGTCCCGTACTGCATGGCGGCGGCGAGGACGAAGGGCTTCCAGGTCGAACCGACCGGCACACTGGTGGTGTTGGCGTTGTTCGTGAAGTGGTTGTTCTCGTAGCCGGTGCCGCCGTAGATCGCGACGATCTTGCCGTCGCCCGGCACGATGGAGGCGCCGCCGAACTGGACGTACTTGTCCTTCTCGCGCGTCTTGGGGTCGATCCGAGCCTTCTTGACCTTCTCCACGGCCCTCTGCAGGGCGTCGACCTTCTTCTTGTTGAAGGTCGTGTGGATCTGGTAGCCGCCCTGGTCGAGCTGCGCCTGTGTGATCTTGGAATGCTGAATCACGTAGTTCTTGGCGGTGTCGACGAGGTAGCTGACCTGGCCGGTCATACCGGCGGTCGCCTTCAGCCCGTCGGGCATCGGGTACGTCTTGGTGGCCGTCTCGTACTCGGCCTGGGTCAGGTAGTGCTGGGTGAGTTCCGCTTCGAGGGTTGTCTTCCAGCGGGACTCGGAGCGCGCCCTGTTCGCCGCCGGGGTCGCGGCGGAGTCGATGCTGGTGTTGCCCACCGGGTCGTAGTATGTCGGGCCCTTCAGCAGGGCTGCCAGGAAGGCGCACTGACTCGGGGTGAGCTTCTCGGCGTCCACGCCGTAGTACGTCTGGGCGGCGGCCTGGATGCCGTACGCCCCACGGCCGTAGTACGAGGTGTTGAGGTAGCCCTCGAGGATCTCGTCCGGCGTCTTCTCGGCGCGGAGCTTTATCGCGATGAACAGTTCCTTGAACTTACGGGTGACCGTCTGCGACTGGTCGGCCAGCAGGGCGTTCTTCACGTACTGCTGCGTGATGGTGGAACCGCCCTGCGTGTCACCGCCCTTCGCCATGTTGAGCAGTGCACGGGCGATACCCATGGGGTCGACGCCGGAGTCGGTCCTGAACGTCTTGTTCTCGGCCGCGATGACCGCGTTCTGCATGGCCTTGGGGATCTTGTCGATGGTCACGATCTGCCGGTTGTCACCACTGCCGGACGTGGCCATCTGGGTACCGTCGTCCCAGAAGTAGACGTTCCTCTGCGAGGTGGCCGCCACGTTCACATTGGGCACGCTCACCATGGCGTACCCGATGCCGGCCACCGCGATGATGCTGCCGAAGAACGTGAGGCACATCCCCGTGACGAGCTTCCAGGACGGGCTCCAGCGGCGCCAGCCCTGCTTGCCCCAGCGGGGGTAGTCGACGACGCGCCACTTCGAGCGCGGCTTGCCGGTTGCGGGCCCCGAGGCGTTGGCCGCGCGGCGCCTGCCGCCCTGCTGGGCACGGCGGGCGGCGGCCCGGCCCTGGTACGGAGCCTGCGGCTCAGTGGGGGCCGGACCGGAGCCCCGGCCGTGGCCGGAGTCGTACGACTGCGATCGGGGCGCAGGCCGCCGGCCGCTGGGCTGCGGAGGCTGCTGCTGCGCGCCGCGCCGGGCGGCTGCGCGGCCGCCGCCGGGCGACTGCGGCGGCTTGCGACGGTGCTCGCTCATGGACTGCTAACTCCTAGGACAGGCGGCATCGCACCTGAAGGCGGCAAGGATTCCCGGTCCCCCCGGAGTGCGACCGTATCCCCCGACGGCCGCACCGCACCAAGGAACAGGACGCTCACTTGCGTCACTCGGTTCCCAGTGCTCTGCATGGCGAACAGAGTACGCAGGGTCAAAACACGCACCGGGTCAGCGTTCATCACATAACGGACGGTTGAAACCGTAGAGATTTGGCTATGTGACGCCGCTCACTGTGGGTCGCCTTGCCGCGCCCGTGAGGCCCCTCTATCGTCAGGATGTATCGAGTCGATACATCAAGGCGAGATAAGTGGCGACGAGAACCTGAGGACGAGGAGGATGCGGGCATGAGCAAGCGCGCCGGCATCCTTGAGTTCGCTGTCCTCGGCCTGGTGCGCGAATCCCCGATGCATGGTTACGAGCTGCGCAAGCGGCTCAACACCTCGCTCGGTGTGTTCCGCGCGTTCAGTTACGGCAGCCTCTATCCCTGCTTGAAGACGCTGGTCGCCCAGGGCTATCTGGTCGAGGAGACCGGCCCTGAGATCGATCCGCTCGCCGCGCCGCTCGCCGGCCGCCGGGCGAAGATCGTCTACCGGCTGACAGCCGCGGGCAAGGAGCACTTCGAAGAGCTCCTCGCCCACTCCGGCCCCGACGCGTGGGAGGACGAGCACTTCGCGGCTCGTTTCGCCTTCTTCGGCCAGACGTCACGTGACGTACGGATGCGTGTCCTCGAAGGGCGGCGCAGCCGCCTGGAGGAGCGCCTGGAGAAGATGCGCGCGTCCCTCGCGCGTACCCGCGAGCGGCTCGACGACTACACGCTCGAGCTGCAGCGGCACGGCATGGAGTCGGTGGAGCGCGAGGTCCGCTGGCTGAACGAGCTGATCGAGACCGAGCGAGCCGGGCGGACACAACCGCCGTCCGGATCCGACACAGATGAAGAAGGCGGCGCAACCGGCCCTAGCCGGGGAACCGCATGACGATTTCACTGATTACACAAGGAGCAACCGTGGGTTCGGTTCGCGTAGCCATCGTTGGCGTGGGCAACTGCGCCGCGTCGCTGGTGCAGGGTGTCGAGTACTACAAGGACGCCGACCCGAACGGCCGCGTGCCTGGCCTCATGCACGTGCAGTTCGGCGATTACCACGTGCGTGACGTCGAGTTCGTGGCCGCTTTCGATGTCGACGCGAAGAAGGTCGGCCTCGACCTTGCGGACGCCATCGGCGCCAGCGAGAACAACACCATCAAGATCTGCGACGTGCCGCAGACCGGCGTGACCGTGCAGCGCGGCCACACGCTCGACGGCCTGGGCAAGTACTACCGCGAGACCATCGAGGAGTCCGCCGAGCAGCCGGCCGACATCGTCTCCGTCCTGCGGGAGAAGCAGGTCGACGTCCTGGTCTGCTACCTGCCCGTCGGTTCCGAGAACGCCGCGAAGTTCTACGCGCAGGCCGCCATCGACGCCAAGGTTGCCTTCGTCAACGCGCTGCCGGTCTTCATCGCCGGCACCAAGGAGTGGGCGGACAAGTTCACCGAGGCGGGCGTGCCGATCGTCGGCGACGACATCAAGTCGCAGGTCGGCGCCACCATCACGCACCGCGTGCTCACCAAGCTCTTCGAGGACCGCGGTGTCGTCGTCGAGCGGACCATGCAGCTGAACGTCGGCGGCAACATGGACTTCAAGAACATGCTCGAGCGCGAGCGCCTGGAGTCCAAGAAGATCTCCAAGACGCAGGCCGTCACCTCGCAGATCCCCGACCGCGACCTGGGCGCCAAGAACGTCCACATCGGCCCGTCGGACTACGTGCAGTGGCTCGACGACCGCAAGTGGGCGTACGTCCGCCTCGAGGGCCGCGCCTTCGGTGACGTCCCGCTGAGCCTGGAGTACAAGCTCGAGGTCTGGGACTCCCCGAACTCCGCCGGTGTCATCATCGACGCCGTGCGCGCCGCGAAGATCGCCAAGGACCGCGGTATCGGCGGCCCGATCCTGTCGGCGTCCTCGTACTTCATGAAGTCCCCGCCGGTCCAGTACTTCGACGACGAGGCCCGCGACAACGTCGAGAAGTTCATCCGCGGCGAGGTCGAGCGCTGAGCCGTCCGGCCATCAGCGTCACGACGCACACCGTCAGGCCCCCGGGTGCTCCGCCCGGGGGCCTGTGCGATTCCATTTCTCAACGCCGCCCGCGCACTGCCCGGCCCCAGGGGCCTCCGTCCGTCGTGCCGGGGCCGCCTGAGCCGCCGCGACGCGTGCCGCCAGGGCGGGGTGCTGCACTCGGCGGCCTGTGCGTCATGTGAGGCTGTGCCGTATGGGTGGCGTGGGTGTGGTGCGGGACCTCCGGGTGCTGCTGCGGTTGCGGAACTTCCGGCGGTTGCTGCTGGTGCGGCTGCTCTCCCAGTTGTCCGACGGCGTTTTCCAGGTGGCGCTGGCGACGTACGTGGTCTTTTCGCCGGAGAAGCAGACCTCGCCGGCCGCGATCGCCTCCGCGATGGCCGTGCTGCTGCTTCCGTACTCCGTGCTCGGGCCCTTCACCGGGGTGCTGCTCGACCGGTGGCGGCGGCGCCAGGTGCTGCTGTACTGCAATCTGCTGCGCGCGGTGCTCTCGGCCGGGACGGCGGTGCTGATGCTGCTGCACGTCCCGGACTGGCTGTTCTATCTCTCCGCCCTGTCGGTCACGGCGGTCAACCGCTTTGTGCTGGCCGGGCTTTCGGCGGCGCTACCGCGCGTCGTGGACGGCCAGGAACGCCTCGTCATGGCCAACTCGGTCTCCCCGACGGCCGGTACGCTCGCGGCCACCGCGGGCGGCGGACTCGCCTTCCTGGTGCACCTCGGCCTCACCAAGGGCGCCGGGGCGGATGCGGTGGTGGTGCTGCTCGGCGCACTGATCTACCTGTGCGCGGGGCTGGCCGCGCTGCTGATGCCGCCGGACCTGCTGGGGCCCGACGCCTCCCGCGTACGGCCCGGGCTGCGTACGGCGGTGGCGCACACCGCGCGGGGGCTCGCCGACGGGCTGCGGCACCTGCGGATGCGGCCCACCGCCGCCCGGACGATGGCCGCGATGACGGTGATGCGCTTCTGCTACGGCGGCCTGACGGTCACCCTGCTGATGCTGTGTCGGTACGCCTGGTCCGATCCGCGCCCCTCCGGCTCGGCCCCGAATCCGGACGGCGGCCTGGCGCTGCTGGGGCTCGCGGTGGCGGTCTCGGGCGCGGGATTCTTCGCCGCCGCGGTGGTCACCCCCTGGGCCACGGCGCGGTTCGGCACCTCCGGCTGGGTCGCGGTGTGCGCGGGCGCGGCGGCGGTGCTGCTGCTCGTGCTGGGCCTGCCGTTCGAGCCGGCGCCGATGCTGGCGGCCGCCTTCCTCCTCGGCTGCGCCACCCAGGGCGCGAAGATCGCCACCGACACCGTCGTCCAGTCCTCGGTCGACGACGCCTACCGCGGGCGCATCTTCTCCCTCTACGACGTCCTGTTCAACGTGGCCTACGTCGGCGCCGCCGCGGTCTCCGTGCTGATGCTGCCGCCTGACGGCCGTTCAGCGCTTCTCCTGGTCGTACTGGCCGCCCTCTACGCGCTGGTGGCCCTCGGCATCGTCTGGGGCACGGACGAGGGCCACGACTGGCTCCGTGTCAGCGCTCCCCGATAACGTACGTGGCTTCGTTCGCGAACCGATCGCCAACGAGGGGAACTTTGTGTCGTATCCGCCGCCGCCACAGGGTGGTTATCCGCAGCAGCCGCAGCAGCCGTATCCGCCACAGGGTGGCTACGCCTATCCGCCGCAGCAACAGCAGTGGGGAGCGCCCGCACCCGGAGGACCGACACCTCCGGCGCCGACCCCGCCACGGAGCGATGACAGCAACGATCTGCTGAAGAACCTGATCAAGGTCGTCGGCCTGCTCGCGGTCGTCGGGGTCATCTGGGCGGGTGCCTCATGGCTGAGCGCGGATGACGCCAAGAACGCCGTGTACGGCGACTGCATGCACAACAGCGGCACGACGAACGCTCCCGACATGAACATCGTGGACTGCAACTCCTCGGAGGCGCAGTTCAAAGTGACGGGCGTACACAAGAACACCGGCCTCCTGTCGGTCTGTGACGACCAGCACACCGCGTACAAGGAGACCTCCGGCACGCGGCACAAGAAGCGCACCGTCGTCCTCTGCATGACGGAGCTGAAGAAGTAGCCCTCGGCTCCCCCGCGCGGATGTTTCACGTGAAACATCCGGGCTTCGGGCAGTGGCACCCCTCAGCGACAGGGGGTCGTGTTTCACGTGAAACACGACCCCCTGTCCGCAAGATCCCCTACGTGAGGCCCTATCGGCCCTGCGTGGCCCACCAGTCCTTGAGTGCCGCCACGGCCTCGTCCTCACTCATCGGCCCGTTCTCCAGCCGCAGTTCCAGCATGTGCTGGTAGGCCTTGCCGATCACCGGGCCCGGGCCGACGCCCAGGATCTCCATGATCTGGTTGCCGTCGAGGTCCGGGCGGATCGCGTCCAGCTCCTCCCGCTCCTTGAGCTCGGCGATCCGCGCCTCGAGCTCGTCGTACGTGCGCGAGAGTGCCGCGGCCTTGCGTTTGTTGCGGGTCGTGCAGTCCGAGCGGGTCAGCTTGTGCAGCCGGTCGAGCAGCGGCCCCGCGTCGCGGACGTACCGCCGCACCGCCGAGTCGGTCCACTCGCCGGCACCGTAGCCGTGGAACCGCAGATGCAGCTCCACCAGGCGGGAGACGTCCTTCACGATGTCGTTCGGGTACTTGAGCTTGGTCATCCGGGCCTTGGTCATCTTCGCGCCGACCACCTCGTGGTGGTGGAAGGAGACCCGCCCGTCGGACTCGAAGCGTCGCGTCCTCGGCTTGCCGATGTCGTGCAGCAGTGCGGCGAGCCGCAGCACGAGGTCCGGGCCGTCCGTCTCCAGGTCGATGGCCTGCTCCAGGACGGTCAGGCTGTGCTCGTAGACGTCCTTGTGGCGGTGATGCTCATCGCTCTCCAGCCGCAGCGCGGACAGCTCGGGCAGCACCCGGTCGGCGAGGCCGGTGTCCACCAGTAGCCGCAACCCCTTGCGCGGGTGCTCGGACAGGACCAGCTTGTTCAGCTCGTCCCGCACCCGCTCGGCCGAGACGATCTCGATCCGGTCCGCCATCGCCGTCATCGCGGCGACCACCTCCGGCGCCACCTCGAAATCCAGCTGCGCGGCGAAACGCGCGGCCCGCATCATCCGCAGCGGGTCGTCCGAGAACGACGACTCCGGAGTGCCCGGGGTCCGCAGTACGCGCTGCGCGAGGTCGTCGAGTCCGCCGTAAGGGTCCACGAACTCGATGCCGGGCAGGGCGACGGCCATGGCGTTGACCGTGAAGTCACGGCGGACCAGGTCCTCCTCGATGGTGTCGCCGTAGGAGACCTCCGGCTTGCGCGAGGTGCGGTCGTACGCCTCGGAGCGGTACGTCGTCACCTCGATCTGGTAGCCCTCCTTGCGGCACCCGACCGTGCCGAAGGCGATACCGACCTCCCAGACCGAGTCCGCCCAGGGGCGGATGATCTTCAGGACCTGCTCGGGCCTGGCGTCGGTCGTGAAATCGAGGTCATTGCCGAGCCTGCCGAGCAGCGTGTCGCGGACCGAGCCGCCGACAAGGGCGAGCTTGAATCCGGCGTCCTGGAAGCGGCGACCGAGGTCTTCGGCCACCGGCGCGACCTTATGGGCGGTCCGCAGGGTCTGGGGGGCGTTGTTGGCATTCGGCACAACAGAAAAGGGTACGTGGCCCGGCGCCCCGCGGCTCACAGGTTTCCACGCGCCCACCCCCGGCCCGGCTGCCGATCTTGTAAGGCGGTCCCCAGCACTTTGACTCAGCGAGCATCGTTACCATGCCAGGACGCACATCCGGTGATGAAGACGATGACGACGAGGGACGGCCAACGCGTGGGCGAGGCGGTACAGCACCCCGGGAGACCACAGGCCCGCTCGCGGCGGGTGCGGCGGATGGCCGCCCTGCTCGCCGGGGCGTCGCTTTTCGCCGGGCTCCTGCAGGCCCAGGCGGCCCCGGCAGCCTACGCGGCCACCGGGAGCGACACCCGGAGTGTCGACGTGTCCGTCGACTCACTCACCCCCACCGTGCCCGCCAAGGGCGACACGGTGACCGTGTCGGGCACCGTCACCAACGAGGGCAAGCAGACGGTCAGCGACGCCCACGTCGGCCTGCGCGTCGCTCCCGGCGGCCCACTGACCAGTCGCAGCGCCATCACCACCGCCGCGTCCCGTACCAGTTATGTAACAAGCGACGGCTACGAACTCGCCTCCCGCACGACGGCCGTGCCGGACCTCCCGGCCGGCGTCACCCGCTCCTTCACCCTGAAGGTTCCGGTCAGCGCGCTCGGGCTCGGCACGGACGGCGTGTACCAGCTCGGTGTCTCCCTCACCGGTCAGGTCCCCGGCGTCGGCTACGCCCAGATCCTCGGCATCGAGCGGACCTTCCTGCCCTGGTACGCGAACGGCGGCGCCAAGAGCACCCAGTACACCTTCCTGTGGCCGCTGATCGACCGCCCGCACCTGACCGTACGCAGCGAGAGCGACGACCAGCAGAGCCCGATCTTCCTCAACGACGACCTCGCCAAGGACCTGGCCCCCGGCGGCCGGCTGCAGCAGATGGTGGCGCTGGGCAAGGACCTCCCGGTGACCTGGGTGATCGACCCCGACCTGCTCGCGACCGTCGACGCCATGACGAAGAAGTACCAGGTCGCAGGCGACAACGGTGACCTGAAGAACACCAGGACCGGCACCGGCACCGACGACGCCAAGCAGTGGCTCAAGGACCTGAAGGCCGCGGTGGGCAAGCGCGAGGTCGTGGCGCTGCCCTTCTCCGACCCGGACATCGCCTCCATCGCCCACCACGGCAGGAACGTGTCCGGCACCCTGAGCAATCTCAAGACCGCCACCGACCTGTCGACCAACACCGTCGAGACCGTCCTGGGCATCACGCCCACGACCGACACCGTGTGGCCGGTGGACGGCGCTGTCGACTCCTCCATCATCGACGTCGCCACCGCGGCGGGCGCCGACAAGATCATCGCGCGCAGCGACAGCCTCCGCGAGTCCGCCACTCTCAGCTACACGCCCACCGCCGCCCGGCCCCTCGGCGGCGGCACCACGGCTCTGGTCGCCGACTCCCTGCTGTCCAAGGCCTTCCAGGGCGACATGATCAAGGCCGCGAACGAGACCCTCGCAGTCGAGAAGTTCGTCTCCCAGACCCTGATGATCACCCTGCAGGCGCCGGAGAAGAAGCGCAGCATCCTCGTCGCCCCGCAGCGCATGCCCACCGCCTCCCAGGCCCAGGCCATGGCACGGGCCATCACCACTGTCACGCAGAGCGGCTGGGCCCAGTCGGCCACCTTCGCCACCGCTGCCAAGGCGACCCCCGACCCGGGCGCCAGCCGCACCGTGCCCAGCCGCTCGGCCTACCCCGCGAGCCTGAGCAAACAGGAAATGGGCACCAAGGCCTTCCAGACCATCCAGTCCGTCCAGAGCCGCCTCAACGGCTTCGTGGTCATCCTCAGCCGCAAGGACCGGGTCAGCGTCCCCTTCGGGACCGCGCTGCTGCGCTCCATGTCCACCCAGTGGCGTGGCGACGCGAAGGGCTCCAAGAATTTCCGGAACGCCATCGGCGACTACCTCTCGGAGCTCACGGGGCTCGTCCACATCCTCGACAAGGGCGGCCAGCTCACCCTCTCCGGACGCAGCGCGACCATCCCGGTCACCGTCAAGAACGAGCTCGGCCAGACCGTGACCGGCCTCGAACTGCGCCTCACCTCGGCCCAGGACAACAGCCTCGACATCGGCGCCCCCCAGGCGGTCACCGTCGAGGGCGGCCACACCCGCTCCCTGAAGTTCGACGCCAACGCCAAGCGCAACGGCCAGACCACGGTCATCGCCCAGCTCTACACCAAGGACGGCACGCCCTACGGCGACAGCATGACCTTCCAGGTGAATGTCACCTCCATCACCTCCACGGTCATGCTGGTCATCGCGGGCGGCCTCCTGCTCCTCGTCCTCGCGGGCGTTCGCATGTACCGCCAGCGGAAGCGTACAGCCGCCGCCGATGCCGCCGAAAGCGACGACGGCGGCGACGACGGCAGTCCCGAATCCGAGAATCCGCACGACCCGGCACCCGAGAACGGCAGTCCGCGCACCAGCAATCCCGCGCACATTCAATAAGGTGGGCGAGTGGTACCGCAGTCCCCCCGGGGGTGACCCCCCGGAACCCCAGCCGAAAGACAGGTCCGCCGGGCATCCCGGAGCGACATGGCGAGGAGAGCGTGAGTGAACGCGCCGTACGACGGTGACCGCAGCCGGGCTGCGGGGGACGCCTTCCCGCAGCAGCCCGAGCAGCGTCCCGCCGCGCCCGACCCGTACCTGCAGGACACCTACGCCCGCGATCCGTACCAGGGGCAGGACCCGACCACCCAGGACCCGGTCGGCGAGGCGCTCTACGACCGCGCCGCGCACCCGCCCTACCCGCCGTACGAGCAGCCGCAGCCGCAGTACGTCGGCGTCGACGAGCTGGTCTCTCACGCCGCGTACGACGACCAGGCCGAGCCCGACCCGTACGAGCACCTCTTCCGCGACCAGCCGCAGCCGCCGGCCCCGCCGGAGCCCCAGCAGGAACCGGAGCCCGCCGCCGCGCCCAAGGCCGGCGGCCGGGCGGGCAGCATCCTGAAGTCAAGCGCCGTCATGGCCGCCGGCACGCTCGTCTCCCGGCTCACCGGCTTCGTCCGCAACCTGGTGGTCACCGCCGCGATCGGTGCCGCCACCCTCGCCGACGGCTACACCGTCGCCATCACCCTGCCGACGATGATCTACATCCTGGTCGGCGGCGGCGCCATCAACGCGGTCTTCGTCCCGCAGCTCGTACGTTCCATGAAGAACGACGAGGACGGCGGCCTCGCGTACGCCAACCGGCTGCTCACGCTGGTGATCTGCGGCATGGGTGCGGTGGTCGGGCTCATGGTGATCGGCGCACCGCTGCTGGTCCGCATGATGGCCAGCAAGTTCGCGCAGGACCCGGCGCAGTTCGACGTCGCGGTCACCCTGACCCGCTACTGCCTGCCCACGATCTTCTTCATGGGCCTGCACGTGGTCATGGGTCAGATCCTCAACGCCCGCGGCCGCTTCGGCGCGATGATGTGGACCCCGGTCCTCAACAACATCGTCATCATCTTCACGTTCGCCTCGTTCCTCTGGGTCTTCGGCACCTACCGCACGACCCACATGAACGCCACGACGATCACCCCCGAGGGTGTCCGGCTACTCGGCATCGGCACCCTCCTCGGCCTCGTCGTCCAGTCCCTGGCGATGCTCCCCTACCTCCGCGACGCCGGCTTCAAGTTCCGGCCGCGCTTCGACTGGCGCGGCCACGGACTCGGTCACGCCGCCAAGCTCGCCAAGTGGACGTTCCTGTTCGTGCTGGCCAACCAGCTCGGCCTGATCGTCGTCACGCAGCTCGCGACCTGGGCGGGCAGCACCGCAGACGCCCAGGGCCATGACGGCGCGGGAATCGCGGCCTATACGAACGCCCTGCTGATCTGGCAGATGCCTCAGGCCATCATCACGGTCTCGGTGATGACCGCGGTGCTGCCACGGATCTCCCGCGCCGCCGCCGACGGCGACGCCGCCGCCGTACGCGACGACATCTCCTACGGCCTGCGCACCTCGGCCGTGGCCATCGTCCCGGCCTCCTTCGCCTTCCTCGCCCTCGGCATCCCGCTGTGCGAGCTGATGTTCCCCGGCGCGGGCCACGAGGCCGCCCAGAACATGGGCTTCATCCTGATGGCCTTCGGCCTCGGCCTGATCCCCTACTCCATCCAGTACGTCGTCCTGCGTGGCTTCTACGCGTACGAGGACACCCGCACCCCCTTCTACAACACGGTCATCGTCGCCGCAGTGAACGCCACCGCCTCCGCGATCTGCTTCGTGGTGCTCCCGGCCCGCTGGGCCGTGGTCGGAATGGGCGCCTCGTACGGGCTGGCGTACGTGATCGGTGTGGGCGTCGCCGTCAAGCGGCTGCGCAAGCGCCTCGGCGGGGACCTCGACGGCAAACGCGTCGTACGGACCTACACCCGGCTCATCGGCGCCAGCGTCCCGGCCGCCCTGGTGGCCGCGGTCGTCGGCTACGGCGTGACTCGAACCCTCGGAAACGGGGTACCCGCTGCTCTACTCGCGGTTGTCGCCGGCGGACTCGCGCTGATCGGCGTCTTCTTCGTGGCGGCGAAACGCATGCGAATCGAGGAGATGACGGCCATGGTCGGTATGGTTCGCGGTCGGCTGGGACGCTGACGGCCCGAATGCAACCATCGCGGCTCGCCGCGTGTCGTGCATAGCGGCCGACTGTTGGCACAATTGTCCTTGGCTGTGTTGTCAGATCTTGCAACGGATGGGGAGGCAGGAACGACGGTGGCGGAACGGAGCACGGCTGCCGTCGGAGTGGCCAATGAGAGCGGCGACACCCAGCCGCTCGCCGCCCAAGCGGACAGTGCCACTGCCGACGATGCGACGGACCGGGGCGAGGAGAACGACGCGCCGCAGCAGACCATCCCCGAGGAGACAGCGGAGACAGCGGAACTACCCGACTCCAAGCCTGAGAAGAGCGCGCAGAGCTCGGAGCCGCCGGAGCTCCACAGCGGCCACAAGCTCGCCAGGCGTTACCGCCTGGAGGAGTGCCTCACCCGTATCGACGGCTTCAGCAGCTGGAGAGCGGTCGACGAGAAGCTGCGTCGCGCCGTCGGGATCCACATCCTGCCCGCCGACCACAGCCGAGCCCGGCCAGTGCTCGCCGCCGCGCGCTCGGCAGCGCTGCTCGGTGACCCGCGCTTCGTTCAGGTCCTCGACGCCGTCGAGGAGAACGACCTCGTCTACGTCATCCATGAATGGCTGCCCGACGCCACCGACCTGACCGCGATCCTCGCCGCAGGGCCGCAGGAGGCGCACGACTGCTACCAGATGGCCAGTCAGGTCGCCCAGGCGATGGCCGCCGCCCACCGCGAGGGGCTGTCGCACCTGCAGCTCAGCCCGGACTGCGTACTGCGGACCGAGTCCGGCCAGTACCGCATCCGGGGCCTGGCCGTCGCGGCGGCACTGCACGGCGTGAGCTCCGACCGCCCGCAGCGCGAGGACACCGAGGCCATCGGTGCCCTGCTGTACGCATCACTGACCCAGCGCTGGCCGTACCCCGAGGACCAGTACGGGCTCACCGGGCTCCCCAAGGACGTCGGTCTGGTCGCCCCCGACCAGGTACGGGCGCGGGTGCACCGCGGGCTGTCCGAGGTCTCGATGCGCGCCCTGGTCAACGACGGCGCGACCGCCTCCCGTGAACTCCAGCCCTGCGCCACGCCGGAGGAGCTGGCCAAGGCGATCGCCACACTCCCGAAGATCCGGCCCCCGGAGACCGCTCGGCCCCCGGGATCGCCCTACCAGCGCACCACCTACCAACAGGGCGCCTACCGCCAACCCCCAGCCCGCCAAATCCCCCCCGGCCCACCCACCGCCCCCCTGTCCGGCGGCCCTCCCCCCGCCCTCCCCGGCGGCCGCACCGGCAAGGCCCTCAAATGGGCCGTCTCCAGCCTCCTCATCGCCGCCCTGGGCCTGGGCAGCTGGCAGCTCGCGGACACGCTCATGAACCGCCAGAGCCCCCAGGACAACACCTCTGCGGGCGCATCTCCTTCGGCCAGTGACAGCGGTGGCACGTCGGGCGGAACCGGCACCTCGGGCAAGCGCATCGTCATCTCCGGCGCCAAGGACTTCGACCCCGAGGGCCAGGACGGGGAGAACCCCGACAGCGTCAGCAAGGCCTACGACGGCGATGCGGCCACGTACTGGGAGACCAGCTGGTACAACAGCGCAGACTTCGGCAATCTCAAGTCGGGCGTCGGCCTCATCCTCGATCTGGGCAAGTCCCAGCGCGTTGGATCGGTGAAGGTCAACTTCATAGGGGACACCACTTCGGTTGAGCTGCGGGCCGCGTCCAGCAGCTCCTCCATGCCAACCAGCCTGAGTGACTACTCGAAGGTGGCGTCGGGGACCGGAACCACGGTGACCCTCAAGCCGGACAAGACCCTGAAGGCGCGGTACGTTCTGGTCTGGCTGACCAATCTGCCCCAGACCAACGACGGCCACTACCGCGGCCGGATCTCCGAGATCAACGTCACGAGCTGAAGCAGAACGGGGGAGCGCGTGGCAGAAGCCGGCACGGGCGGGGAGGTCAGCGACAGCGATCTCCTCGCCCGTCATGTCGCGGGGGACCCGGATGCCTTCGGTGAGCTCGTGCGACGCCACCGCGACCGGCTGTGGGCGGTGGCCCTGCGGACGCTGGGGGACCGGGAGGAGGCCGCGGACGCCGTGCAGGACGCGCTTGTCTCGGCCTTCCGGGCCGCGCACACCTTCAGGGGACAGTCCGCGGTGACGACGTGGCTGCATCGAATAACCGTCAACGCCTGTCTGGACCGTGCCCGCAAGGCCGCCTCCCGCCGGACCTCGTCGGTGGTCGACGAGAAGCAGTTCGAGGACCTCCTCGAACCCCATGAGTCCGCCGAGGCACCCGCCGAGCGGGGCGAGCTGCACCGCGAGTTGCTGCACGCCCTCTCCACGCTGCCGCCCGAGCAGCGGGCCGCTCTCGTCCTGGTCGACATGCAGGGCTATCCGGTCGCCGAGGCCGCCGCCGTCCTGGATGTGCCCGCCGGCACCGTGAAGAGCAGATGCGCGCGTGGCCGCGCGAGACTCCTGCCGCTCCTCACTCATCTGCGCGCCGACACCGGGGGTAGTGGCGAGGCGGGCGGGGGAAGGAACCGGACGGAGAGAACTTCCGTCCCAGAGACGGGGACCGGACCGGCGCACGGGCCAGAGCGCGGCATCACGAAGGACGGAGGTGGAAACCAGTGACTTCCACGACCGGCAGGACCGGCACCGGCACCGAAGAGCACCCCGAGGTCGCGGAGATTTCCGCCCTCGCCGAAGGCATTCTCCCGCCGGACCGCTCCACCGACGTACGCGGGCACCTCGACACGTGCCCTCTCTGCGCCGACGTACGGGCCTCTCTGGACGAGATCCGCGATCTCCTCGGTACCCTTCCCGGCCCGCCCCGGATGCCCGCGGACATCGCCGGGCGGATCGACGCGGCACTCGCCGCGGAGGCACTCCTCGACGCTTCACCGATCCCTGTTTCACGTGAAACAGCAGCGAGCGATGTTTCACGTGAAACAACGACCGCCGCCGACCGTCCGAGCGGCCATTCCCCCGCACCCAGCGGCCCGGGCCGACCGCGAAGCCGTCGCCGTCGCTGGGTCAAGGGAGCCCTCGTCACCGCCTCCGCGGCCGCGGTTCTTGGCCTCGGCGGGCTTCTCACCCACTCCCTCACCGCCGGCTCCGGGGCTTCCAGTAGCAGCGACGCGGCCGTCAGCGACTCCGCGGGCGCGTCCCAGCAGAGCCTGCAGGCCCATGTGCACCAACTGCTGGCCACCGCCGGAGCCTCCGCGCACGTCGAGGGCGGCGCCGGCACAGGCAACGGCCCGATGGTGAAAAGCTCCGGAAGCCTTCCGGCCTGCGTGACGGAGGGCATCGGCCGCTCCGGGACACCGCTCGCATTCGACCGTGCCACCTACGAGGGCGCCGACTCCTACCTCGTCGTCTACCCCAACGCAGGCAACGCAGCCGAGGTCGACGCCTACCTGGTCGACGCCTCCTGCGTCGCCGTCACGCCGGGCAAGCCGGGCACGGTTCTGAGCAAGGACACGTACGCGCGATAGTGGCGGCGGGGTGACGGGAATGCCGGGCCCGTAGGATCCGTTAGGCGGGATGGACACAGTCCCCCGCCAGGGTCCAGAGAAGTCGGCAGAGACGAGGAAGAAACCCGTGACGACCGTCCGCAACGTCATCATCATCGGATCCGGGCCGGCGGGCTACACGGCCGCGCTCTACACCGCCCGCGCGTCCCTGAAGCCGCTCGTCTTCGAAGGCGCTGTCACGGCCGGTGGCGCGCTGATGAACACGACCGACGTCGAGAACTTCCCTGGCTTCCGCGAGGGCATCATGGGCCCCGACCTGATGGACAACATGCGCGCCCAGGCCGAGCGCTTCGGCGCCGAGCTGATCCCCGACGACGTGGTCGAGGTCGACCTGACCGGCGACATCAAGACCGTCACCGACTCGGCGGGCACGGTGCACCAGGCGAAGACGGTCATCGTCACGACCGGTTCCCAGCACCGCAAGCTGGGCCTGCCGCGCGAGGACGAGCTGTCCGGCCGTGGCGTGTCCTGGTGTGCGACCTGTGACGGCTTCTTCTTCAAGGAGCACAACATCGCCGTCATCGGCGGCGGCGACACAGCGCTGGAAGAGGCGACCTTCCTCTCCCGCTTCGCCACCTCCGTGACCGTCGTGCACCGCCGCGACACGCTGCGCGCCTCGAAGGCGATGCAGGAGCGCGCCTTCGCCGACCCGAAGATCAAGTTCGTCTGGGACAGCGAGGTCGCCGAGATCCACGGCGACAACAAGCTCTCCGGTCTGACCCTGCGCAACACCAAGACCGGCGAGACCTCCGAGCTGCCCGTCACCGGACTGTTCATCGCCATCGGCCACGACCCGCGCACCGACCTCTTCAAGGGCACCCTGGACCTGGACCACGAGGGCTACCTCAAGGTCGAGGCCCCCAGCACCCGCACCAACATCCCCGGTGTCTTCGCCGCGGGCGACGTGGTGGACCACACCTACCGCCAGGCGATCACGGCAGCCGGCACCGGCTGCTCCGCCGCTCTGGACGCCGAGCGCTACCTGGCCGCCCTGAGCGACGCCGAGGCCGAGCAGACCCGCGAGCCCGAGAAGACCGCTGCTGCGGTCTGAAGTCCCCAACAAGAACACTGAGGAGAACGCAGTGGCCGGCAACACCAAGATCGTGACCGACGCGACCTTCAACGACGAGGTACTGAACAGCGACAAGCCCGTCCTCGTCGACTTCTGGGCCGAGTGGTGCGGCCCGTGCCGCCAGATCGCTCCGTCGCTGGAGGCCATCGCCGCCGAGCACGCCGAGCAGATCACCATCGTCAAGCTGAACATCGACGAGAACCCGGTCACCGCCGCCAAGTACGGTGTGATGTCCATCCCGACCCTCAACGTCTACAAGGGCGGCGAGGTCGTGAAGACCATCGTCGGTGCCAAGCCGAAGGCCGCCATCGAGCGCGACCTGTCGGACTTCATCGGCTGACGTTTCACGTGAAACGGGCCCGCTCCTTCCGGAGCGGGCCCGTTCGCGTTCTCGGAAGGCGTCACAAGGGCCGTAGCACCGGCTCCTTCTGGACGGCCCCCAACAGCCGGTCGATGGCCATCTCGACGTCCTCCTTCCAGGAGATCGTCGTACGCAGCTCCAGCCGCAGCCGGGGGAAGCGGGGATGCGGGCGGACCGTCTTGAAGCCCACCGCGAGCAGATGGTCGGCGGGCAGCACGCACCCGGGCTCCTCCCACCGCGCATCACCGAAGGCCTCGACCGCCTTGACGCCCCGGCGGACCAGATCCTTGGCGACCGTCTGCACCAGCACCCGCCCCAGCCCCTGGCCCTGGTAACCCGGCATGATGCGGGCCGTCATGAGCTGCACGGCGTCAGGGGAGACCGGGCTCGTGGGGAAGGCCAGGGAACGCGGCACGTAAGCCGGAGGCGCGTAGAGGACGAAGCCCGCCGGGACGTCGTCGACATAGACGACGCGCCCGCACGATCCCCACTCCAGAAGGACGGCGGAGATCCACGCCTCCTTCTCCAGCTCCGGCTTGCCGGTCTGGACCGCCGCCTCGCCGCTTACCGGGTCGAGCTCCCAGAAGACACAGGAGTGGCAGCGCTTGGGGAGGTCCGGGAGGTTGTCCAGCGTGAGCGGAACGAGCCGACGCCCCATGTGGTCAGACCCTCGTTTCTGTCGTGGACCCAACTGCCGACGAAGCCGCCCACGGCCCCGAGGCCAAGCCCCGCCGCCACCAGTGCCGCCGTCTGCCACTCGTGCTCCACCCCGCTGTGCCGCACGGACTGCATGGGCTCGCCTCCCCGGAGGTGCCGCTCCATCTTCTACGCATCGTATCCGCGATGGGACAAGTCCGACACCGGCGGCATGCAAAGAGCACAGCAAAGAGATCAGAACGAGGGGCGGGCCGGACCCCCCGAGAGTCCGGCCCGCCCAACCGCACAAGGGGGACTCACTCGTCGTCTTCGTCCGTACCGTCCGTCAGCGTGCGCTCGAGCACCTTGCCCTCGCCGGGCGCGATGGTGCCGAGGATGCGCTCCAGATCCTCTATCGATGCGAACTCCACGACGATCTTTCCGCGCTTCTGGCCCAGGTCGACCTTCACCCGGGTGTCGAAGCGGTCGGACAGCCGCAGCGCGAGATCGGTCAGCGCCGGCGACACCCGCCGGCCGGCCCGTGGCCCTGCGGTCTTCCTGACGGCCTTCGGCTCGGCGTTCATCAGGTGCACGATCTCCTCGACCGCACGCACCGACAGCCCCTCGGCCACAATCCGGCTGGCGAGCCGGTCCTGGTCCTCGACCTCCTCCAGGGCCAGCAGCGAGCGCGCGTGGCCCGCCGACAGAACTCCGGCGGCCACCCGCCGCTGCACGGGCCCGGAGAGCTTGAGGAGTCGCAGGGTGTTGGAGACCTGGGAGCGGGAGCGGCCGATGCGGTCGGCGAGCTGCTCATGGGTGCAGGAGAAGTCCTGCAGCAACTGGTCGTAGGCGGCGGCCTCTTCCAGCGGGTTCAGCTGGGCGCGGTGCAGGTTCTCCAGGAGGGCGTCCAGGAGCAACTTCTCGTCGTCGGTGGCCCGGACGATCGCGGGGATCTTCTCCAGACCGGCCTCACGGCAAGCCCTCCACCGGCGCTCGCCCATGATGAGCTCATAGCGGTCGGCTCCGGTCTGGCGCACCACGACCGGCTGCAGCAGACCGACCTCCTGGATGGAGGTGACGAGTTCGGCGAGCGCGTCCTCGTCGAAGACCTCGCGCGGCTGGCGCGGGTTCGGCGTGATGGAGTCCAGCGGCAGCTCGGCGAAGTACGCCCCTGCCACCTCCGCCGGGGCCTGCTCGGCTGCGGACTCGGTCTCGCGCATCACCGGCATGGTCGCCGCCGGCGCCTCGGTGTGCCCGTTACGCCCCGCAAGCCCGGCCACCTTGGCCGCGGCAACTCCTCGCTCGGCGGTGAGGACCGGTACCGCGGACGGCGCGGCGGCTGCGGCCACAGCCGCGGCGGCGGACTTGTCCGCCCCCGACGGTGCGGCCGGAATCAGCGCGCCGAGACCGCGGCCTAGTCCTCTGCGTCGCTCACTCACTGGATCCCCTCCGACATGCTGTGCTCGTTCTTGCTGTGCTCATTATTGAACTGTTTGAACTCGGAGCTGCCCGGGATGCCGCGCAGCGCCATCTCCCGCGCCGCCTCGAGATAGGACAGCGCTCCGCTGGATCCCGGATCGTACGTCAGCACGGTCTGGCCGTAGCTGGGCGCCTCCGAGATACGGACCGAGCGCGGGATGCTGGTGCGCAGCACCTCCTCGGCGAAGTGGGTGCGTACCTCGTCCGCCACCTGGGACGCCAGCCGGGTCCGGCCGTCGTACATGGTCAGCAGGATGGTGGAGACGTGAAGCTTGGGGTTCAGGTGGCCACGGACCAGCTCGACATTCCTCAGCAGCTGCCCGAGGCCCTCCAGGGCGTAGTACTCGCACTGGATCGGGATGAGCACCTCGGCGCCCGCCACCAGGGCGTTGACCGTCAGCAGGCCGAGTGAGGGCGGGCAGTCGATGAGGATGTAGTCCAGCGGCTGCTCATAAGCCTGGAGGGCGCGCTCCAGCCTGCTTTCCCGGGCCACCAGGGACACCAGCTCGATCTCGGCGCCGGCCAGGTCGATGGTGGCGGGGGCACAGAACAGCCCCTCGACATCGGGGACCGGCTGGACGACCTCGGAGAGCGGCTTGCTCTCCACCAGGACGTCATAGATCGACGGCACCTCGGAGTGGTGGTCGATGCCCAGGGCCGTGGAGGCGTTGCCCTGGGGGTCCAGGTCGACGACAAGCACGCGGGCCCCGTGCAGGGCCAGCGAGGCTGCCATATTGACCGTGGTGGTGGTCTTGCCGACCCCGCCCTTCTGGTTGGCGACGACGATCACCCTGGTCTCGGCGGGCCGGGGGAGCCCCTCGCCGGCCCGGCCCAGTGCCTCGACCGCCAACTGGGCGGCACGGCCGATGGGGGTGTCGTCCATCGGGGGCGGTGTTTCACGTGAAACATCCTCCCCATACGACTCGGTGCGGGGACCGGGGACCGGATCGGCCATCGGTCCCGCGATGTTGGCGTCGGACCGCAAGGATTCACTCTCCTCGACTACAAGCTCGCAATGAAGAGAGCCTGCCATGCTTTGGGGGTTGTGAACCAGTGAGGCCCGATCTCCTGTGGATGAATCCACCGGTTGAGTCGACTCAGCGGCCTTGTAGGGACGTGATTCGGCCGCCGCACGGGCTCGGCTGAGGATTCCTGGAAGCAGGGAGCGACGTTTCACGTGAAACACGATGCGCAGCATCGCGCCCGGTTTCCTACGCGACACTCCGAATTATGTAGTTTTGACCGCTTGTATGGAGCCAAGCAGCCGCAGCCGGATCATCTATGGTGACGCCGGGCCCGAGCCGCCTTCGCCCGCCGGGTCGCCGCCCGCACACCACCGGGACTCTCCCCGGCCAGCACCCGCACCACCGTCGACAGCGGATCCACTATCCCCTCGCCGACCTGGACCACCGAGGTCTCCACCGCACCGAGCCGGCTCAGGGCGGCACGGGCCGCCTTCAGCTCCTCCTCCGCGGTATCCCCCTTGAGGACGGCCATCTCCCCGTGCGGACGCAGCAGCGGCAGTCCCCAGCCCGCCAGCCGGTCCAGCGGCGCCACCGCCCGGGCGGTGACCACATCCACCGCCGGGAGCTTGCCCACCATCTCCTCGGCCCGGCCGCGCACCACCGTCACATTGGTCAGGCCCAGCAGCCGTACCACCTCCTCCAGGAAGGTGGTACGCCGCAGCAGCGGCTCGAGCAGCGTGATCGAGAGGTCGGGACGGGTCAGCGCCAGCGGGATCCCCGGCAGCCCGGCACCCGAGCCCACGTCACACACCGAGACGCCCTGCGGAATCACCTCGGACAGCACCGCGCAGTTCAGCAGATGGCGCTCCCACAGCCGGGGAACCTCCCGTGGACCGATCAGTCCTCGCCGCACGCCGGCGTCGGCAAGCAGCTCCGCATAGCGCACCGCGTCCGCGTAGCGCTCCCCGAAGACCGTCCGGGCCGCCTCCGGCGCCGGGGGGAGCTCCGCTGCCTCCTCCGTCACGAGGACCGTCCTTCCGTCGTCTCACTACCAGGCTGACAAGATTCGGCCCCGCCTGCGAGGCAGACGGGGCCGATGGATCACATACCGGATGGCGTACCTGAGTACAGCCGGCCCGGATCAGACCGGGAGGACAACCACCCGGCGCTGGGGCTCCTCGCCCTCGGACTCGCTGCGCAGACCCGCTGCGGCGACCGCGTCGTGCACGACCTTGCGCTCGAACGGGGTCATCGGATCCAGCTTCACCGGCTCACCGGTGCCCTTGGCCTCCTCCGCCGCCTTCGCGCCCAGCTCCGCCAGCTCGGCCCGCTTGCGGGCCCGGAAGCCGGCGATGTCCAGCATCAGACGGCTGCGGTCACCGGTCTCCCGGTGCACCGCGAGCCGGGTCAGCTCCTGCAGCGCCTCGAGCACCTCGCCGTCCCGCCCGACCAGCTTGTTCAGGTCGCGGCCGGTGCCCTCGCCGATGATCGAGACAGAGGCCCGCTCGCCCTCGACATCCATGTCGATGTCACCGTCGAGGTCGGCGATGTCCAGCAGACCCTCGAGGTAGTCGGCCGCGATCTCGCCCTCCTGCTCCAGGCGGGTCAGCGCGTCGGTGGTGTTGCCGTCCGTCACGGATGGACTCCTCTACTTCTTCTTCGACAGGTTCGGCTTGGGCTGCGCCTTGGGCTTGGACTGGGCGTCCGCCGGTGGCGTGCCCGGCTTCTTGGCCGCACCACCACCCGCCTGCGCCTGCGTGCCACTGCCCGTCGTCTGGCGCTGGGACTTGGTCTGCCGCTTGGGCTGCGTACGCTTCACCGGCGCGGCGTCTGCCGGGGCGCCGCCCTCGCCGGTCTTGGCGGCGGCCTTCGCGTCGTCCTTCAGCTTGCCCGCCGCACGCAGTCGGTCCTGGCGCTGCTTGAACGCGAGGCTGCCCGGGGTCGGATTCCGGCGGATCACGAACATCTGCTGGCCCATGGTCCACACGTTGGTGGTCAGCCAGTAGATGAGGACACCGACCGGGAAGTTGATGCCGAAGACGGCGAACATGACCGGGAAGACGTACATCAGCATCTTCTGCTGCTGCATGAACGGCGTCTTGACCGTCATGTCGACGTTCTTCGTCATCAGCTGGCGCTGCGTGTAGAACTGCGAGCCCGACATCAGGATGATCATGATGACTGTGACAACACGCACATCGGTGACCGTGGCGCCCAGCTTCGCGAGGGTGCTGGCGCTGTCGGTGAACTTCGCCGCCAGCGGAGCACCGAAGATGTGCGCGTGCTGGGCACTGGCCACCATGTTCTGGTTGATGACGCCGACTTCTTTGCCCTTGGCGATGTAGCTGAGCACGTGGTACAGCGAGAAGAAGAACGGCGACTGCGCCAGAATCGGCAGGCACGAGGAGAGCGGGTTGGTGCCCGTCTCCTTGTACAGCTTCATCATCTCTTCGGACTGGCGCTGCTTGTCGTTCTTGTAGCGCTCCTGGATCGCCTTCATCTTCGGCTGGAGCGCCTGCATGTTCCGGGTCGACTTGATCTGCTTCACGAAGAGCGGGATCAGACAGATCCGGATCAGGATCACCAGCGAGATGATCGAAAGACCCCACGCCCAGCCGCTGTCCTTGTCGAAGACGAGGCTGTACAGCGAGTGGAACTGGACGATGATCCAGGAAACAGCGTCGTAGAGGGGGTTGAAGATCCCCACGGTCAGGCTCCTTGGGCGTTAGGGGTCTCGACGGGCTCGGGAGTGACGGACCCGCCTCCGCGGCCCCGCAAGTGGCGCCGCAGCCGATCGTGCCACGGCGGCCGTTTGCGCGGCGGAACATGGTCCACCCCGCCCAGCGACCAGGGGTTGCATCGCAGGATCCGCCATGCGGTCAGGGCAGTGCCCTTGACCGCACCGTGCCGGTCGATGGCCGTGAACCCATAGTGGGAGCACGAGGGGTAGTACTTGCAGACCGGACCGAGCAGCGGGCTGATCGTCCACTGATAGATCTTGATCAACGCCAGCAGCGGGTACTTCATCGCGCCACCCCCAGGAGCCGTTGCAACGCGGCGTCCAGGTCTCGGCCCAGCTCTTCGTGGTTGGCGTCGCCCGCGGCGGGCAGCGCTCGTACGACTACCAGGCTACCGGGGGGCAGCAGACTCAGACGCTCGCGGACCAGGTGCCGAAGCCGACGCTTGACCAGATTGCGCGTGACCGCGTTGCCCACGGCCTTGCTCACGACGAAACCCGCACGCGCCTGGGGAGCACTGCTCCCCGCCGCGTGCGGGTCCGTGTGGTCACTGTCCGTACGCAGATGGACGACCAGCAACGGGCGTCCGGCCCTGCGTCCCCGGCGTACCGCGGTCGCGAAGTCCTGGCGCCGCCTCAGCCGATTCTCGGTGGGCAGCACGACATGAGACCTGTCGCGATCAGGCGGACAGCTTGGCGCGGCCCTTGCCACGACGGGTCGCCAGGATCGCGCGGCCGGCGCGCGTACGCATACGCAGCCGGAAGCCGTGGGTCTTGGCGCGACGACGGTTGTTCGGCTGGAAGGTGCGCTTGCTCACTCGGGGGCTCCAGAGGAAATCGTGTGTTGGCGGGGCGTCGCCTGGCTGTCACCGTGCGCCCACGAGAAACTCGCGGAACATTCGGGTGCACCGCTTCACGGTCACCTGGAAAAAGCTCCGGGTGACCCTCGCCCATCGGTAGGCAGGCGGCAGCAGCCATCGACAACTCGACCTCGTTACGGTACGCGCGGCCGGGTCATCAGGTCAAACCGGCAACCACCCGCCCCTGGGGCGCGTCCATCCGGACGTGCTTTTGCACACCCTGTGGACAACGACTTGAACCACGTACGTCGCGCTGACTACCGTGGCCCAACCCGGTTACCCCCACCAACCCATCCCCGCATCCTTCCCGTCCGTCCCAAGAACCACACCTTCGTGGGATTCATCGGCACCGAACCAGCGACCGAGAGAGCGTGCACTGTGGCTGACGTAACTGCCGATCTTGCCTCAGTGTGGCCAAGAGTCCTGCAGAAGATCCTGGTCGAGAGCGAGGACCTGAAGCCGAAGGACGCGGACTGGCTCAAGCGCACCCAGCCCCTGGCGCTGGTCGCGGGCACCGCGGTGCTCTCCGCCCCCAACGAGTTCGCCAAGAGCGTCCTCGAAGGACGGCTGCTCCCGCTGATCACCGAGGTGCTCAGCCATGAGTTCGGCCACCCCGTCGGCATCGCCATCGCCGTCGCCTCCGGCGCCGAGGCCGAAGTCGCCCCCCAGGAACCCGCGCCGGAGCTCCCCGCCCAGTCCCAGGGCCCCGCGTACGGCGACGAGTACGGCGCCGAGCCTCCCCAGCCGTACGGCGGGCAGCACCGCCGCGAGTACGACGAGGCGTACGACCGCCCGACCGACGAGGGCCCCCGGATGCGCCGCGCCTACCCCGACGCCGGCCCCGGCGGCTGGCCGCCCCGCGAGCCCGGGCCCGACGCCTGGCAGCAGCAGCGCCCCGGCGGTCCCGGCGGCTACGGCGAGCGCGACCCGTATCTGTCCCCGCCGCAGCCCCGCTACGAGTCGCACCCCCCGCCCCAGCAGCACCAGCCGCAGCACCACCAGCCCCAGCACCAACCGCAGTCCCCGGTCCGGCACGCGCCGCCCGCCAAGGCCTCGACCGCGCAGGGTCCCGCCGAGCCGACCGCGCGACTGAACCCGAAGTACCTCTTCGACACCTTCGTCATCGGGGCGTCCAACCGCTTCGCGCACGCGGCCGCCGTCGCGGTGGCCGAGGCGCCGGCCAAGGCGTACAACCCGCTGTTCATCTACGGCGAGTCCGGCCTCGGCAAGACGCACCTGCTGCACGCCATCGGCCACTACGCGCGCAGCCTCTACCCCGGCACGCGGGTGCGGTACGTGAGCTCCGAGGAGTTCACCAACGAGTTCATCAACTCCATCCGCGACGGCAAGGGCGACACCTTCCGCAAGCGTTACCGCGAGATGGACATCCTGCTGGTCGACGACATCCAGTTCCTGGCGAGCAAGGAGTCGACGCAGGAGGAGTTCTTCCACACCTTCAACACCCTCCACAACGCCAACAAGCAGATCGTGCTCTCCTCCGACCGGCCGCCCAAGCAGCTGGTCACCCTGGAGGACCGGCTCCGCAACCGCTTCGAGTGGGGCCTGATCACCGACGTCCAGCCGCCCGAGCTGGAGACCCGGATCGCGATCCTGCGCAAGAAGGCCGTGCAGGAGCAGCTCAACGCCCCGCCCGAGGTTCTGGAGTTCATCGCCTCCCGGATCTCCCGCAACATCCGCGAGCTGGAGGGTGCCCTGATCCGGGTCACCGCCTTCGCCAGCCTCAACCGGCAGCCGGTGGACCTCCAGCTGACCGAGATCGTGCTGAAGGACCTGATCCCCGGCGGCGAGGACTCCCTGCCGGAGATCAGCGGGCCGGCGATCATGGCGGAGACGGCCTCGTACTTCGGCCTGGACGTCGAGGACCTCTCGGGGTCGTCCCGCAGCCGGGTCCTGGTCACCGCCCGGCAGATCGCGATGTACCTGTGCCGTGAGCTCACGGACCTGTCGCTGCCGAAGATCGGCGCGCTGTTCGGCGGCCGCGACCATACGACGGTGATGCACGCCGACCGGAAGATCCGCTCGCTGATGGCCGAACGGCGCTCCATCTACAACCAGGTCACCGAGCTCACCAACCGCATCAAGAGCTGACACGAGGCCGCATCGGCAGCCGTACGAACACCGCAGCGCCCCGGGAGCCAACTCCCGGGGCGCTGCTCGTTGTTCGAATCCTCGGCCGGCCCGCGCCGACAGGAACGTCTCTCCACAATTCCGGGCCGCCGAGCCCGTCCACAGCCTGGGGATGCCCGCGTTGTCCCGATCCTGTCCACAGCGGGGAGTCCGGCATACTCATGACTCCAGGTGGGAGGGCTGGGGATTTGTGGGCAACCTCCGTCCCCAGGCTGTGGACAGATCCACCGCCCACAGCGGCCGATCGGAGTTGTCCACCGGCCGCCCACAGCCCAGGGCCGGTTGTCCCCAGCTTCTCCACAGCCCTGTCCACTGTTCGGCAACGAAACGCGCCCTCTCCCCGGTACGAGTGAAAGCCGTCACACCAAGGGGGTGGATTGGCCTGGGGAGAACCTGGGTATTCCTGGGGACAGTGCTGGGGAGAACCGGGCATGTCCTGTGCATCCCGTGTGCACAACTTTCGGCCGTCCACAGAACAGGCCGGTTGTCCACGGGCCCCACCCACAGGCGCGGTGGATAAAAAACCGGGCCTGACCAGGGCTGGAACCACTTATCCACGGTATCCACAACCCCTATTACTACGACTACCCATAGATCCCGGGAAACCTGCTTCGAAGTGGGTCCTGTGCACAACCGAGCCGCGGGCCGTCGGGCCACGACGGACTTCGCTTGACCCAACCCGCACCGGTTGTCCGTGGCGGCTGTCAGACTGTTCTCCGGCAAGAGGGCCACGAGGGCCAAGCACAGTCGGCCACAGACAGCCAGCAACAGCAGGAGGCGGTTCCGGTGAAGATCCGGGTGGAGCGCGATGTACTCGCGGAGGCAGTGGCCTGGGCGGCCCGCAGTCTGCCGGCCCGTCCCCCGGTGCCGGTTCTCGCGGGGCTCCTGCTGAAGGCCGAGGACGGCAAGCTCAGCCTGTCCGGCTTCGACTACGAGGTCTCGGCCCGGGTCTCCGTGGAGGCCGACGTCGAGGAGGACGGCACCGTCCTGGTCTCCGGCCGCCTGCTCGCCGACATCTCCCGCGCACTTCCCAACAGGCCTGTGGAGATCTCCACCGACGGCGTCCGTGTCGTCGTGGTCTGCGGCAGCTCGCGATTCACACTCCACACCATGCCTGTGGACGAGTACCCGGCACTGCCCGCGATGCCCGTCGCCACCGGCACCGTCCCCGGCGAGGTCTTCGCCGCGGCGGCCGCCCAGGTGGCCATCGCCGCCGGACGTGACGACACCCTGCCGGTGCTCACCGGCGTACGGATCGAGATCGAGGGCGACACCGTCACCCTGGCCTCGACCGACCGCTACCGCTTCGCGGTCCGGGAGTTCCTGTGGAAGCCGGAGCAGCCCGACATCTCCGCCGTCGCCCTGGTGCCCGCCAAGACGCTGCTGGACACCGCCAAGGCGCTCACCAACGGCGACACCGTGTCGATCGCCCTGGCCGGCTCCGGTGCCGGTGAGGGCCTGATCGGCTTCGAGGGTGCGGGCCGCCGCACCACCACCCGTCTCCTCGAGGGCGACCTGCCGAAGTACCGCACGCTCTTCCCGACCGAGTTCGCCTCGGTCGCGGTGATCGAGACGCCGCCCTTCGTGGAGGCCGTCAAGCGCGTCGCGCTGGTCGCCGAGCGCAACACCCCGGTCCGGCTGAGCTTCGAGCAGGGTGTGCTCACCCTGGAAGCCGGTTCGAGCGACGATGCACAGGCTGTGGAGCGGGTCGACGCCAAGCTGGAGGGCGACGACATCTCGATCGCCTTCAACCCCCAGTTCCTGCTGGACGGGCTCAGCGCGATCGACTCCCCGGTGGCCCAGCTGTCGTTCACGACCTCGACCAAGCCCGCGCTCCTGAGCGGCCGTCCGGCGATCGACGCCGAGGCCGACGGGGCGTACAAGTACCTGATCATGCCGGTCCGGCTTTCGGGCTGAGTCTGTCCGCTGAGCCTGCTGCACCGGGGGTACACGCCCGACGTAGGCTCAACGTAGGTCAGGCAAGGCTTCGAACGAAGGATCAACGATGGAGCTCGGTCTCATCGGTCTCGGCAAGATGGGCGGCAACATGCGCCTGCGCATCCGCCAGGCCGGCCACACCGTCATCGGCTACGACCGCAACCCGGATCTCGCCGATGTCCACAGCCTCCGGGAGCTTGTGGACAAACTCGCCGCGCCGCGGGTCGTGTGGGTGATGGTCCCAGCCGGTGCCGCCACCCAGTCGACGGTCGACGAGCTCGCCGAGCTGCTCTCCCCCGGCGATGTCGTCGTCGACGGCGGCAACTCGCGCTGGACCGACGACGAGAAGCACGCCAAGGAGCTGGCCGCCAAGGGCATCGGCTTCGTCGACTGCGGTGTCTCCGGCGGCGTCTGGGGCCTGGAGAACGGCTACGCGCTGATGTACGGCGGCGAGCCCGACGACGTGGCGAAGGTCCGGCCGGTCCTCAACGCCCTGAAGCCCGCGGGCCCGTACGGCTCGGTCCACGCGGGCAAGGTCGGCGCCGGGCACTTCGCGAAGATGGTCCACAACGGCATCGAGTACGCGATGATGCAGGCGTACGCCGAGGGCTGGGAGCTGCTGGAAGCGGTGGACTCGGTCACCGACGTCCGCGAGATCTTCCGGTCCTGGCGCGAGGGCACGGTCATCCGTTCCTGGCTGCTGGACCTGGCGGTCAACGCGCTGGACGAGGACGAGCACCTCGCCGGGCTCAAGGGCTACGCGGAGGACTCCGGCGAGGGCCGCTGGACGGTGGAGGCCGCGATCGACAACGCGGTGCCGCTGCCGGCCATCACCGCCTCGCTGTTCGCCCGGTTCGCCTCCCGCCAGGAGGACTCGCCGCAGATCAAGATGGTCGCCGCCCTGCGCAACCAGTTCGGCGGCCACGCGGTCGAGAGCAAGTAACAGCACGCAAGGGAAGGAGGCCGGCGCACAGCCATGCATGTCGCGCATCTGTCGCTCGCCGACTTCCGCTCCTACGCCCGGGTCGAGGTACCGCTCGATCCGGGCGTGACGGCCTTCGTGGGGCCGAACGGCCAGGGCAAGACGAATCTGGTCGAGGCGGTCGGCTATCTGGCGACCCTCGGCAGCCACCGGGTCGCCAGTGACGCCCCGTTGGTACGGATGGGCGCGGACCGGGCGATCGTGCGGGCGGCGGTCGTCCAGGGCGACCGGCAGCAGCTGGTCGAGCTGGAGATCAACCCGGGAAAGTCGAACCGCGCCCGCATCAACCGCTCGTCGCAGGTGCGGCCGCGCGACGTCCTCGGCATAGTCCGCAGCGTCCTGTTCGCCCCCGAGGACCTGGCCCTGGTCAAGGGCGATCCCGGTGAGCGCCGCCGCTTCCTGGACGAGCTGCTCACCGCCCGCGCCCCGCGGCTCGCGGGCGTCCGCAGCGACTACGAGCGGGTCCTCAAGCAGCGCAACACCCTGCTGAAGTCCGCCGCGATGGCCCGCCGCCACGGCGGCGGTACCGGGCGCGCCGGAGATTCAGCCCTCACCACCCTGGACGTGTGGGACCAGCACCTGGCCCGGGTCGGCGCCGAGCTGCTGGCCTACCGGCTGGATCTCGTCCACGCCCTCCAGCCACTGGCCGACAAGGCGTACGAGCAGCTGGCCCCCGGCGGCGGCCCGCTCGCGCTGGAGTACCGAAGTTCGATCGGCGAACGGATCGCCGTGGCTTCCGGGCGCGAGGAACTCTTCGCGGCCCTCATGGAGGCCCTGGGCGAGTCCCGCAAGCAGGAGATCGAGCGCGGCGTGACCCTGGTCGGCCCGCACCGCGACGACCTGGTCCTCAAGCTGGGGCAGCTGCCCGCGAAGGGTTACGCGAGCCACGGCGAGTCCTGGTCGTACGCGCTGGCGCTGCGCCTGGCCTCGTACGACCTGCTGCGCGCCGACGGCAACGAGCCGGTGCTGGTCCTGGACGACGTCTTCGCGGAGCTGGACGAGAAGCGGCGCAAGCGGCTGGCGGAACTCGTGGCGCCCGGCGAGCAGGTGCTGGTGACGGCGGCGGTGGACGACGACGTACCGGACGTGCTGGTCGGCGCACGCTTCGTGGTGGAGGACGGGACGGTGGAGCGGGCGTGAGCGACGACGAGGTCCCGGTCCCGCCGCAGACCGCAGCCGAGCCGTCCGGGGTGGATCTGGCCCGGGTGGCGCTGCGTGCGGCCAAGGAGCAGGCGCGGGCGCGCGGGGCGGCGGCGCAGCAGAAGAAACAGGCCAGGCGTGGTGGCCTCCGCAGTGGTGCGCGGGCGGACGGCCGGGACCCGCTGCCGCTGGGCGCGGCGATCAACCGTCTGATCACCGAGCGGGGCTGGGAGGCCCCGGCGGCGGTGGGCGGGGTGATGGGGCGCTGGCCGCAGCTGGTCGGCGACGACATCGCGCTGCACTGCGAGCCGCAGAAGTACGACGAGGAAGCCTGCGTGCTCACCGTGCAGTGTGATTCCACGGCGTGGGCGACGCAGCTGCGGCTGCTCGCGCCGACCCTTGTGGCCAGGCTGAACGCCGATCTGGGCCATGGCACGGTCAAAGTGATCAAGGTGCTGGGCCCGGCCGGCCCGCCGCGCTCCTACGGCCGCCTGCGGGCGCCGGGCAGCCGTGGTCCAGGCGATACCTATGGGTAGCCAGGGGTTGACAGCCCGAAGCCCTGAGCGCCCGCGTGAGCGGTTTTTGAGCCGGGTCCACGTGTAGGGAGTCGGCTGGAGGCGCTTCAGGACGGCACATGGGAACTCAGGTACCGGCAAAGCCCCATCTATGTCGGCGCTACCGGTAGACTGGTAGCTACACCGCCCAATCGCGGAACAAGTCGAACGACGCAGCCGCCCCCGCCGCAGCGGGAGACGGCTCGTGCTGTGCCAGAAAGGGCGCTTCGTGGCCGATTCCGGCAACCCCAACGAGATCAATAAGTCCACAGCAGCCGGTTCAGGCGTGCCGTCCAACGGTTCGTCCTACGACGCCAGCCAGATCACGGTCCTCGAGGGCCTTGACGCGGTGCGTAAGCGTCCCGGTATGTACATCGGCTCGACGGGCGAGCGTGGTCTGCATCACCTCGTCCAAGAGGTGGTCGACAACTCGGTCGACGAGGCTCTGGCAGGGCATGCGGACACCATCGACGTGACGATCCTCGCCGACGGTGGCGTACGCGTCATCGACAACGGTCGTGGCATCCCGGTGGACATCGTCCCCTCGGAGGGGAAGCCGGCCGTCGAGGTCGTGCTGACGGTGCTGCACGCGGGCGGCAAGTTCGGCGGCGGCGGCTATGCCGTCTCCGGTGGTCTGCACGGCGTGGGTGTATCGGTCGTCAACGCTCTGTCGTCGAGGGTGTCGGTCGAGGTCCGGCGTGAGGGCTACCGCTGGAGCCAGGACTACAAGCTGGGCGTGCCGACGGCTCCGCTGACCAAGAACGAGCCGACGTCCGAGACGGGCACCACGGTGACCTTCTGGGCGGACCCGGACATCTTCGAGACCACCGAGTACTCCTTCGAGACGCTGTCGCGGCGCCTGCAGGAGATGGCGTTCCTCAACAAGGGGCTGGCCATCTCGCTGACCGACGAGCGCCCCGAGCACGTCCAGGAGGACGGCAGCGCGCTGTCGGTCCGGTACTTCTACGAGGGCGGCATCGTCGACTTCGTGAAGTACCTCAACTCCCGCAAGGGCGAGGTCATCCACCCCACGGTCATCGACATCGAGGCCGAGGACAAGGAGCGGCTGCTCTCGGTCGAGGTCGCCATGCAGTGGAACACTCAGTACAGCGAGAGTGTCTACAGCTTCGCGAACACCATCCACACCCATGAGGGCGGTACGCACGAGGAGGGCTTCCGTGCGGCGCTGACGGGTCTGGTGAACCGCTACGCGCGTGACAAGAAGCTGCTGCGCGAGAAGGACGAAAACCTCGCCGGCGAGGACATCCGCGAGGGTCTGACGGCGATCATCTCGGTCAAGCTGGGCGAGCCGCAGTTCGAGGGCCAGACCAAGACCAAGCTGGGCAACACCGAGGCGAAGACCTTCGTGCAGAAGGTCGTGCACGAGCACCTCACCGACTGGCTGGACCGCAATCCGAACGAGGCCGCGGACATCATCCGCAAGTCGATCCAGGCGGCCACCGCCCGGGTCGCGGCCCGCAAGGCGCGTGACCTGACCCGTCGCAAGGGCCTGCTGGAGACGGCGTCGCTGCCGGGCAAGCTCAGCGACTGCCAGTCCAACGACCCGTCCAAGTGCGAGATCTTCATCGTCGAGGGTGACTCGGCCGGCGGCTCGGCGAAGTCCGGCCGTAATCCGCAGTACCAGGCGATCCTCCCGATCCGCGGCAAGATCCTCAACGTCGAGAAGGCGCGGATCGACAAGATCCTGCAGAACACCGAGATCCAGGCGCTGATCTCGGCCTTCGGCACGGGTGTGCACGAGGACTTCGACATCACGAAGCTCCGTTATCACAAGATCATCCTCATGGCGGACGCCGACGTCGACGGCCAGCACATCAACACGCTGCTGCTGACGTTCCTGTTCCGCTTCATGCGCCCGCTGGTCGAGGCCGGGCACGTGTACCTGTCGCGTCCGCCCCTGTACAAGATCAAGTGGGGCCGGGACGACTTCGAGTACGCGTACTCCGACTCCGAGCGCGACGCCCTGATCGAGCTGGGACGCCAGCAGGGCAAGCGGGTCCGGGAGGACTCGATCCAGCGCTTCAAGGGTCTCGGTGAGATGAACGCCGAGGAGCTGCGGGTGACCACGATGGACGTCGACCACCGTGTGCTCGGCCAGGTCACCCTGGACGACGCGGCGCTCGCCGACGACCTCTTCTCGGTGCTGATGGGTGAGGACGTCGAGGCCCGGCGCTCCTTCATCCAGCGCAACGCCAAGGATGTCCGCTTCCTCGACATCTGAGTCGGCCCGTATCAGCAGCCGCAGCTCGAAAGGACTTTGACCAGCAATGGCCGACGACACCACGCCAGGCACCCCAGCAATTCCCGAAGGCGCCGCTGAGGCCGACACCGTGCTCCGCATCGAGCCGGTCGGCCTCGAGACGGAGATGCAGCGCAGCTATCTCGACTACGCGATGTCCGTCATCGTGTCGCGCGCGCTGCCCGATGTCCGCGACGGCCTCAAGCCGGTGCACCGCCGCGTCCTGTACGCGATGTACGACGGCGGCTACCGGCCCGAGAAGGGCTTCTACAAGTGCGCCCGCGTCGTCGGCGACGTCATGGGCACGTACCACCCGCACGGCGACTCCTCGATCTACGACGCCCTGGTGCGCCTCGCCCAGCCGTGGTCGATGCGGATGCCGCTGGTGGACTCCAACGGCAACTTCGGCTCTCCGGGCAACGACCCGGCGGCGGCCATGCGCTACACCGAGTGCAAGATGCTGCCGCTGTCCATGGAGATGGTCCGGGACATCGACGAGGACACCGTCGACCTCCAGGACAACTACGACGGCCGCAACCAGGAGCCGACGGTCCTGCCGGCGCGCTTCCCGAACCTGCTGGTCAACGGCTCGGCCGGGATCGCGGTCGGTATGGCGACCAACATCCCGCCGCACAACCTGCGCGAGGTCGCCGACGGCGCCCAGTGGTACCTGGCCAACCCCGAGGCGACCCCCGAGGAGCTGCTCGACGCGCTGCTCGAGCGGATCAAGGGCCCGGACTTCCCGTCCGGCGCCCTGGTGGTGGGCCGCAAGGGCATCGAGGAGGCGTACCGCACCGGGCGCGGCTCGATCACGATGCGCGCGGTGGTGGAGGTCGAGGAGATCCAGGGCCGGCAGTGCCTCGTGGTCACCGAGCTGCCGTACCAGACCAACCCCGACAACCTCGCGCAGAAGATCGCCGACCTGGTGAAGGACGGCCGGATCGGCGGCATCGCCGACGTACGCGACGAGACGTCCAGCCGGACCGGCCAGCGTCTGGTGGTCGTGCTCAAGCGCGACGCCGTCGCCAAGGTCGTGCTGAACAACCTCTACAAGCACACCGACCTGCAGTCCAACTTCGGCGCCAACATGCTGGCGCTGGTCGACGGCGTGCCGCGCACCCTGTCCATCGACCAGTTCATCCGCCACTGGGTGACCCACCAGGTCGAGGTCATCGTCCGGCGGACCCGCTTCCGGCTCCGCAAGGCCGAGGAGCGGGCGCACATCCTGCGCGGCCTGCTCAAGGCGCTGGACGCCATCGACGAGGTCATCGCGCTGATCCGGCGCAGCGACACCGTCGAGATCGCGCGCGAGGGCCTGATGGGCCTGCTGACGATCGACGAGATCCAGGCGAACGCGATCCTGGAGATGCAGCTGCGCCGACTGGCCGCCCTGGAGCGGCAGAAGATCGTCGCCGAGCACGACGACCTGCAGGCGAAGATCAACGAGTACAACGCGATCCTGGCCTCCCCGGAGAAGCAGCGCTCGATCATCAGCGAGGAGCTGACCGCGATCGTCGACAAGTTCGGCGACGACCGGCGCAGCAAGCTGGTGCCCTTCGACGGCGACATGTCCATGGAGGACCTGATCGCCGAGGAGGACATCGTCGTCACCATCACACGTGGCGGCTATGTGAAGCGTACGAAGACCGAGGACTACCGCTCGCAGAAGCGCGGCGGCAAGGGCGTGCGCGGCACGAAGCTGAAGCAGGACGACATCGTCGACCACTTCTTCGTCTCCACCACGCACCACTGGCTGCTGTTCTTCACCAACAAGGGCCGGGTCTACCGGGCCAAGGCGTACGAGCTACCGGACGCCGGCCGCGAGGCGCGCGGCCAGCACGTGGCGAACCTGCTGGCCTTCCAGCCGGACGAGCGGATCGCGCAGATCCTGGCGATCCGCGACTACGAGGCCGCGCCGTATCTGGTGCTCGCCACGAAGTCCGGCCTGGTGAAGAAGACCTCGCTCAAGGACTACGACTCCCCCCGCTCGGGCGGTGTCATCGCGATCAACCTGCGCGAGACGGACTCGGGCGCCGAGGACGAACTCATCGGCGCGGAGCTGGTGTCGGCCGACGACGATCTGCTGCTGGTGTCCCGGAAGGCGCAGTGCATCCGGTTCACAGCTACGGATGAGAGTCTGCGCCCCATGGGACGCGCGACATCCGGGGTGAAGGGCATGTCCTTCCGCGAAGGTGACGAACTTCTCTCGATGAATGTCGTGCGCCCGGGTACTTTCGTTTTCACCGCTACGGATGGCGGGTACGCAAAGCGCACCAATGTGGACGAGTACCGGGTCCAGGGGCGTGGCGGGCTCGGCATCAAGGCGGCGAAGATCGTCGAGGATCGCGGCTCGCTGGTCGGGGCACTGGTGGTGGAGGAGACCGATGAAATCCTCGCCATCACCCTCAGCGGCGGTGTGATCCGTACACGGGTCAATGAAGTGCGTGAAACCGGACGTGACACCATGGGCGTCCAACTGATCAACCTCGGTAAGCGGGATGCGGTTGTGGGCATCGCGCGCAACGCCGAGGCGGGGGCGGAGGCCGAGGAGGTCGTCGCCGCCGATGAGGTCGAAGAGGTCGAAGGTGCCGAGGGCGTCGCGGAAGCGCAGCCCGAGGCCGCCGAATCAGAGGAGTAAGCCGTGAGTGGAGCCACGGGCGACGCGGGCGGGACGGGCGCCGAGGGAGCGCAGCCACTACCGGCTGCCCTGCCCGAAGCGCCCGGCGGCGCCCCTGGCTCACCCACGGGCAACAGCCCGCAGCAGGGGGGAAACACCGTGACCGACACCCGTCCGCCGCATCACCACGCAGTGCGGCAGCAGCAGCCCTACGGCGCCGGGGTCCCGGCCCCGCCGCAGGAGCAGCCCGCGCACCCGGCACCGCCGGTACAGCCTCCGCAGGCCTACGCCCCGCCGTCCGGTCCCCCGGAGGCGGCGGGCGTGCGCCGGCCGCGCCCGGCGGCCCGTACGGTCCCGCGCACCCGCAAGGCACGGCTGCGGGTCGCCAAGGCCGACCCCTGGTCCGTGATGAAGGTCAGCTTCCTGCTCTCCATCGCGCTGGGCATCTGCACCATCGTGGCCGTCGCCGCCCTGTGGATGGTCCTGGACACCCTCGGGGTCTTCTCCACCGTCGGCGGCACCATCAGCCAGGCCACCGACTCCGGCACGGGCGGCGGCTTCGACCTGGAGGCCTTCCTCTCCCTGTCGCACGTGCTGACCTTCACCTCGATCATCGCGGTCATCGATGTGGTCCTGGCCACGGCACTGGCCACCCTGGGGTCGTTCATCTACAACCTGTCCGCGGGCATGGTGGGCGGCATCGAGCTGACGCTGGCGGAGGACGAGTAGGCCGCCGATACCGATTTTGGGACATGGGCCCGGGTGCGCTAATCTTTCAACGCAGCGCGGGGCTATAGCTCAGACGGTTAGAGCGCTTCCCTGATAAGGAAGAGGCCACAGGTTCAAGTCCTGTTAGCCCCACCGGCGAAACGACCACCTACTCACCGAGTAGGTGGTCGTTTGCATCTACGGGTGACATCAGCCTCCCGGATTGTCGCTGGTCACCGAGACTGTGGTGGTCCTGTCACGGACGTGAAACAGCCATGGCCTGAGCTTCACGGCGTGAATATGATGTGAAGGTCAACACGGCCTGCCGGGGGGAACTGGCAGGCCACTCTTTCCTTGTGGGGGACTCATGCGTGCTCGTGCCACTGTCGCCATTGTGTCCGGCGCCCTGGCTCTGTCCGCCTTTGCCGTTCCGGCCGCTCACGCGGACGACAGCAAGGGCGACACCGAGATCACCAAGGTTGTCGTCAACGGCGGCAAGCCGGTGGTGGTCGGTACCACCGTCAAGAAGGTCTTCACCGTCAGTGTCACCGCCACCGACAACTCCGGGATCGGGGACTTCAGCGTCTTCGTGTACCACGGCGCCTCTCTCGACGACGTGGACGGCATCGCGGGACCTGCCGAGGACAACGGGTCGTGCACGGCCTCCAGCGCCACCACCGCGACCTGCACGACGAAGATCACTCTCGACCCGCGCGAAAGTGCGGGAGACATCGTCGCCAACACCGCCGCCGGCACCTGGAAGGTCTGGGCGGCCGTGGACGCCAAGGACGGCGACGGCATCCAGAAGGACAACGCGGGCACTTTCAAGCTCCAGCGCCAGTCCCACCTGACCGTCAACGCCGCCCCGGAGCCGGTGAAGAAGGGCAGGACCATCACGGTCACCGGTGCTCTGACCCGTGCCAACTGGTCGCCCAACAAGTACGCGGGCTACACCAGCCAGCCGGTGAAGCTGCAGTTCCGTAAGAAGGGCAGTTCCACGTACACCACGGTCAAGACCGTGACGTCGGGTGCCAAGGGTGCGCTGAAGACCACCGTCAAGGCCTCCGTGGACGGCTTCTGGCGCTGGAGCTTCGCCGGCACCGCCACCACTTCGGCGCTCACCACCGCCGGTGACTTCGTCGACGTGCAGTAGAGGCCACGGGTTCAGGTCCGGTTAGCCTCACCGCGTGGAGGAAACGGCGCGTACGGACCAAGATTCGTACGGGCCGTTTCCTTATCGGGGCCGCATAGGTTGGGCGGGTAGCAGGTCACCGTTCGATATCGACCGGTGTGTATAGTCGGGCCCGTCGGAGGACCCCCAACGCCAAGAAGGACGAGGTCGCGCGGTGAAGAAGTTTCTCCTGGTCGCACTGGCCGCCATCGGCGGTCTCCTCGTGTACCGCCAGATCCAGGCGGACCGCGCCGAGCAGGACCTGTGGACGGAGGCTACCGACTCCGTTCCGGCAGGTTCCGGTGCGAGCGTCTGAGACGCCAGGTTTTTCGGGAAGCCCCGGCCGCATGGCGGCCGGGGCTTCGCTGTTGCCGGACCGTGACGGACGACGGCTTGAATTTGCTGCCGCAAATCAATAGCTTCGCAGCAGCAAATATGACGCGAGGGGGAAGCGGCACATGCGTGGACGATGGGCCCTGATCGGCGGGCTGCTGCTCGCGTTGGTCGGCGGGCCGGTGGTCGCGGGGGCGGTGGTTCCGGCCCAGGCGGCGGCCGCCTCCGAGGACAGCCTGATCATGGTGCTCGACTCCTCCGGCTCGATGGCCGGCCAGCGCATGGCGGCGGCCAAGAAGGCCGTCGACGAGGTGGTCGACACCCTGCCGGACGGCTATCCCACGGGCTTGCGCGTCTACGGCGCCGGCAAGACGCACGGCTGCGACGACACGTCGCTGGTGGAACCCGTACAGCCGCTGGACCGGGCCGCCGTGAAGAGGGCGGTGGCGGCGGTCGAGCCCAAGGGCGACACCCCCATCGGGCTCTCGCTGCGCAAAGCCGCCGGGGACCTGCCGGAGGGCGGCCGGGGGACGGTCCTGCTGGTCTCGGACGGGGAGGACAACTGCGGGGACCCGGGGCCCTGCGAGGTCGCGAAACAGCTCGCGGACTCCGCCGGCAACGCGGTCGGCCTGCGGATCGACACCGTCGGCTTCCAGGTGCGGGGCAAGGCCCGTACGCAGCTGGAGTGCATCGCGGGCGCCGGGCACGGCTCGTACTACGACGCCCCCGACGCGGCGGCACTGGCGCGGCAGTTGGAGCGGGCCTCGCGGCTCAGCGCGGACGCCTACAAGGCCGAGGGCGAGCAGGTCACCGGCGGCGCGAGCGCCGGGCGGGCGGCGGCGCTGCGGACCGGGCAGTACGTGGACACCATCGGGCCCGGCGAGACGCGCTGGTACGCGGCCGGGCTGGACGCCGTGTCCGCCGCGGACCTGGCGGTGACGGCGGTGCCGCCGACGGGGGCGAAGGTCGCGTACGGGGACGGGATCGAGCTGAGGCTGCAGACGGCGAGCGGCTACGCGTACACCTGTGACAGCGGTTACGCGCACTTCGGGCAGGAGGAAGGCGCGATGGTGCTCAGCACGGCGGTGAGCCGGGTGCCGAGCGCCAAGGGCGGCGGGAGCTGCGACAAGAAGGGCCGCTATCTGCTGTCCGTGCACCGGACGAGCGACGCGGGTTCGGACCGGGGCCGCTGGACGCTGGAGCTGCGGTACGCGAACGAGGCGCCGCTGGCGTCGGGAGCGACTCCGGCGCCGGCCGAGACGGTGTACGGGCTGAGTCCGGCGGCCGTCACGGGCGAGCCGAAGGACGTGGCGGGCGGCACCGGCTTCAACGACGCGACGACGGTCACCAAGGGCGTCTGGCGGGACAAGCTGCTGCCTGGTCAGACCCGCTTCTACAAGGTGCGGGTGGGCTGGGGGCAGCGGCTCGGCTACACGGCGGAGTTCGCCAACGAGCCGGTGCTGAAGGGGACTTCGTCGGCGGACTGGTCCTTCGTACGGACCGGGGCGTACGCGCCGCAGCGGCTGCCGGTGCGGGACGCGTCGGGCTCGTCGGAGCAGCGGACGTACTTCGGCAAGCCGTTGTCAGTGGGGCTGGGTACGGTTGCTGTGACGTGGACGAACCGCTGGGTCAGCGGCGGCGCGGCCCCGGCGGTGCACAGCGCGGGCGACTACTACATCGCGGTGTCGCTGGGGCCCGGGGCGGCGCGGCTCGCGGAGAACGCGGCGGTGGGGGTGGTGCTGCGGGTGAGCGTGACGGGGACGGAGCTGGCCGGGCCGCAGTACAAGGCGCCGGCCGCGAGCGGGAGTGGCACCGACAGGAGCGGCAGCTCTTCCGCGGTGGGCGATTCGGTGAAGACGGGGGACACGGCTGTGGGGGACGGGGGAGGATCCGTGACCGGGAGCGATCTGATCGCGGCAGGCACGGGCGGGATGGTGGCGCTCGCCGGCCTGGCGGTGACGGCGGCGGTGCGCCGCAGGACGAGGGGCGGGGCGTGATGCGCAGGGTGCTTGCGGTGGTGGCGGCCGTGCTGGTGGCCGTCGCCGGACCGGTGGGTTCCGCCTTCGCCGACTCCGGCATCCCGCTCTACAGGACCGCCGGCGCTCCGGTGAAGGGCACGGCCGGCAGCACCGACGCGCCGCTGATCAGGCCGGGGACGTACACCGACACCATCGGTGCGGGCGAGGAGAAGTTCTACGGCGTGGACCTGGACGACGTCTCCAGTGCCTTCGTCTCGGCGGTGGCCGCGCCCAAGCCGGGCACCCAGGTCGGGTACTCCGACGGCATCACGGTCTCCCTGCAGGACACCAACGGCAACTCCTGCAGCCTCGACGGCGACGCGTCCTTCGGCTCGGCCGAGGCCGCGCGGCCGATCGCGGACTACGCGACCCGCCGGATCATCAAGGACGGCCAGTGCCAGACGGCCGACCACTACCTCTTCGTGGTGAAACGCGACAGCGCCGCGACCTCCGATCCGGGTGCCTGGACGACGGAGCTCCGCTTCATGCTGGAGCCCGGCGTCAGGACAACGGCCACCACCGCACCCTCGCCGAGCAGTTGGAGCTCGGCCACGCCCGCCCCGCCGACGGGCGCGGGCCGGAGCGTCAGCGGCGGCACCGGCTTCAACGACGCGGCGACGCTGGCCACCGGGGTCTACAGGGACGAGATCGAGCCCGGCGAGACGCTCTTCTACCAGGTGCCGGTCGGCTGGGGGCAGCAGCTCTTCGCCACCACCGAGTTGGGCAACGCCAAGGTGACGGACAGCGGCGGCTTCGCCGGCAGCGGCGTGCAGACGGACCTCTACAACACCGCGCGCGGCGCCGTCGACGACGCCTCGGTTTCCTACAGCGGTGATCAGGCCTCCGTGGCGCTGGGCACGGCACCGGCCCGGTATGCCAACCGCTTCGACAGCACCAGCGCGGTGAGCGCCATGCGCTTCTCCGGCTGGTACTACCTGGAGATAACGCTCAGCCCGGCCGTCCGGGACTTCGTCGACGGCAAGGTCGGCGTCACGCTGCGGATCAATGTGAAGGGCGACGCGGAGGCCGGGCCGGCGTACGTCAGCGATCCCGGCAAGGCCGGTTTCGGGGTCGGCGCCGCTTCCTCGGACGCGTCGGGCGGAACGGGCGCGGCCGGCGGCTCCGCGCTGCGCTTCGCGGGCTTCGCGGCGCTGGGGGCGGGCACCGTGCTGGTGCTGTCGCTGGGGGCGTGGACGATCACGGCGCGGCGGCAGCCTGCCGGTTCAGCCGGCTGACAGCGCCCAGATCCCGAAGGCGAAACAGAGCGCGGCGATGGCCAGCACGGGCACGACCACTCTGGCCGGCGGCCCGGGCCGGCGTACGGGCGTCGCCAAGGATGGGGTGGCCACCGGCGGCGCCGTGTACGGGCGGGTGCCCGGCGGGGTGGCCGGGGCCTGGGTCGGGGGCGTCGGCGGGGTGACGGGGCGCTCGGTGACGGGGCGCTCGGGGACCGGCAGCGGCGGGGCGAGATGGAAGCTGCCGGTCGTCTCGGCGGAGGGCACCGGGTCCGCCACCGGGGTGGCCCGGGTCGGGCCTGCCGGGCCGAAGCCCTCGGGCAGCGGGCCGATCTGGTCGAAGACCTCGACCGGCTCCTCGTCGATCCCCGGTTCCGCCAGCAGCTCCTGGGCCGCCGCGAGCGCCTTGCGTGCGCCCGTCGCCGTACGGAACCGGGCCTCCGGGTCCGGCTGGAGCAGCGCGCCGATCACCTGCCACAGCGGATCGGGCACACCCACCGGTGCCCTCGGCGTGCCGTGTTCGTACATCGCGAAGATCGCCTGCTGGTCCGGCTTCTTCCCGCTGAGCAGATACAGCGCGACCAGCCCGGCCGCGTACAGGTCCGCCGGGAAGTCCGGCTCGGCGCCCAGCATCTGCTCGGGCGCGAAGTAACCAGGCGTGCCGACTACGTAGTTGGTCTCGGTGAGCCGGGGTTCGCCCTTGCGCATCGCGATCCCGAAGTCCGACAGGCGCAGGTGCGGCCGGCCGGTGCCGGTGGCCTCCAGGAGGATGTTCGCGGGCTTGATGTCGCGGTGCACCACGCCCTCGGCGTGCACGGCCGTCAGCCCGGACAGCAACTGGTCCAGGAGCAGGCACACATAGCGCGGCGGCAGCGGCCCGTAGTCGCCGATGACGTGCGACAGCGAGCCGCCGCGCACCAGCTCCATGGTGAACAGCACCTTGTCGTCGTCGGCCGCCCAGCTGGCCGGGGCCAGGACGTGCGGGTGGTCGATGCGCAGCGCCTGCTCGCGTACGAAGCGGAGCAGGGAGTGGGCGTCGCTCTGCAGCAGCACCTTCGCCGCGACATACCGCCCGCGCCGCCGGTCCCAGGCACGCCAGACCGCGCCCGCCCCGCCCCGCCCGATCGGGTCCACCAGCTCGTACCGGCCCGCGAAGACCTCACCCATGCCGTCGTCTCAGTCCCGTCGGTTCCGTCGTCAGTCCTGATGCGCCTCGAAGTGGCTCACCGCGTCATCGGTGCGCCCGGCGCCGTACACACGGAGGAACTCTGCCAGTTGGGGGTGGTCCGGGGCGAGGGAGTCGGCAGCTTGCGTGATCTCCTCGGCGGAGGCGACCGACCGCAGCAGCGACTGGATCTCCCGTACGACCCGTCGCGCGGGCGGCAGCCGCTCACCGGAGGAGGTGCTGTGCCCGGTGGCGAGCAGCGACGACCCCTCCGACTGCCGGATCTCCGCCATCCGCGCCGCCGCCTGCACGGACGTCAGGGACCCGTCCGCGACCTGCCCGGCCAGCTCCTGCAGCGCCTGCAGCCGCTGCGCCACCGCCGGGTTGCCGATCTTCGCCCGCTGCCCGCTCATCAGCTGCGACAGCATCGGCGCCGACAGCCCGAGCACCCCCGCCAGCCGTGACTGGTTGAGCCCCAGGTCGCCGATCAGCCGCCGGAACAGATCTCCCAACGGCTCCCCGTACCAGCCTCGCTGCAGCTCCTGCGCGCGCATGGTGGCGTCCTGCGGCGATGTGTCCATGCACGCTCCCGGGAGACTCTTCTTTGCGGCTGCGAATCTTGCAAACCATCCTACGGACCCCGATACTCGGTCGGTGATCGCCGCCGCACCCGGTACCCTGGTCTGCGGCACGGGGCCTTAGCTCAGTTGGTAGAGCGCTGTCTTTGCATGGCAGATGTCAGGGGTTCGACTCCCCTAGGCTCCACGAGTACGAGGGCGAGTCCTGTCCGCAAGCGCGAACAGGACTCGCCCTCGTCGTTTGCGCGGCCTGGCCGCTTCTATCCGACTGCGGGGGCGGTGAGGCGTGCGGAAGAATCACGGCGTGCGGTTCGGCATCCTGGGGGAGACGCAGGCGCGGCTGGCTGACGGCAGCGCGGCTGCCGTGGGCGGTCCGGGACGGCGTGCGCTGCTGGCCATGCTGCTGCTGGAGGCGGGACGGATCGTCACCGTCGGGCGGCTGATCGACGGGCTGTACGGGGAGGACCCGCCGGCCGGGGTGGCCAACGCGCTGCAGTCGCAGGTGTCGCGGCTGCGGTCGGCGCTGCGGGCGCCCATCGAGAACCATCCCGCCGGATACCGGCTGGCGATCCCCGCCGACGAGATCGACGTGCACCGCTTCGAGCGGCTCTCGCAGCAGGGCCGGGACGCGTTGGCGGCAGGCGAACCGGCGCGGGCGGCAGGGCTGTTGAGGGAAGCGCTGGGGCTGTGGCGTGGCTCGGCCCTGGCGGATGTGGGTTACGCGCCCTTCGCGGGGCCGCAGGTGACGCGGTTGGAGGAGCTGCGGATCGCTGCGGTGGAGGACCGTATCGCCGCCGAACTGGCGCTGGACGCGCACCGGCATCTGGAGCTGGTCGCCGAGCTGCGGGAGCTGATCGCGGAGTATCCGCTGCGGGAGCGGCTGCGGGCGCAGTTGATGCGGGCGCTGTACAGCTGCGGGCGGCAGTCCGAGGCGCTGCGGGTCTACGAGGAGGCGCGGCGGGAGCTCGCCGAATCGCTGGGCGCCGACCCGGGGGCGGAGCTGGCCGAGGCGCATCTGGCGGTGCTGCGAGGCGACCACACGGGTGTTTCACGTGAAACATCCGCCGTCCGGCACACCCACGCCCACACGCTGCCCGCCCAGCTCACCAGTTTCGTCGGCCGCGACGAGGAGCTGACCCGGATCGGCTCCCTCCTCGGTGAGGCCCGGCTCGTCACACTCATCGGCCCCGGCGGCGCGGGCAAGACCCGTACGGCCGTCGAGGCCGCCGACCGCCATCCCGGTGAGGCCTGCTTCGTCGACCTGTCCGCGCTGACCGACGGCGGGGACGTACCGCAGGCGGTCGCCGGGGTGTTGGGCCTGCGCGAGGCGGGGCTGCTTCCGCCGTCCGGCGGCGGCCGGGACGGCGGGGCGCCCGATCCTCTGGCCCGGCTCACGGCGGCGCTGGCGGATCGCGACCTGCTGCTGGTCCTGGACAACTGCGAGCATCTGGTGGCCGCCGCCGCCCGGTTCGCCGCTGCTCTGCTCACTGCCTGCGGAGCGGTCCGTATCCTCGCCACGAGCCGGGAGGCGCTCGGTATCACCGGCGAGACGCTGTGCCCGCTGGCGCCGCTGCCCGGCACCACCGCTGCCCAGCTCTTCGCCGAGCGAGGCGCCGCCGTACGGCCGGACTTCGACCCGGCGGGCGAGACGGAGGCGGTACGGGCCATCTGCACGGCCCTGGACGGGATGCCGCTCGCCATCGAACTGGCCGCCGCCCGGCTGCGCTCCCTGACCGCCGCCGAGATCGCCGAACGGCTCGGCAGGGACGACCGCTTCCGGCTGCTCTCCCGCGGCAGCCGTACCGCCCAGCCACGGCAGCGGACGCTGCGCGGAGTCGTCGACTGGAGCTGGGACCTGCTGACCGATGACGAGCGGGCGGTGCTGCGCCGGGCCTCGGTCTTCGCCGGCGGCTGGACGCTCGCGGCGGCGGAGGCGGTCTGCCCGGACGGGGACGAGGGCATCGAGGAATCCGACGTGCTCGATCTGATCGACTCCCTCGTCGACAAATCCCTCGTCGTGGCCTACCGCCCCGATGGGAGCGACTCGCTGCGTTACCGGCTCCTGGAGACCATCCGGGTGTACGGGGCCGAGCGGCTCGCCGAAGCCGGTGAGGAGGAGGCGCTGCGCGTCGCCCACGCCGAGTACTTCATAGGCCTGGCGCTGACCGCCGACCAGTACATGCGGCGGGCCGAGCAGGTGCACTGGCTGCGGGTGCTCGCCGCCGACCACGACAACCTGCACGCGGTGCTGCGCCGGGCCGTCGCGGCGGCCGACACGGCGCGAGCCCTGCGGATGATCGCCGCTCTGTCGTCGTACTGGCTGCTGCGCGGAGTGCGTTACGAGGGCGCGGCGCCCGCCCGGCAGGTGCTGGCCGCGATCGGACCCAAGGCCCCGGCGGGCCGGGACGAGGAGTACGCGCTGTGCGTGCTGGCGGCGGTGTCCGACCTGCCGGATCCGGACGAGTACGCCGAGCATGTCGCGGCGGCCGCGGCGATCCTCGAGCGGATCGGCAGGATTTCCCGCCAGTACCCCGTCCTCACGGTGATCTGGGCGCCCTTCGCCGGGGTCCCCGAGGACCCGGCGGCGGCGAACGAGCTGCTGGACGCCTTCCTGGCGGCCGAGGACCATCCGTGGCTCAGAGCACTGGCCCGGCTCGGCGCCGGCTTCCAGAGGTGGCTGGTGGAGGTCGACCCCGATGCCGCCGAGCGGGAGGTCGGCGAATCCCTCGCCTCCTTCCGGGAGCTCGGCGACCGCTGGGGGATCATCACCTCCCTGAGCGTGCTGTCCGACATCTCCGGCCATCGGGGCGACCTGGCGCGCGCCATCGACCTGACCGACGAGGCACTGACCCTCGCCACCGAGCTCGACGCCCTCCAGGACATGGCCGAACTGCTCAGCCAGCGCGCCGGGTTCGGCGTGAGGGCCGGGCAACACGATGCGGCGCGCGCGGACGGGCTGCGGGCCGCCGAGCTGGCCCGCAGGGCAGGGACACCCGAGTTCGCGGCCCGTGCCCACCTGGGCCTGGCGGAGTCCGCCCGGCTCCGGGGCGACCTCCCCGAGGCACGCAGTCTCTGCGAGCGGGCACTGACCGAGTGCCCGGCCGGCTACTTCTCCAGCAACAGCACCCGCGCCGCCGTACTCGGTGCTCTCATCCGGATCGCCGTCGCGGAGGGCGACGCAGCGCGGGCCCGTACGTACTACCCCGAGGCGGTCTCCCTCGACCACGCCCGCTATGTACCGCTCGCAGGAGCCGTCGCCGCCGAGACCTTCGGCGGGCTGGCCCTGCTGGAGGGCGACCCGCTGCGGGCCGCCGAACTGCTGGGCATGTGCCGTGCGCTGCGCGAGCGCGACCTCCTCTCCGACCCGGACGCCCTGCGTACGGCGGACGGGGCGCGCGCCGCGCTCGGCGAAGCCGCGTACGAGGCCGCCTTCGCGCGCGGGGCGGAGCTCGGCCGGGAGCAGGCGCTCCAGGCGCTGACCGACCCGCTGTAAGGCCGTGCCCGCAGCGGTCAGCGGCAGTCAGCAGCGGTCAGCAGCGGTCAGCAGCGGTCAGCGGCGGTCAGACAGCGGTACGCGGACGGTCAGCGGGCACGCGCACTGTGACGGGCATGACGACGACATCCAACGAAACCCTGAACCCCCGCCGCTGGGCGGCGCTGGTGGTGTGCTGCCTGGCCGGGATGCTGCTCGGCATCGACAACAGCGTCCTCAACTACGCCATCCCCTCGCTGGTGAAGGACCTGAACCCGTCCAGCACCGAGATCCTCTGGATCGCCGACATCTACGCCTTCGTGATGGGCGCCCTGCTCGTGGTCATGGGCAACCTGGGCGACCGCTTCGGCCGGAAGCGGCTGGCGATGATCGGTGCTGCCGCCTTCGGCGCGGCCTCGCTGCTCACCTCGTACGCGACCAGCCCCGAGCTGCTGATCGCCGGGCGGGCGCTGCTCGGCGTCGCCGGCGCGATGATCATGCCCTCGACGCTGTCCATCGTGCGCCACGCCTTCACCGACCCCAGGGAGCGCACGACCGCGATGGGCCTGAGCGGCGGGCTCGGCGCCGCCAGCTTCGCGCTCGGCCCGGTGGTCGGCGGCCTGCTGCTGGACCACTTCTGGTGGGGCTCGGTCTTCCTGATCAACGTGCCGGTGATGGTGGTCGTGCTGATCGCCGGGGCCGTGGTGCTGCCGGAGTCGCGCAACCCGAGGCCGGGGCGGCTGGACTGGGTGAGCGTTCCGCTGTCGATCGTCGGACTGCTCGGCGTGATCTATGCGATCAAGACCGGTGCGCGGGACGGCTTCGACGAGGGCCAGGTGTGGGCCGCCGCGGCAGTCGGTGCGGTTGCCCTGCTGCTCTTCGGGCGCCGGCAGACCCGGGTGGCCGAGCCGCTGATCGACGTGCGGCTGTTCCGTAACCCGGCCTTCAGCGGGGCGGTCGGCTCCAACCTGGTGATGATCTTCGCCTCGTCGACCCTGTCGCTGGCCTTCTCGCTCTACTTCCAGGTGGTGCGGGGCTGGTCACCGCTGACGGCGGGCCTCGCCCTGCTGCCCGGCCCGCTGGCGGCGGTCTTCGCGGCGCCTCTCGCATCGGTGCTGATCCCCAGGATCGGACGGGCGAAGGTGGTCGCCCTCGGGCTGACGGTGCTGGCGGTCAGCACCGCCGTGCTGGGCCGGGCGAGCACCCCGGACGCCAACTACTGGGCGCAGATCTTCGCGCCGCTGCTCGTCAACGGCGTCGGCATCATCCTGATCATCTCGGTCACCTCCGACACGATCCTGGCCAGCGCCCCCAAGGAACGCACCGGCGCGGCCGCCGCGATCTCCGAAACCGCGATGGAGCTGGGCGGCGCACTCGGCGTCGCGGTGCTCGGCTCCGTGCTCACCGCGGTCTACCGGGGCTCACTCGACCTGTCCGCCGGCGTCCCGGCCGACGCCGCGCACGCGGCCCGGGACTCGGTCAGCGGCGCGGCCCAGGGCGGCCCGGCGGTGGCCCAGGCGGCCTACCAGGCCTTCTGCCACAGCATCCAGGTCACGACTCTGGCCGGCGCGGCGCTCATCGCGGCCGGAGCGGTGGCGGCGCTGTTCACCCTGCGCTCGGTGCCGGCTGTCATCGACGTGCCGGAGGAGGAGCCCGAAGTTGTTCCGGCCTGATACCGGCGGGCCGCAGGCGAACCGCCCCCGCGCCTCATCGGCGCAGGGGCGGACCTTTGTACGGCGGCTGCACGCCAGTGGCCTGCTACGGGTACGTCTCGCCGCGGCCACGGCGCTCGGCGGCTTCCTCCTCGGCCTGCTTGGCCTGCACCTCGGGGTCGAGGGCGTCGACGGGGGAGCCGTCGACCTGGCCGAGCGAGGCGTCGGCGGAGACACCGCCGTTGAGCGATGACCGGTCGGAGACCTCCGTGGCGGGGGCCGGCTCGACCAGCCAGTCGGGGTGGGTCTGCTTGCTCCACCAGCGCCAGGCGGCGAAACCCGCCCCGCCGATGATGCCGAGCAAGCCCAGCCGCTTGGCGATCCGGCCGTTCCTGGACCGGCGGGCGAGCCGGCGGTCCAGCTTCTCGATGTCGGTGGCCGTCACATGGCTGCGCAGCGCGGCGACCGCCGCCGCGCTCCTGGTGACCGCCTCCTCACGGGCCGGACCGGCGGCGGCGCGAACCTGCGTCACCGCCTGCTCGACGCGCGGCGCCGCGTACTCGGCGGCCTGCCGGGCGGTCTTACGGGTCCGGTCGGCGGCTGTCGACGCGGCCTGCTGCACCCCCGGCGGCACCGCCGCGAGGGCCTGGTCACGGGCCTGGTCGACGCGCGCCGCCAGATGCGCGTCGTACTGCGTGCGGGCCGTCGCCCGGGCCTGCTGGGCGGCCGTCGACACCTTCGGCGCCAGTCGCTGCCGGGCTTCGTCCGCGTAGTGTGCGGCACTGTCCTTGGCCGTGCTCGCATACGGCGCCACCACGTCCGCGGCGTGCCGCACGCTGTCCTTCGTCCTGTCGGCTGCGTGGCGCACGCTGTCGATGCGGGTCACGAGAACCTCCTCCTCGGTGGCGTACTGTAGGTCGCCTTTCCACCCGGTTTGAAATCATGCCCGTCAGTACGGCATCCGGCATTCGCGCGCGGGCATACGGGTCAAGGCAGGGCAGGTGCGGAGCAAGGGGAGCTGTCGGGAACTCCTACCGACAATGCCACGGAGGGGGCTTCCGCGCGATGGTTACTCACCGGAAGCCGAGGCGTGCGAGGATTTGTCCCTGTCATTGAAGACTATGGAAGGTAGATCGTGGCCGAGCAGCTTTACGCCACCCTGAAGACCAACCACGGGGACATCGTGATCCGGCTCTTCCCGGACCACGCGCCGAAGACCGTGAAGAACTTCGTCGAGCTCGCCGAGGGCACCCGCGAGTGGACCGACCCGAAGACCGGCAAGCCGTCCAACGCGAAGCTGTACGACGGCACGGTCTTCCACCGTGTCATCTCCGGCTTCATGATCCAGGGCGGTGACCCGCTGGGCAACGGCACCGGCGGCCCGGGCTACAAGTTCGGCGACGAGTTCCACCCGGACCTCAGCTTCAACAAGCCGTACCTGCTGGCCATGGCCAACGCAGGGCCGGGCACCAACGGCTCGCAGTTCTTCATCACGGTCTCCCCGACCGCGTGGCTGACCAACAAGCACACGATCTTCGGTGAGGTCGCCGACCCGGCCAGCCAGAAGGTCGTGGACGGGATCATCGCCACCCCGACCAACCCGCGCACCGACCGCCCGCTGCAGGACGTGGTCATCGAGTCCGTCGTGGTCGAGCGCCGCTAGTAGCCCGCTTCGGGAACCGAATCGCCCCGCCCGCGCGTATGACGGGCGGGGCGAGTTCTTGTGGGCGAGCCTTCGCAGAGGGATGAGGCCAGGACATGATGGAACAGACGGTCTGTTGCTACCGCCACCCGGACCGGGAGACCGGCATACGGTGCACGCGCTGCGAGCGGCCGATCTGCCCTGAGTGCATGGTCAGCGCCTCGGTGGGCTTCCAGTGCCCGGAGTGTGTCCGGGAGGGCCGCCAGTCGATGCCGGAGCCGCGCACCATGGCGGGCGGCAGCCTCGCGGCCGACCCCCGACTGCTCACCAAGATCATCATCGGGCTGAACGTCGCGGTCTTCCTGGCCGTGAACGCCTTCGGCGGCAACCTCGAGAACGACCTGATCCTGTGGGGGCCCTGGACCGCCGAGGGGCCCGACCAGTGGTACCGGCTGCTCAGCTCGGTCTTCCTGCACAAGGAGATCGCCCACATCGCCTTCAACATGCTCGCGCTGTGGTGGATCGGCGGGCCCTTGGAGACCGTGCTCGGGCGGGCACGCTATCTGGCCCTCTATCTGATCTCGGGCCTGGGCGGCAGCGCCCTGGTGCTGCTGCTGGCACCCAATGCGGGGACGCTGGGCGCCTCCGGGGCGATCTTCGGCCTGTTCGGGGCGACAGCGGTGTTCATGAAGCGGCTGCGGCAGGATCTGCGGCCGGTGCTGATCCTGCTCGGGCTCAACCTGCTCTTCACCTTCACCTGGTCCGGCATCAGCTGGCAGGGCCACATCGGCGGGCTGGTGACGGGCACGCTGGTCGCCATAGGGATGGCGTACGCGCCCCGGCAGCGGCGGCGCCTGGTGCAGTGGGGTACCTGCGCGGCGGTGCTGGTGGCAGTGGTCGCGGTGACGGCGGTCGCGCTGGCCCGGATCACGGGCTGACCGTTCGCCCGGAGGCCGTAACCGGTGGCGTTGATCTGACGTTATCCACAGAGGGTAGGCCGTCCTGTGCATGGCGTGCGGGGCCGCTGGGAGCGCCGCAGACCAGCGGATCCGAACGCGTTTTCCCTGCAAGATCAATGAATGACCGGTGGCCCGTACACCGGACCACCGGTCACACCGGCGTCAACCTGGTAGTGGTTATCCACAGATCATGCGACCTTTTCAACACTGTGGACAGCCCTGTGGATAACTGGCTACTTCCACTGCGTCGAGACGACGAACCCGCCCGCGATGAAGCCGAAGCCGACCACGATGTTCCAGTTGCCGAGCGCGTCGATGGGCAGCTTGGTGGCCGACACATAGAACACGACGATCCAGGCCAGCCCGATGAGGAAGAACGCCAGCATCATCGGGGCGACCCAGCTGCGGCCGCTCTTGAGCTTTATGGCTGTCGTCTTCGCCGGCGGCGGGGTGAAGTCGGCCTTCTTGCGGATCCGTGACTTCGGCACGAGGGACTCTCCTGTCGATGCGCTGCGTAACCGCGCGGGGTGGTGTGATCATGCGAGGCGGGGAAGGGGACACTACCGCCGCCAGGCGTCCGTTAGCGTAGTGCTTCCTCGGGTTGGAAGGAGATAAGGCTAGGTGAGCGATTCCGGCGACACCTCCTCCGCCCGTCACTCTGTCCGTTCTATGGTGCTTCGTACCCTGAGCGCGGGCGTGTTCGCGCTCGCCGGACTGATCTTCTGGATGAGTTTCGACACCGCCAAGGGCGTCGACATCCGCACCGACGCCCCCCTCCTGCGACTCTCGGACCGGATCCAGGAGAAAAGCAAACAGAACGCCGACCTGGAGACCGGGCTCTCCGGCCTGCGGAGCGATGTCGACCAGCTCGCCCACGCCGACAGCGGTGTCAGCGACGCCACCCGCAAGAGGATCGACGCGCTGAGCAAGGCGGCCGGCACCAAGAAGCTCACCGGCCCCGCGGTCGCCGTCACCCTCAACGACGCCCCGCCCAACGCCACGCCCCTGATCCCCGGCGTGCCCGACCCGCAGCCCAACGACCTGGTCATCCACCAGCAGGACCTCCAGGCCGTGGTGAACGCCCTGTGGGCGGGCGGCGCGACCGGCATCCAGGTCATGGACCAGCGGCTGATCTCCACCAGCGCCGTACGCTGCGTCGGCAACACCCTGATCCTCCAGGGCCGCGTCTACTCACCGCCCTACAAGATCACCGCTGTGGGTGACCAGGCCAAGCTGCACAAGGCGCTGGACGACAGCCCGGCCATCCAGAACTACCTGCAGTACGTCACCGCCTACGGGCTCGGCTGGAAAGTCGAGGACTCCGGGCGGGTGACTCTTCCCGGCTACTCCGGCACAGTGGACCTGCATTACGCCAAGCCTGTGGGGTGACGGGGGTGATGACCGGTGCGCCTGCGACTGCTGGTGCGCACGGTCAGCGAACTGTGCATCACCGTGGGCGCGGTCATCGTTCTCTTCGTGGTCTACGTCCTGTTCTGGACCGGCGTACGGGCCGACACCTCCATGGACCACGAGATCAGCCGGCTTCAGGACCAGTGGGCCGGTCAACCCATCTCGACGGCGACGGCCTCTCCCGCGGCCACGCCGACGGCGTCTCCCACCGCGACCGCGACCGCGACCGCCCCGCGGCAGCCCGCCTATCGGGACGGCACCGCCTTCGCCGTCATGTACATCCCCCGGCTCGGCCGCGACTGGCACAAGCCGGTCCTCCAGGGCACCGGGACCGGCACCCTCAAGAAGGGCCTCGGCCACTACGCCGCCACCGCGCGGCTCGGCGCGACGGGGAACTTCGCGGTCGCCGGCCACCGCCGCACGTATGGCGACCCCTTCAAGGACTTCCCCACCCTGCGCAGGGGCGACAAGGTCGTCCTCACCGACGGCACCACCTGGTACACGTACGAGATCGACCGGGGCCCCTACAAGACCGTCCCGTCGGACATCGGCGTCATCGACCCCGTGCCGGTCAAGTCCGGCTTCACGGCGCCGGGGCGGTATCTGACGCTGACCACCTGTGAGCCCGAGTGGGGCCACAGTCACCGGCTGATCGCCTGGGGACACCTGGCGGCGACCCAGCCTGTGGAGGACGGCATGCCGGACAGCTTGTCCGGCTAATCTTGGACCGGAAACCCGGAACGAAGGGCAGCGCATCGCATGTACGGCTGGATCTGGCGGCATCTGCCGGGCAACGTGTGGGTGAGGGCGCTGATCTCGCTCCTGCTGGTTCTGGCCGTCATATACGTGCTCTTCCAGTACGTTTTCCCCTGGGCGGAGCCACTGCTCCCGTTCAATGACGTTACGGTCGACCAGGGGATGGCAGCCGTCCGATGACCGCACGCACCGCACGGATTCTCGTCGTGGACAACTACGACAGCTTCGTCTTCAACCTGGTCCAGTACCTCTACCAGCTCGGCGCCGAGTGCGAGGTGCTGCGCAACGACCAGGTCGCGCTCGCCCACGCCCAGGACGGCTTCGACGGCGTCCTGCTCTCCCCCGGCCCCGGTACGCCCGAGGAGGCCGGGGTCTGCGTCGACATGGTCCGGCACTGCGCCGCCACCGACGTCCCGGTCTTCGGTGTCTGCCTCGGCCTGCAGTCCATGGCGGTGGCGTACGGAGGCGTGGTGGACCGCGCACCCGAGCTGCTGCACGGCAAGACCTCGCTGGTCACGCACGAGGGCGCCGGGGTCTTCGCCGGGCTGCCGACGCCGTTCACCGCGACCCGGTACCACTCACTGGCGGTCGAACGGGACACGGTGCCCGAGGAGTTGCAGGTCACGGCCTGGACCGACAACGGCATCATCATGGGCCTGCGGCACCGCACGGCCCGGGTCGAGGGCGTCCAGTTCCATCCCGAGTCCGTACTCACCGAGTGGGGCCATCTCATGCTCGCCAACTGGCTCGTGGAATGCGGCGATCCGGGTGCCGTCGAGCGCTCTGCGGGCCTCGCGCCCGTGGTCGGTAAGGCCGGGGTGTGACATGGCGGCGGAGCGCCGTCACTTCGGCGACACCGCCGAATTCGCCGCCGCCGTCGAACACTTGACCGATCCGCTCAGCGATCCGCTGCCGGGGCAGGTCACGACTCCGGCCCAGACTCCGGTTCCGGCTGCGGCTCCGGTGGCGCAGGACGGCTCGCCCTGGTTCCGCCAGCAGCCGGAGCCGCAGCAACCGCAGCAGCCCGCGTCGGCGCAGCCGTACCGGGGCGCGTACGAGTCCGCGTCCGAGGCGCCCTACGACGCCCAGTACTACGCCCCCGCCGAGCAGCAACTCCCCGCCGGCGCCCGGATCCTGCCCCGCCAGCAGCCCGTATCCGAAGCCGAACGGGCCACCGCCCGCCGCCGGGCGGCCGGAGCCCCCGGCGAAACCGCCGCCATGCCGCTGCTCGACCCCGGTACGGAGGCCGTACCGGACTCCGTACGGGAGCCCGCGGCCGAGCCCGAGCCGGAAGCCCCGGTCCCGCCGCCCGACGGCGGCCGCGCCGCGCGCCGTAAAGCCGCCCAGGAGGCCACACGACGGGGTGGCCGGGGGCGAAGGGCGGCCGGAGCGGCCAAACCCGCCACAGAGGCAGCAGGGGCGGCAGAGGCGGCAGAGGTGGCCGCGGCGGCCCCCCGGTCCCGTATGGAGGCCCGCAGGGCGGCGAAGGCGGCGAAGGAGAGCCCGGCGGTCATCGCCAGCCGGGTGCTGGGTGAGATCTTCATCACCATCGGCGTGCTGATGCTGCTCTTCGTCACCTACCAGCTCTGGTGGACCAACGTCCTCGCCCACCAGGAGGCCGGCGGCGCCACCAAGAACCTCGAGAAGCAGTGGGACGGCAGCAAGAGCTCCAACCGCGACCCCGGCACCTTCTCCCCCGGCGAGGGCTTCGCGATCATCTACCTGCCCAAGCTCGACGTGAAGGCCCCCATCGCCGAAGGCACCGACAAGCACAAGGTCCTCGACAAGGGCATGGTCGGCCACTACTCCGGCAAGCAGGAAACCGCCATGCCATGGGACAAGACGGGCAACTTCGCGCTCGCCGCCCACCGCAACACCCATGGCGAACCGTTCCGCTACATCAACAAGCTGGTCAAGGGCGACAAGGTCGTCGTCGAGACCGAGAGCACGTACTACACCTACGAGGTCACCAGCACCCTCCCGTCCACCTCCCCCGCCAACACCTCGGTGATCAACCCGATCCCGACCGGATCCGGCTTCACCACGGCGGGCCGGTACATCACACTCACCACCTGTACGCCGGAGTTCACCAGCAAGTACCGGCTGATCGTGTGGGGCAAGATGGTCGAGGAACGACCGCGCAGCGAGGGGAAGCCCGACGCGCTGGTCCAATGACCTACGTACGGCGATCGGGGCGCGAGCGGTGACAACGACGGATCACGGTCAGGACAGCGAGGTCGCGCCGCCGCCGCGCCGCCGCACCTGGAGCAGGGTCGCCGCGACGATCAGCGCGACAGGCGAACTCCTCATCACCGCCGGGCTGATCCTCGGCCTCTTCGTCGTCTACTCGCTGTGGTGGACCAACGTCATAGCGGACCGCCAGGCCAAGAAGGCCTCCGACGCCGTCCGCCACGACTGGGCCACCTCCTCCGGCTCCGGCGACAGCAAGCCCGGCCGGCTCGACACCAAGGACGGCATCGGCTTCCTCCACGTCCCCGCCATGGGCAAGGGTTTCGAGCTCCTGGTGAAGAAGGGCACCTCCACCGACGTCCTCAACGAGGGCGTCGCCGGCTACTACACCGACCCCGTGAAGTCGGCCATGCCGTGGGACAGGACGGGTAACTTCACGCTCGCCGCGCACCGCGACGGCCACGGTGCGAAGTTCCACAACATCGACAAGATCAAGAACGGCGACCCGGTCGTCTTCGAGGACCGCGACACCTGGTACGTCTACAAGGTCTACAAGATCCTTCCCGAGACCTCGAAGTACAACGTCAAGGTCATCAACCAGATCCCCAAGGAGAGCGGCAAGAAGAAGGCCGGTCGCTACATCACCCTCACCACCTGCACGCCGGTCTACACCTCCCGCTACCGCTACATCGTCTGGGCCCAGCTGGTCCGTACGCAGAAGGTCGACGCGGACCGCACGCCGCCGAAGGAACTGGGCTGACACACGGCGAAGGGGGGCCGCGGACGTGATGTCCGCGGCCCCCCTTTTCGCGCTGTTCGGCCGGCCGGCGCTAGCCGCCGTTGCCGCCGATGAAGCCACCGTTGTTGCCGTTGCCGCCCACGGTGGTGAGGGTGACCGTCTGGCTGGTCGGGTCGGCCTGGCTGTTACCGCCCGGGTCCTGGGCGGAGACGAGGGCGTTGTCGTCGGAGGAGCTGCCGTTGGCGAAGGCGATGTTGTTGAAGCCCGCCGCCTGCAGGGCCTGCTTGGCCTGCTTGACCGTCTGGCCGACGACGCTGGGCACGGTCGTCTGGCTCGGGCCGCTGGAGACGGTCAGGGTGATGGCCGTGTCGGGGGTGTAGTCGGCGTTGCCGTCGGGCGTCTGCGCGATCACGGTGTTCGCGGAGGCGCTGTTGGCCTCGGTGGTCACCGTGACGTTGGTGAACCCCGCCTTCGCGATGAGCTTCTTCGCGTCGTCGACGTTCGTGTTGAGCACGTTGGGAAGCGTGATCTTCGTCGGCGCCTTGGCGACCGTGATGGTGACGGTCGCGCCCTTGTCGGCCTTGCTGTTGCCCTTGGGGTTCTGGGACAGGACGGTGCCCGGGTCGGCGCTGGTGGTCGTCTTTTCCTTGGGCACGACCGTGAAGCCCGCGTTCTCGAGGATGGTCGTGGCCTCGTCCTGGGTCTTGCCGGTCACGTCGGCGACGGCGACCTGGGTGGGGCCCTTGGAGAGGTTCAGGGTGATGGTCTCGCTCTTGGAGATCTTGGTGTTGGCGTCGGCGGACTGCTTGCAGACCTTGCCCTTGTCCTGGTCGTCGCAGAACACCGTGGGGCCCCACGCGATGGTGATGCTGGCGTTGGTGGCCCGGTCCTTGGCTTCGGTCTGTGTCGCGCCGATGAACTGCGGCACGGTGATCGTGTCGTTCGCGTTGTTGCCCGTGAACAGCGCCTTGCCCATGAAGATCGCGCCGACCAGGACCAGGATGCCCGCGACGACGAGCAGGATGGTCGAGGTGTGGTTCTTCTTGGGCTGGCGGCGCCGGTCGGGGCGCTCGTCGTAGCCGTAGCCGCCGTCCTCCTCGCGCAGCGGCGGCAGCATGGAGGTGCCGGCGTCCTGCTGGGGCGGGAGGGCGGTGGTGGGGGCGTCGGAGCCGTAGCCGCCGTACCCGCCGTAGCCGACGGCGCCCATGGCGGCGGTGGCGGCGACGGGCTGGCCGTCGAGGCAGGCCTCGATGTCGGCGCGCATCTCGTCGGCGGACTGGTAGCGGTAGTCGGGGTCCTTGGTCAGGGCCTTGAGGACGATGGCGTCCATCTCGGGGGTGACCTCGGGGTCGTACACACTCGGCGGCTGCGGCTCCTCGCGTACGTGCTGGTACGCGACCGCGACCGGGGAGTCGCCCACGAAGGGCGGCCGCACCGTCAGCAGCTCGTAGAGCAGGCAGCCCGTCGAATACAGGTCCGAGCGCGCGTCGACCTGCTCGCCCTTGGCCTGCTCCGGGGAGAGGTATTGGGCGGTGCCGATGACGGCGGCGGTCTGCGTCATGGTCATGCCGGAGTCGCCCATGGCGCGGGCGATGCCGAAGTCCATGACCTTGACCTGGCCGGTGCGCGTCAGCATGACGTTCGCGGGCTTGATGTCCCGGTGGACGATCCCGGAGCGGTGCGAGTACTCCAGGGCCTGGAGGATGCCGCTGGTCATCTCCAGGGAGCGCTCGGCCAGCAGCTTGCGGCCGGAGTGCAGCAGCTCACGCAGGGTGGAACCGTCGACGTACTCCATGACGATGTACGGGATGGAGACGCCGTCGACGTAGTCCTCGCCGGTGTCGTACACAGCGACGATGGAGGGGTGGTTCAGGGAGGCGGCCGACTGGGCCTCACGGCGGAACCGGGCCTGGAAGGACGGATCGCGGGCGAGGTCCACCCGGAGCGTCTTCACGGCGACGGTGCGGCCGAGCCGGGTGTCATGGGCGAGGTAGACCTCGGCCATCCCACCGCGGCCGAGCACCGAGCCCAGCTCGTACCGGCCGCCGAGGCGACGCGGCTCTTCCATAGCGCTAGCCCTTCCTTAACCGTCCGTGTGGCTGCTCGGGCATACCGTACCCGTCGTGCTGTGCCGACCCTGGCGCAGACCGGCAGCCGATATCCGACCGGTATCGCGACGCACGCAGGACGTCCACATACCTCAGTACGGCGTGACCGGCATCACTTGTTCAGGACGGCCTCCATGACCTTCTTGGCGATCGGGGCGGCCAGGCCGCCACCGGAGATGTCACCGCGGTTGGCGGAACCGTCCTCGACCACCACGGCGACCGCGACCGGCGAGCCACTGTCGGTCTTGGCGTACGAGATGAACCAGGCGTACGGGTTCTTGTCATTGTTCACACCGTGCTGGGCGGTGCCGGTCTTGCCACCGACCGTGACGCCGGAGATCTGCGCGTTGGTTCCGGTGCCGGACTTCACCACCGTCTCCATCATCGCCTGAAGCTTCTGTGCGTTCGCCGAGCTGAGCGGCTGGGAGTAGGTCTTGTCCGTGTGCTGCTCGATGACGCTGTTGTTCGCCGCCTGAAGCTTCTGCACCAGGTACGGCTCCATGAGCTTGCCGTCGTTCGCGACCGCCGACGCCACCATGGCCATCTGCAGCGGGGTGGCCGCGGTCTCGAACTGGCCGATCGAGGAGAGCGCGGTCTGCGGCTTGTCCATGGTGGTGGAGAAGTTGCTCTTGGCCGCGCGCACCGGGACGAACAGCTCGTCGTTGAAGCCGAACTTCTCGGCCTCCGCGGCCATCTTGTCGCGGCCGAGGTCCGCGCCGATCTTGCCGAAGACCGTGTTGCAGGAGTAACGGAGGGCGATCCGCAGCGTGGCGTTCTCGCAGGGGATGTTGCCCTCGTTCTTCAGCTCGGTCGTGGTGTTCGGCAGGGTGTACGGCACCGGCGAGTCGGTCTTCTCGTCGATGCTGGTGTACAGGCCGTTCTCCAGGGCCGCCGCCGCCGTGACGACCTTGAAGGCCGAGCCGGGCGGGTAGGTCTGGCGGAGCGCCCGGTTGAGCATGGGCTCGTCCTTGTCGTCCTTGAGCTGGTTCCAGTTCTTGGAGTCCGTGGTCGAGTTCCCGGCGAAGGTCGAGGGGTCGTACGAGGGCGTGCTGGCCAGCGCGAGGATGGCACCGGTCCGGGGGTCGATCGCGGCGACGGCGCCCTTCTTGCTGCCGAGTCCGTCGAAGGCGGCCTTCTGGGCGGCGGCGTTCAGGGTGGTGACGACGTCGCCGCCCTGCTTCTTCTTGCCGGACAGGATGTCGATGGTCCGGTTGAAGAAGAGCCGGTCGTCGTCGCCGGTCAGGACCTTGTCCTCGACGCCTTCGAGCATGCTGGTGCCGAAGGCCTGCGAGGCGTAACCGGTGACCGGGGCCCACATGGAGCCGTTCTTGAAGGTCGCCTTGTACTTGAAGTCGCTGCCGTTGGTCGCGGTGTGACCGGTGACCGCCTTGCCGTCGACGATGATGTCGCCGCGCGGGTTGGCGTACTGGTTGATGGCGACACGGCGGTTGTGCACGTTGTTCTTGAGCGAGTCGGCCTGTACGAACTGGACGTAGTTGGCCCTGATGAGCAGGGCGAGGACGAGCAGACCGCAGAAGATGGCGACTCGGCGCAGGGGCTTGTTCACTGGACTCGAACCACCTGGGTCGGCTCGGCATCGGGGGACGGGGCGGGCGCGGGGGCGGGCCTTCTGGCGGTGTCGCTGATCCGCAGCAGGATGCCGACCAGCGCCCAGTTGGCGATCACGGACGAACCGCCGGCCGCGACGAACGGCATGGTCATACCGGTGAGCGGGATGAGCCCCATGACACCACCGGCGACGACGAAGACCTGGAGGGCGAAGGCCCCGGAGAGGCCGATGGCCAGCAGCTTCCCGAAGGGGTCACGGGCGGCGAGGGCGGTGCGGACCCCGCGCTCGACGATCAGCCCGTAGATCAGCAGGAAGGCCATCAGCCCGGCGAGGCCCAGCTCCTCACCGACGGTGGCGAGGATGAAGTCCGAGTTGGCGGCGAAGCCGATCAGGTCGGAGTTGCCCTGGCCGAGGCCGGTGCCGAAGATGCCGCCGGAGCCGAACGACATCAGGGCCTGGGCCACCTGGTCGCTGGTGCCGGCCTGGAACGCGGCGAAGGGGTCGAGCCAAGCGCTCACGCGTTCCTGGACGTGCGGTTCGAACGTGGCGACGCCCACCGCTCCGGCCGCGGACATCAGCAGGCCGAAGAAGATCCAGCTGGTGCGCTCGGTGGCCACGTACAGCATGACGATGAAGAGGCCGAAGAACAGCAGCGAGGTGCCGAGGTCGGTCTCGAAGACCAGGATCAGGATGGACATGCCCCAGACCACCAGGATCGGTCCGAGGTCGCGGCCACGCGGCAGGTACAGGCCCATGAAGCGGCGGCTGGCCAGGGCCAGGGCGTCGCGCTTGACCATCAGATAGCCGGCGAAGAAGACCGAAATGATGATCTTCGCGAACTCGCCGGGCTGGATGGTGCCGACGCCGGGGATGCTGATCCAGATCTTGGCGCCGTTCACCGCGGGGAAGAACACCGGCATGATCAGTAGCACCAGCGCCACCACCATGGAGATGTACGTGTACCGCTGCAGGATGCGGTGGTCCTTCAGGAGCACCAGCACCGCGACGAAGAGCGCCACGCCCACGGCCGAGAACAGCAGCTGCTTGGGGGTGTCGGGGCTGAACGCGCCGTAGAGGGTCTTGGCCCGCTGGATGAGCCGCGGGGACTGGTCCAGCCGCCAGATGAACACCAGACCGATGCCGTTGAGCAGCGTCACCAGAGGGAGCAGCAACGGGTCGGCGTAGGGGGCGAACTTGCGTACCGTGAGATGCGCCACGGCCGCGAGCGCGGTGAGCCCGAGGCCGTAACTGAGCATGCCGGACGGCAGTTTGCCGTTCATCGCCAGGCCCACGTTGGCGTACGCGAAGACCGGGATGACGACGGCGAAGACCAGCAGTGCCAGCTCGGTGTTGCGCCGGCTCGGCGCGCCTACGGACGTGATGGTCGTGGTGTTGCTGATGACGGACATGGTGGCGTACCGCCCCCTCCTGGGACTGCTACTGGCCGCTGGGGCACTGCTGGGCCAGCGTCTGGTCCTCCGGGGAGAGGGTGGTGCTGGGCGAGGATGATGGGGTGGCCGACGCGCTCGGCGACGCTGTGGCGGACGCCGAACCGGAAGCGGCGTTGGCCGTGCCGGTGGACGTCGTCGTCGACGTCTTCTTGGCCTTGCCGGCGGCTGCCTTGGCCTTGGCCGCCTTGTCGATGGCTTCCTTGGTCTGGCAGACCTTGGCCTGCTTCTCCAGCGAGTCGGCGGTGCTGCGGGCGTCTCCGAGGCTGCCGGCGGCGATGGTGTCCTCGACGTTCTTGCGCTGGTAGTCGGGGAGGTACTTGAGTTCGATCGCGGGGCGGTCCTCATGGACCTTCGACAGGTTGATCCAGGCCAGCTTCTGCTCGATGCCCTGGTAGATCGCGGCGTGGTTGCCCTTGACGCCCACGTAGTACTGCGTCTGGGTCCAGCGGTACGCGCCGTACATGCCGCCGCCGATGAGGCCGAGGACGACGACCAGGATCGCCGAGCGCTTCAGCCACTTGCGGGACCTGCGGGGCTTGTCCCAGTCGTCGGCACTCTCGCCCTCGAAGGCGCCGAAGCTGCCGAGCGGCACGCCGGCCATCGTCATGTCGCCGCTGCCGGGCGGCCCGAAGGCGCCCTCGGGGGCCTGGGGGCGGCCCAGCTCGGAGGCGCGGCCGGCCGGGGTCTGCAGGTGCCGCGGGTCGGAGAGCGGGAGCTGGCTGTCGGCCACGGCCCCGACGACCACGGGGGTGTCGTGGAGGCGGCCGGCGAGGGTGTCGTTGTCGTCGATGTCCAGGACGTCGGCGACGATGCAGGTGATGTTGTCGGGGCCGCCGCCGCGCAGCGCGAGCTGGATGAGCTGCTGCACGGTCTCGCCCGGATCCTGGTAACCCGCGAGGGTGTCCTCCAGGGTCTGGTGGCTGACGACGCCGGACAAACCGTCCGAACAGATGAGATAACGGTCACCGGCCCGGACCTCGCGGACCGACAGGTCGGGCTCGACCTGGCCGCGGCCGTCCAGGGCGCGCATCAGCAGCGAGCGCTGCGGGTGCGTACCGGCTTCCTCCTCGGTGATCCGGCCCTCGTCGACCAGGCGCTGCACCCAGGTGTGGTCCTGGGTGATCTGGGTGAGGATGCCGTCGCGCAGCAGGTACGCGCGGGAGTCGCCGACGTGCACCAGGCCGAGCCGCTGGCCGGTCCACAGCAGGGCGGTGAGCGTGGTGCCCATGCCCTCCAGCTGGGGGTCCTCCTCGACCATGACGCGCAGTTGGTCGTTGGCGCGCTGCACGGCGGTGCCGAGCGAGGTGAGGATGTCCGAGCCGGGGATGTCGTCGTCGAGCGTCACGAGGGTGGAGATCACCTCGGACGAGGCGACCTCACCGGCGGCCTGGCCGCCCATGCCGTCGGCGATCGCGAGCAGGCGGGGCCCGGCGTAGCCGGAGTCCTCGTTGCCCTCCCGGATCATGCCCTTGTGCGAACCGGCGGCGAAGCGCAGCGACAGACTCATACGCACCTCGCCTGTCGGCTCCGGGTACATCCGCACGCTGCCCACCCTCTCGCTCGCTGGCCGTGCTCCCTGGGCTTGCCCATTGATGCGACTACTTCCGCAGCTCGATGACGGTCTTGCCGATGCGGATCGGGGCACCCAGCGGGATCGGGGTCGGCGTGGTCAGCCGGTTCCGGTCCATGTAGGTGCCGTTGGTGGATCCGAGGTCCTCGACGATCCACTGGCCGTCACGGTCCGGATAGATCCTGGCATGCCGGCTGCTCGCGTAGTCGTCGTCCAGCACAATCGTCGAGTCGTGCGCGCGGCCCAACGTGATCGTCTGGCCCTGCAGGGCCACCGTGGTGCCCGCAAGCGAGCCCTCGGCGACCACGAGCTTTGTCGGGGCGCCACGTCGCGCCCGGTTGTTCTGCGGCGGTTGCTGCTGCCGCTGGGAAGCCTGCGCCTGCTGGCGCTGCTGCGGCGGCCGGTTGCCGGATTCCGCGCGCCGCGAAGCGCGCTGGGTCACCCGCGTCCCGAACAGATCGCTACGGATGACCTGTACGGCCACGATGACGAACAGCCACAATACGGCGAGGAAACCCAACCGCATGACCGTCAGGGTCAGCTCTGACATTGCCCCCGCTTCACCCTTCGGCTTGCCGGTACACGATGGTGGTACTCCCCACGACGATGCGAGAGCCGTCGCGGAGCGTAGCGCGCTGGGTGTGCTGCCCGTCCACCACGATCCCGTTTGTCGATCCGAGGTCCTGGACCACGGAAGGCGATCCGACCCGGATCTCGGCGTGGCGCCGGGACACTCCGGGGTCGTCGACCCGTACGTCCGCCTCGGTGCTGCGGCCGAGCACCAGTGTCGCCCGGGAGAACTGGTGCCGGGTGCCGTTGATCTCGATCCAGCGGCGCACCGGACCCGCCTCGGCCGGGGCTCCCGTGCCGGGCAGCCGGGTCACCGGCGCGGGGCCGGCCTGGCGTGCGCCCATGGACGGCGGTGGGCCGGCCGGCATCGGCGGCGGGCCCGCGGGGCGGGACGGCGCGAGATACGGGGCCTGGCCGGCGGCCGCCGGACGGGCCGGTGCCTGCTGCTGCCGGCCCTGCGGCGGCTCCTGGTGGAACTGCGACTCGCTGGACGCGAGCGTGCGGCTGCGCACCCGGTACAGACCGGTGTCGAGATCGTCGGCCTTCTCCAGATGGACCTTGATGTTGCCCATGAAGGTGTAGCGCTGCTGCTTCGCGTAGTCGCGCACCATGCCGGCCAGCTCGTCCCCGAGCTGGATCGCGTAAGGGCTCAGCCGGTCGAAGTCCGAGCCGCTCAGCTCGACGATGAAGTCATTGGGTACGACGGTGCGGTCGCGGTTCCAGATGGTCGCGTTGTTGTCGCACTCACGCTGGAGCGCGCCCGCGATTTCCACAGGCTGGACCTCGGACTTGAACACCTTGGCGAAGGTGCCGTTCACGAAGCCCTCGAGACGCTGCTCGAACTTCTTGAGTACTCCCACGGTGCACCTCCCTCCTAGAGGTCCTGCGGCGGATCACGGCGGTCCTTGCCACGATCCTTCCGGTACTGCTTACTGATCGTATCCACGCGCCAGGAAAACAAGTGGTTCCCCACTCCTGCCCAGCGGGCCGGTGTCAACGCTCACACGCTCCACCGCCGCTCCCCCCACAGGGATGGTAGAGGTGCCTCCTGTCAGTGTCCCGCAACAACGGGCGTTCCCCGGCCGCTGGAAGGTGTGGCTCCGACCACGGTCGTCCCACTGCCGGTCCCCCGAGGTCCGCGCGCCGCCCGCCCGCGGGAAACGGATGTGATTCCACCCTGAGCCGCGTGCTAATCTTCTGGATGTCGGGAGGCGCTCCCGCACCGGCCGGACGAGGAGTCCGGGGGTGTGTGAGAATCGAACGGCAGCACCCATGCGCGGGTGGCGGAATAGGCAGACGCGCTGGATTCAGGTTCCAGTGCCCGAAAGGGCGTGGGGGTTCAACTCCCCCCTCGCGCACAGTGAGATCCCGCAGGTCTTCGGACCTGCGGGATCTTTTGTTTGCTGCACGTGGGTGAGCGGGTGCGTGACGGGGAACCGGGGCGGGTAGGTGCGCGTTGGACGCATTGGGCAAAGGAATCGTCAAGGGGCGCGGCCCGCGCCGGATTGCGCAGGGAGATCCATGGGTGTCAGCCTTTCCAAGGGCGGCAATGTCTCGCTGACCAAGGAGGCCCCGGGACTGACCGCGGTCACCGTCGGTCTGGGCTGGGACGTGCGTACGACCACGGGCACGGACTTCGACCTTGATGCGAGCGCGCTGCTCGTCGGCGAGGACAACAAGGTCGTCTCGGACAAGCACTTCGTCTTCTTCAACAACCTCAAGAGCCCCGAAGGCTCGGTCGAGCACACCGGCGACAACATCACCGGTGAGGGTGAGGGTGACGACGAGCAGGTGAAGGTCAGCCTGACGACGGTGCCGGCCGGGGTCTCCAAGATTGTGTTCCCAGTGTCGATCTACGACGCCGAGACCCGCCAGCAGAGCTTCGGCCAGGTCCGCAACGCGTTCATCCGCGTGGTGAACCAGGCCGACGACAAAGAGCTCGCCCGCTATGACCTCACCGAGGACGCCTCGACCGAGACCGCCATGGTCTTCGGCGAGCTGTACCGCAACGGCGCGGAGTGGAAGTTCCGCGCCGTCGGCCAGGGGTACGCCTCCGGCCTGCGCGGCATCGCTCAGGACTTCGGCGTCAGCATCTGAGGCTCGGACTCGTTCAGGGGCTCGGCTGAGGCTTCTGCCTCGGTCCCGGCCTCGGCGGAGGGTCGAACGGTGAAGGCCGTGCGGCCCTCCGCCGTCCTGCCCGGGATGAAGACGCCGACGGCGAGGGCCACCACCCCGACCAGGCAGGCGATGCCGAAGGCGGTCCGAAAGCCGTCCATGGAGGGCACGACGGCGGCGGAGGTGCCTTCGCCGAGGGTGATCGTCATGTGGGCCAGGACGACGCCCACGACGGCGCTGGAGGTCGAGGTGCCGATGGACCGCATCAGGGTGTTGAGGCCGTTGGCGGCGGCGGTCTCGGAGGGCGGCACGGCGCCCATGATGAGGGCGGGCATGGCCGCGTACGCGAAGGCGATGCCGGAGCCGATGACGGTGCCGACGAGTATGACTTCCCACACCGAGTGGATGAGGCCGAAGCCGAGCGCGTAACCGCCGGTGGCGATGACGGTGCCGATCAGCAGCGAGACCTTGGGGCCCTTGGTGGCGGAGATCCGGGCGGAGATCGGCGAGATCACGATCATGACCAGGCCGCCGGGTGCCAGGCACAGGCCGGCGGCGACCATGGACAGGCCGAGGCCGTAGCCGGTGACCTTGGGCAGCTCCAGGATCTGCGGCAGGGCCAGCATCTGGGCGTACAGGACGAAGCCCACCAGGACCGACGCGAGGTTGGTCAGCAGCACCTGGCGGCGCGCGGTGGTCCGCAGGTCCACCAGCGGCGCGTCGGTACGCAGTTCCAGGACGCCCCAGGAGACAAGGATCACGACGGCGGCGCCGAACAGCCCGAGGACGGTGCCGCTGCCCCAGCCCCAGTCGGCGCCCTTGGTGATGGGCAGGAGCAGGCAGATCAGGCCGGCGGTGAGGCCGATCGCGCCCGGGATGTCGAAGCGGCCCGGGGTACGTACCGGCGACTCGGGGACGAGGAAGGCGACGAGGGCGATGGCGACCACGCCGAGCCCGCCGGAGACCAGGAAGAGGGTGTGCCAGTCGGAGTGCTGGGCGATGGCCGCGGCGCCCGGCAGGCCGAGTGCGCCGCCGATGCCCAGGGACGAGCTCATCAGGGCCATCGCGGAGCCCATCCGCTCACGCGGCAGCTCGTCGCGCATGATGCTGATGCCCAGCGGGATGACGCCCATGGCGCCGCCCTGCAGGGCCCGGCCGATCACCATCGGCAGGAGCGTCGAGGTGAAGGCGCACAGGGCCGAGCCGGCGACCAGCAGGCCGAGGCTGACGAAGAGGATCCGCCGCTTGCCGTACATGTCGCCGAGGCGGCCCATGACGGGGGTGGCGACGGCGCCGGCCAGGAGGGTCGCGGTGACCACCCAGGAGGCGTCGGAGGCGGAGGAGTGCAGCAACGTCGGCAGCTGGGATATGAGCGGGACGACGAGGGTCTGCATCACGGCGACGACGATGCCCGCGAAGGAGAGCACGGCGACGATGGCGTTGCCGCTGCTTCGTCGTCCGGTGTCGGCGGATGTGGTCATGCGGAAGGTCCCCCCGGGGAAAGTGGCGATGGATTTAGTCATCGTAGGCAACTTGTGTATCGCCCACATTTCATCCCGAGTAAGGCAAAGAAGAGCTAAAGGGAAGAGCTGAGGGAAGGCGGAAGCGGCCCCGACACCGAGGGAGGGCGGGCCGCTTCCGGGTGGCGCGGGAAGGTCTCAGGCGACCTTGGCGGCGAAGGTCTTGGCCTTGGCCGCGGCCTCCTCGTGGGCCTTGGCCTTGGAGGCGTCGGAGAGGTCGATCAGGCCGGCCATGGCGGGCACCTGACGGGCCAGGGTCAGCTCGGGAACCACGAAGTGCACGTCGAGGCCGAGGGCGCCCAGCGCCTTCTCCAGGTAGGTGATGACGAACTCGTGGTCCTCACGCGGAGTGCCGGGGCCGTAGCCGCCACCGCGGGACGCGACGACAACGGTCGGGGTGCCGGCGGCGGAGGGGGTCTCACCGGCGGTGCGGCCGAGGATGATGACCTGGTCCAGCCACGCCTTCAGGGTGGAGGGAATCGCGAAGTTGTACATCGGCGCGCTGATCAGGACCGCGTCGGCCTGCTCGAGCTCGGTCGCCAGGGTGTCGCGCAGCGGGTGCTCGGCGCCACCGAGGTAGTGGGCGGCGTCGATGTGCGGAACCGGCTCGACGGCGAGGTCGCGGTAGATGACGGTGCCGTTCGGGTGCTGGGCCTCCCATTCCTTGCGGAAGGTGGCGGCAACGTCACGGGACGAAGAACCCTCGGCGGGCCAGATGGACGAGTCGATGTGCAGCAGGGTGGGCATGGGGGTGCCTCCACTTTCGTGACGTTCGAGCCGTGGGGAACGGCGAAATATTCGTATGCAGCTATTGGTACCACAGGAACTTACTTTTCTGCAGCACGAGCTTACTTTTTTGCAGCTCCTAGTGACAAGGGTAGTAGCCTGAGGGGATGGCACAGCAGCAGGAAGAGACGATGGAGCCGTGTTCCGGGGTCGACGTGGCCCTGACGCGGGTCTTCGCGCTGCTCGGTAAGCGGTGGACCGGCCTGATCGTGGCCGTCCTCACACAGCGCGCGTGGTACTTCGCAGAGCTCCGCCGCGCGATTCCGAAGATCAGTGAACGGATGCTCTCGGACCGGCTGAGCGAGCTGGCCGAGGCCGGACTGCTGACCCGGGAGGTCGAGACGGGCCCGCCGCTGCGGGTCAGCTACCGGCTCACCGAGGCCGGGCGGGCCCTGGGTCCGGCGCTGGAGGAACTGCGTACGTGGGCGGTGTCGTACCTGCCCGGCGATCTGCCGGTGGCGACGACGTGCCCGGGGGCCGCCGAGAGCGACGACGGCGACGACGCCGGCGCAGCGGCTGACTCAGCGGCTGATTCAGCGCTGCCCGGCCTGGTCTGAGGCCTCCTTCTGCCCCGAGGTCTCGTTGTAGCGGACCAGATACGCGGCGAAGCGCTCGAGGTCGGCCTCGTCCCAGTCCATGAGCCGGGTACGGAAGGCCTCGCGGCGGGCGGCGGTGGCGGCCGCGAGGACGGCGCTGCCGGCCGGGGTCGGACGTAGCAACTGGACCCGCTGGTCGGCGGGTTCGGCCCGGCGTTCGACGAAGCCGAGCTGCTCCAGCGCGGTGATCTGCCGGCTCACGGTGGACTTGTCCAGCGTGAACTCCGTGGCCAGATCGGTGGCCCGGCAGCCCTTCGTCGCGTCCAGGTGGGCCAGGATCGTGAACGAGACCAGGGACAACTCCGGGTGCATACGGGCGGCCACGCCGCGCGCCCGCCGGGCGAAGGCGGCCATCTCACCCTGGATGGTCTCGACGGACTGCTCTCTGCTTGCCCCGTTCGGCGCTCTGCTCGGCATCTCTGCATCGTACATTTGATTCGCACGTTCGTGCTGGTCAATGACCATCTACCCGGGTAGCGGAAGCTCGAACCATACGACCTTGCCGACCGCCTTGCGGCTGGTGCCCCAGCGGCGTGAGAGATGGCTGACGAGGGTGAGACCGCGGCCCTCCTCGTCGTTGGCGTCCGCGCGCCGCAGCTGGGGGAGGTTGTGGTCGTCGTCGGTGACCTCGACGAGCAGTGTGCCGACGCGCATCAGCCGCAGGCTCACCGCATGGGACGCGGCCCGCAGGGCGTTGGTCACCAGCTCGCTGACCAGCAGCTCGGTCAGCTCGACGATCCCGGTCAGGCCCCAGCGGGTGAGCTGATCGCGGGTCAGCTCGCGGGCGCGGCGGACCTCGGAGCGGTTCAACTCCAGCTTCCACTCGACGACGTCGTCCGACGGGATGCCCTGGAAGTTGGCGACCAGCAGGGCCACGTCGTCGCCGCGGTCGTCGGAGTGGACGCGGCTGAGGATCTGCTCGCAGACGTCCTCGGGCGTCTGGTCCGGCTCGATGACGTTGGAGCAGAGGGCGGCCAGGCCCGCGTCTATCCCCTGCCCGCGCACCTCGACCAGGCCGTCGGTGCACAGCACCAGCCAACTGCCGTCCGGGACCGGGATCTCGACCGTCTCGAAGGGCACGCCGCCCACCCCGATGGGGGCGCCCTTGGGGATCTCCAGCAGCTCGCTGCGGCCGTCGTGGCGGGCGAGGACCGGCGGGATGTGGCCGGCGTTGGCGATGGTCAGCTTGCGGTGGATCGGGTCGTAGACCGCGTACACGCAGGTGGCGAGGTGTTCGGCACCCAGGCGGTGGGCGAGGTTGTCCAGGTGGCGCAGCAGCTGGGCGGGCGGCAGGTCGAGGGCGGCCATGGTGATCACGGCCGTACGGAACTGGCCCATCACGGCGGCCGAGAGCAGGCCGTGGCCCATGACATCGCCGACGATCAACGCGACGCGCCCGCCGGGGAGTTGGATCGCGTCGAACCAGTCGCCGCCGACCTGGGCCTGCCGGTCGCCGGGGCGGTAGTGGTGGGCGATCCGGACGCCGGGGATCTTGGGCGGGCGGGTCGGCATCATGCTGCGCTGGAGGGTGACGGCGGCGCGCGACTCGAGGCGGTGCAGGCGGGCGTTGTCGAGATGGACGGCGCCACGGGCGACGACCTCGCCGGCGGTCACGGCGTCGGTGGCGTCGAAGGGCCGGCGGCCCGGGCGGCGCAGCAGGCACATGCGGCCGAGGACGGTGCCGCGCGCGGTGAGCGGGACGACGATCATGGAGTGCTCGGGCAGCAGCGGGCCGAGCGCAGGGACGCCCAGGTCGGCGGCGATGTCCTCGGCAAGGGCTGGGTCTATCACGGGAATCAGTAATGGCTCGCCGAGGCGCGGGGTGATCTCGTTCGCGGCCAGCGGCAGCAACTCGCCCTCGGGCAGGGCGGTGTCCCAGGGGCCGCCGGGCCGGCCGTTGTGGGTGACAGCGACCCGGCGGGCGGTGATCATGCCGGACGGGCGGTCGTCCTTGGGCGGATCGGTGTCCGAGAAGAGCTGGTCGACGATCAGGATCGCGGCGTAGTCGGCGAAGCGCGGGACGGTGACCGAGCACAACTCCCGCGCGGTGGTGCCCAGATCGAGGGTGCTGCCGACCTTGGTGCCGATCTCGCGGAGCAGGGCGAGCTGTTCGTCGAGGGTGTGCCCGGGGGAGGGAGCCGGGTGCGGGACCGCCGTGCCCGGAGCGGGCTGGTAGGGCTGGGACGCCTGGGCGGGCGACGGGCGCGGTCCGGGGAGCAGCTCCTTGCGCTCGGCCGTGCGGGGCGGGCGCGGCGGACGGCCGTTGGCGGGGTGGGTGACGGGCCGGCCGCCCTGCTCGTACGGCAGCACCGGCAGCGTGACATTGCCCTCCACCTCCAGCACCGGATAGCCGTACGGCACGATCTGCCGCATGATCCGCTCCAGCCGGCCCGCGCTCACCCGGGGCAGCACCGCGCCCAGGCGGGCGCCCAGTTGGTCGGCGTGCGCCGCGTCGGACACCCTGGCGAGCCGGGCCGCGATACGTACGTTCTCGTGGCGGAGCGGGCTGTCGGGGGCGTCGGCGGCCGCGTACGGCAGCATGCGGTCGCCCAGCGCGATGCGCAGGGCGCCGGTGCGCAGCGGCTGGGCGTTGGCCGCGAGGAGCAGCAGGCTGCGGCCGACCGGCTCCATGATCCGGTACGACCACCACAGGGCGTCCCGCACGCCGCCGTCGCGTTCGGTGGCGGCGAGGGCGCCGGCCCACGCGGGGTGGGTGAGGTCGTCGAGCTGGTCGAGGGTGTCCTGGCGGTCACCGGTGGGATTGGGCAGCAGACCTGAGGCGGGCCGGCCGAAGACACCTTCCCAGCGGTGGCCGAACAGCTCCTCGGCACCACGGTTCCAGTAGGAGATGTGGCCGTCGGGATCCACGCACAGGACGGCAAGGCGGAGCAGAGCGGAAAAGCCCGTGGTCGCGATCGGGCTCGTCGTGGCGGCGGGCAGCCGGGTCATCTCGTCCAAGCTGGTGCACCTGCGGTTCGGGCCGGTTCGGCGCTGAGGGAGTATTCGGTGTCGGACGGCGAGTCGCGCGTGTCCTTGCGAGTCGTGCCGGGGGTTGTGCTGAGCGTCGTGCTGAGCCTTGTGCTGCGACGTGCGTGGTGGATCCAGGCAAGCATGAACCACCGGTAGTGGTCCGGTAAATGGCCAGATTGCCCCCAGATACGACCAAGGGGGCAAGTCAGTTCGGCGGAAGCGTTTTCGGGGCGCTTCCTGGGCAGGGAGGGGCTCATGGTGGACCAGGGACTGGGGCAGGGGACGGGACCGGACGTGGCGCGCGTGCCGTGGGTGTCGGGATTCCAGCGGTGGCCGCACGACGGCTCGCCGAAGGCGGAGGGGAAGGCGCTGCGCCGGCCGGTGCCGCGAGCCCTGCACGACGTCCTTCAGATCGGCGCCGACCGGCCGGGCACGGCGGAGTCCCTGGAGGCCTCCAACGCCGGCCGCATCCCCGGACTCGTACCGCTGCGGGTGGGACGGATGGCGGCAAGCCCCTTCGCCTTCCTGCGCGGCTCGGCCGGGCTGATGGCCGCCGACCTGGCCGGCACGCCCGCCACCGGGATAGGCGCCCAGCTGTGCGGCGACGCGCACGCCGCCAACTTCGGCCTGTACGGGGACGCGCGGGGCGGCCTGGTCATCGACATCAACGACTTCGACGAGACGGTGCGCGGTCCCTGGGAGTGGGACGTGAAGCGGCTCGCGGCCTCGCTCGTACTCGCGGGCCGGGAGGCGGGCGCGGACGAGACGGTCTGCCGGGCGGCGGCCTTCGACGCGGTGGGCGCCTACCGGCGGACCATGCGGCTGCTGGCGAAGCTGCCGGTGCTGGAGGCCTGGAACGCCATCGCGGACGAGGGCCTGGTCGCGCACGCGGACGCGGGGGCACTGACCGTCACGCTCGAACAGGTCTCGGAGAAGGCCCGCAAGAACACGAGCGCGAAGTTCGCGGCGCGGGCGACCGAGGCGGTGGACGGCGGCGGACGGCGCTTCGTCGACGCCCCGCCGGTGCTGCGGCGGGTGCCGGACGCGGAGGCGGCGGCCGTCGCCCTGTCCCTGCAGCGGTATCTGGCGACGCTGGGCGAGGACCGGCTGCCGCTGCTCGGCCGGTACGCGGTGCACGACGTCGCCTTCCGGGTGGTCGGGACGGGGAGCGTCGGGCTGCGGTCGTACGTGGTGCTGCTCCTTGATCACCTCGGTGAGCCGCTGGTGCTCCAGGTGAAGGAGGCGCGGCCCTCGGCCCTGGTGCCGTACCTGGCGAAGGCCGGCTGGGAGACGCCGGAGGTCGAGCACGAGGGCCGGCGGGTAGTGCTCGGGCAGAAGCGGATGCAGGTCGTGAGCGATGCCCTGCTGGGCTGGACGACGGTCGACGGGCGCCCCTGTCAGGTGCGGCAGTTCCGGAACCGTAAGGGCAGCGTCGACCCGGCTTCGCTGCAGGCCGGGCTGATCGACGACTACGCCCGGGTGACCGGCGCGCTGCTGGCCCGGGCGCACGCGCACACCGCCGATCCGCGGCTGATCGCGGGCTACTGCGGCAAGGGCGAGGAACTGGACGAGGCGGTGGCCGCATTCGCGGTGGCGTACGCGGATCGTACGGAAGCGGACCACGCTGAGCTGCTGGCGGCGGTGCGCGGTGGGCGGATACCGGCCGAGCTTGGAATATGAGCGGCCCATCCTCGTACGCTGTCCCGGTGACGAACTCCTCCGTGAACCGTGAGAACGCCTCGCAGGCCGGCTCGGCGGCCGACCCGCAAGCCGGCTCGGCGTCCGGCGCGGCAGCCGGCTCCCAAGGCGGCGCGCACGGCGCGAAGCCCGAGGACCGGCTGGCGAAGGCGGTGCGGGCGGCCGAGCAGGCGCTGATCGAGTTCGAGATCGCGGTGGAGACCTACCGGGTCGAGGTGGAGAACTTCTCCCGGCTCCACCACCAGAAGCTCGGCCCGATGTACGCCCGGCTCGACGAGCTGGACGCGCTGATCGCGGAGGCGGTCGCGGCCAGCAGCGGCGACCGCGACGACATCAAGCGCGCCTGGGAGGCGCGCGCCCTGGTCATGCCCATGCCCGGGGTCGAGGAGCTGTTCGGCGGGCTGCTGGGCGCCGACGGCGTCCGGCCGGTCGAGGACCCGAACCCGCCGCGCCGGGTGCGCCCCGGCAAGGAGGCCCAGCGGCTCTACCGCGAGCTGGCCCGCGCGGCCCACCCCGACCTGGCGCAGGACGAGGGGGAGAAGCAGCGGCGGAGCGAGTTCATCGCCCGGGTCAACGAGGCGTACGCCTACGCCGACGAGGCGAAGCTGCGCGAACTGGCGGAGGAATGGGCGGCCGGCCCGCCGCTGGACGAGGAGCTGCCGACCGAGGCCGAGGTGCTCTACGCCCGGCTGGAGTGGCTGGCCGAGCGCAAGGAGACGCTGGCCGTGATCGCCGCCGACCTGGAGGGCAGCGCGATCGGGCAGATGATGAAGCTCGCGCCGGACGACCCGGACGGGCTGCTGAACGAGATCGCCGAGTCCCTGCTCAACCAGGTCGCCCATCGCGAGGCGCGGCTGGAGGAGCTCGTTCGCTCCTCGAAGGACTGAGCGGTACGTTTTCGGCGTATCGCCGTGTCAACGCCCTGTCGAGGAGGCCGATCTTCATGTTCCACGCCCAGCTGCCCGCGGTGGACGCCGCCGCCGTGCCGGCGGACGGATTCCTGCTGGATGTGCGCGAGCACGACGAGTGGGCCGCCGGGCACGCCGAGGGGGCGCTGCACATCCCCATGGGCGAGGTCGTCGCGCGGGCTGCCGAGGTCCCGGGCGACCAGCGCGTGCATGTGGTGTGCCGGGTCGGCGGCCGCTCGGCGCAGGTCGCGCAGTACCTGATCGCGCAGGGCGTCGAGGCGGTCAACGTCGACGGCGGCATGCTGGGGTGGGAGGCCGCGGGGCGTCCGCTGGTCACGGACGGCGGTGCCGAGGCGTACGTGCTGTAGGGGCGGCCGGGCCGGCGGGCGTGCTGCCGGGCTGGCGGACGGGCTGGCGGGCTGCCGGGCTAGGCCTCGGCGGCGAGCAGGTCGCCGAGGGCCTCCTCGTGCGCTGCCGCCGGGCCCAGCGAGAGCTCGAGCTGCTTGGCCCAGGCGTGGTAGCGGTGCAGCGCGTAGTCCGTGTCGGCACCGAAGCCGCCGTGGAGGTGCTGGGCGGTCTGGACGACCCGGCGGACCCCTTCCGAGGCCCAGATCTTGGCGACGGCGACATCGGTGGGGTCGAGCCGCCAGGCCGCCTGCCAGAGGGTGACCTCCATGGCACGGAGGTCGATGTAGCGGTCGGCGGACTGCATGGCGACGGCCTGGAACGTGGCTATCGGATGCCCGAACTGCTCGCGCTTGCCGGTGTACTCGCTGGTCATCCGGAGGACGGCCGAGCCCAGGCCGAGCGCGAGCGCACAGGTGCCGACGGTGAGCAGCCGGCGGAGCCGGTCCCAGGCGCCGTCGGCGGTGATGACGTCGGCGGCCGGCACCCGGGCGCCGTCGAGGCGGACCTCGGCGAGGCGTTCACCGCTTGTGGAGACCTGGTCGGCCAGGGTCACGGTGGCGGCGGTGCGGGGCAGCAGGGCGATGACGGGCCGGCCGTCGGGGGCGACGGCGGGGACGAGGATGTGGTCGGCGTGCTGGGCCCAGGGGACGGCGGTGTGGGTGCCGTCGAGGATCCACGAGGCGGGGGACCCACCCCCCTCCCCCTCCACCTGCCGTGCGCTGACCGCGAGTTCCGCCGCATCGTGGCCGGTGCGGCCATTGGCCGCGACGGTGAGCACGAGGGCGCCCCGCCCCACCGCGGGCAGCAGCCGGTCGCGCAGCTCGGGCGGGCCGTACTGCTGGACGGCGAGCGCGGCGGCGCAGGTCTCCAGTAGCGGGACTCGGGCGAGCACACCCCCGGCCTCGCGCAGGACAAGGCACAGGGCCACCGGACCGAGCCCGGCCCCGCCATACGCCTCGTCCAGGACCAGGCTCAGCAGGTCGGCCTCGGCGAGCCTGCGCCACAGCACCCGGTCGAAGTCCTCGGCCACCGGCCCAGGGGTGAGCGCCGGGCTGGGCACCGCGTCCGGTGACACGCCGGCGAAGACCGCCCGGGCCGCCTCGACGGCCGCCAGCTCTTCCTCGCTGAAGCTGAAGTCCATTGCCCCGACCTCCCAGCCGACACCCACCATTCTGACGGTGTGTCAGATTAGGGGGGTCAGGCGTCGAAGTCCACCTCCACGGCATCGCCGGCCGGATGCGACTGGCAGGCCGGCGTATCGCGGCTCGATCCTGGAATCCGCGGCGACTGCCGCTTCGAAGGCGGCCAGGAAGGCGGACTCGTCGCCTCCTCCACCGCTGGTGTCGTTGTCATGCGGAGCCCCCTTACTCCCGACCGACCGATCGTTCGGTGCACTGGATCCCATGGTGGGCCGGGCCCCGGAGGGTGTCAAGATCAATCCCCGGCGGCCTGTGGACAACCGAGATAACCGGGATGGCTGTACCGCGGCTGTGTGGCATGAGTACCGTTCCGTGCGGAAAGCAACGTGGGGAACGAGGAGTACTGACGACATGGAGCCACCCGAGGACGTACGGGCACGACCGGGTGGTGGCGGCCTGGGCGCCCTGTCGCTTCCCTCCCGGATAGCGGTGGCGCTGGCCGTCGCCGCCGTGGCGGTCATGGTCGCCGTCCACCTCCTCGCCGTGTTCCTGCACGTGGCGCCGGAGAACACGATCACCCAGAAGCACGGCGACCTGGTGGCGGAGTACATCTATCCCGAGTTCGAGCAGAACTGGAAGCTGTTCGCCCCCAACCCGGTGCAGCAGAACACCCACGTCTGGGCGCGCGCCGAGGTGCGGAAGAACGACGGCAGCACCGAGATCACCGGCTGGGTCGACCTCACCGCGATGGACATCGCCGACATCCGGCACAACCCGGCGCCCAGCCACACCAAGCAGAACGAGCTGCGCCGGGCCTGGTCCTTCTACACCAGTACGCACGGCGACCAGAACCGCCCTATCGGCGCGCGCGGCGAGATGAGCAGGGCGTACGTCCAGCGCATCGTCGAGACCCGCTTCGGTCCGCGCCTCAACGGCGGGGCCGTCGAGCGGGTCCAGGTCCGCGCGAGCACCATGCCGGTCGCAGCGCCCCCCTGGAGCAACGAGAAGATCAACACCACGACCACCTACCAGGTGCTCCCCTGGTGGCCCGTGAACACAGTGGAGGACGGCTCGTGAGTGAGCGGACCATCGTTCCGTCCCCCTTCGCAGGCTTGGGAAGGGGGATCGACAAGGGCGTCGCGGGGGGTCTGGCCCGGCTCACCGGTACGGCCATAGGCCGCTACCAGACGGCGGTCGTCCGGATGGGCTTCTCGCTGGCCTGGATGTTGTTCCTGCTGCGCGAGTGGCCGCACCGCCAGGAGCTCTACGGGCCCGACGGCGTGTGGAGCTGGGACATGGCGCACCAGCTCATCGCGGACAACCACGCCTTCTCCGTCCTGATGTGGACCCGTGGCCAGCTGTGGTTCGAGTTCGTCTACGTGGGCGCCATCCTCGCCTCAGCGATGCTGCTGCTCGGCTGGCGGACCCGTACCGCGTCGGTGCTGTTCATGATCGGCGTGCTGTCGCTGCAGAACCGCAGCGTCTTCGTCGGCGACGGCGGCGACAACGTCATCCACCTCATGGCGATCTACCTCGTCCTGACCCGCTGCGGCCAGGTCTGGTCGCTGGACTCGCGGCGCCGGGCCCGGATCGCGCAGGCCGGCCATGAGGACAGCCCGCAGGACAGCCAGGAAAACGGCCAGGAAGACGCTCCGGAATACGGCGAGGAATACGGCCAGGAAAACGGTCCGGAATACGGCTCGGAATACGGCTCGGAACGCGGCCCGAAGCGTGACACCACCGGCGTCGTGCTCTGGTCGCTGCTGGGCGCGGCGCTGGTGCTCGTCACCGCGCTGGGGCTGCTGAGCTGGGGCTGGGCGGCCATCTTCTGGGGCATCTGGCTCGCACAGGCCGCCTGGTGGGCGGTGAATCGTTACGCGCCCGACCGCGAGCCCCGGACCGTTCTGGACATCTTCGCCAACCTCGCGCACAACGGCACGCTTCTGGTGATCATCGTCGAGGTCTGCCTGATCTACGCCACCGCCGGCTGGTACAAGATCCAGGGCAATCGGTGGCAGGACGGCACCGCGCTGTACTACCCGCTCCACCTCGATGACTTCAGTCCCTGGCCGGAGCTGTCCCATGCCATGGCGAGCAGCGGTCTCATGGTCATGGTCATCACCTACGGCACGGTGATCGTGCAGGTCGCCTTCCCCTTCACGCTCTTCAACCGCCGGGTGAAGAACGTGCTGCTGGCGCTGATGATGGTCGAGCACGCCTCGATCGCGGTTGTGCTCGGACTGCCGTTCTTCTCCCTCGCGATGATCACCGCCGACGCGGTCTTCCTGCCGACCGGCTTCCTGCGCTGGGTGGGCGACCGGGTCTCCCGGCGGGTGCGCCGTATCAGCGGCCGTACGGTCCCGGAGCCTGCGGCCGCAGCCGCGGCGGGTGCCGAGGACGGGGCCGAAGGGCAGCCGGAGCCGTCTGCCGATCCCGCCCGGTCTAACCTCGTGGGGTGACCAGCGACAACGAGGCGAAGACCGCTGCACGGGCGTGGCGTGAGCTGGCCCCGGGAGCCGTGCTCCTCGACGGCTTCCACGCGCTGAAGCACGCCCTGCGCTTCGGCGCGGACGTGAGGCTGGCGGTCGCCGCCGACAAGGACGCGGTGCTCGGCCTCGCGGCCGAGCTGGCGGACGACCTCACCGATGCGCTCGCCGCGTCGGTCGTCGAGGTCCCGGCCGCCGTCCTGAAGGAGCTGGTGCCCCGGGTCCACCCGACCGGGGTCGCCGCGCTGGCGGTCAGGCCGAGCGAGCGCGCCAACCGGGAGAGCCTGTTCCGGCTTCCCCGGCCGGCGCCGGTCGTCGTCCTGGACAACCCCCGCAACCTGGGCAATGTCGGCGCCGTCGTCCGCCTCGCCGCCGGCTTCGGCGCCACGGGCGTGGTCACCACCGGCGACCTGGACCCCTGGCACTCCAATGCCGTACGAGCCGGGGCCGGGCTGCACTTCGCCACCGCCGTGGAGCGGCTCGGCGTCGACGACCTGCCGCCCGGGCCGCTCCATGTCCTCGACCCGGAGGGCGAGGACATCCGGTCCGTCGTCATCCCCGACGATGCCCTGATCGCCTTCGGCTCCGAGCGGCACGGCATCTCGGCGGAACTGCGCAGCCGCGCGGACCGGCTGGTGGCGCTGCCCATGCGCCCCCAGGTCTCCAGCTACAACCTCGCCACCAGCGTGGCTATGACCCTGTTCCATTGGGACGGCGGACCTCGATGACCCGGAAACGGTTGGCGACGAACGCGCCGTCGCACAGGGCCGCGTTGGCGGCCGGATTGCCGCCCGAGCCATGGAAGTCGGAGAACGCCGCGGTCTGGTTGACGTAGACCCCGCCGGTCAGATTCAGCGACAGCTGCGCCGACTCGTCCCAGCAGGCCTCCTCGATCAGCCGCTCCACCTCGGGGGAGGTCGTGTAGCCGCCGACCGTCATCGCGCCCTTCTCCCGCACCGTGCGGCGCAGCAGGTCCACCGCGGCCTCGGCCGAGTCGACGGCGACCGCGAAGGACACCGGGCCGAAGCACTCCGTCATGTACGCCGCTTCGTCGTCGGGCTTGGCGCCGTCCAGCTTCACGATCACCGGGGTGCGGACCACGGCGTCGGGGAACTCCGGATTGGGCACGGCACGTGAGGCCAGGGCGACTTCGCCGACGGACGGGGCGGCCTCCAGGCGGCTCTTCACGTCGGGGTTGACCAGGGCGCCGAGCAGGGCGTTGGCCCGGGCGTCGTCGCCGAGGAGTCCGCCCACGGCCCCGGCGAGGTCGGCGACCACCTCGTCGTAGGTCCTGTGACCGGCGTCGGTGTCGATGCCGTCGCGGGGGATCAGCAGATTCTGCGGGGTGGTGCACATCTGGCCGCTGTAGAGCGAGAGCGAGAAGGCGAGATTGGACAGCAGGCCGCGGTAGTCGTCGGTGGATTCGATGATCACCGTGTTGACCCCGGCCTTCTCGGTGAAGACCTGGGCCTGGCGGGCGTTGGCCTCCAGCCAGTCGCCGAAGGCGGTCGAGCCGGTGTAGTCGATGACGCGGATCTCGGGGCGCACCGCCAGCGTCTTGGCCAGGCCCTCGCCGGGATGTTCGGCGGCCAGGGCGACCACATTCGGGTCGAAGCCGGCCTCGGCGAGCACTTCGCGGGCGACCTTGACCGTGAGCGCGAGCGGCAGCACGGCCCGGGGGTGCGGTTTGACCAGCACGGGATTGCCGGTGGCCAGGGAGGCGAAGAGCCCCGGGTAGCCGTTCCAGGTCGGGAAGGTGTTGCAGCCGATGACCAGCGCGATGCCGCGCGGCACCGCCTTGAAGTCCTTGCGCAGACTCAGCGGATCCCGCTTGCCCTGCGGCTTGACCCACTCCGCCGCCTCCGGGGTGCGGGTCTGCTCGGCGTAGGCGTACGCGACCGCCTCGAGGCCGCGGTCCTGGGCGTGCGGGCCGCCCGCCTGGAACGCCATCATGAAGGCCTGGCCTGAGGTGTGCATGACCGCGTGCGCGAACTCATTGGTCCGCGCGTTGATCCGGGAGAGGATCTCCAGGCTGACCGCGGCCCGCGTTTCCGGGCCGGCGTCCCGCCAGGCCGGGAGGGCGGCGCGCATCGCCGGGAGCAGCACATCCGCATCGGGGTGCGGATACTCCACGCCGAGCTCGATGCCGTACGGCGACACCTCGCCGCCCGTCCAGCCGTCCGTGCCGGGCTGGTCCAGGTCGAAGCGGCCGTGCAGCAGGGCGTCGAAGGCGGCCTTGCCGGTCTCGCCGTCCCCGTACGCCTTGGGGTGCTCGGGGTACGGCGACCAGTACTCGCGAGTACGGATCGCGGCGAGGGCCTTGTCGAGGGTCTCGCGATGCCGTTCGATCAAGGGGACAGCGGTGAGACCGGTGGGATCGGTGAGCTCGGCAGCCATGGGCCAACTCCTCGTCGAGCTGGTGCGGGCGGATGGGCGGGATGCTTCGTGCTGGCAACACCGCTAGATTAACCGAATGTTCGGTCGGGACAAGAGGGGTCGGCCGGACCTGTGGATAACTCGCCGAGGAGCAGCTCGCCATGACCGCGCCGGACCCGCTTGACCGAAGCAGCACGATCGCCGTCGTCGGCACGGGCACCATGGGCCAGGGAATCGCCCAGGTCGCCCTGGCCGCCGGTCACCATGTGCGGCTCTACGACGTCGCCCCCGGGCGCGCCGAGCTGGCCGAGCAGGCCATAACGGAGCGCTTCGACCGGCTGGTCGACAAGGGCCGCTTGGACGCCGCAGTGAGGGATGCCGCCCGCGCCCGGCTGGCCCCGGCGGCGGAGCTGGGCGAGCTGGCCGGCGCGGAGCTGGTCATCGAGGCGATCCTGGAGGACCTGGGCGCCAAGCAGCAGCTCTTCACCGCCCTGGAGACCGTCGTCGGCGACGACTGCCTGCTGGCCACCAACACCTCGTCCCTGTCCGTCACCGCCGTCGCGGCGGCCCTCCGCCGCCCCGGCCGCTTCCTCGGCCTGCACTTCTTCAACCCCGCTCCCCTGCTGCCGCTGGTCGAGGTGGTCTCCGCCGCCGCCACCACCGACGAGGCGGCGGCCACGGCCGCGTACGAGACGGTGGTCGCCTGGGGCAAGACGCCGGTGCGCTGCACCGACACCCCGGGCTTCATCGTCAACCGGGTCGCCCGCCCTTTCTACGCGGAGGCGTTCCGCCTTTATGAGGAGGGCGCGGCCGATCCCGCCACCATTGACGCGGTGCTGCGCGAGTGCGGCGGTTTCCGGATGGGGCCCTTCGAGCTGACCGATCTGATCGGCCAGGACGTCAACGAGGCGGTCACCCGCTCCGTGTGGGAGTCCTTCTTCCAGGACCCGAAGTTCACTCCGTCGCTCGCGCAGCGGCGCCTGGTGGAGGGCGGGCGGCTGGGCCGTAAGTCCGGGCGGGGCTGGTACGCGTACGACGGCGCGGCGCGCCCCGAACCGCGTACGGCCGCACTGGAGAAGGCGCCCGCCGAGGTCACCGTGCGCCCGGGCGGGCGGGGGCCCGCCGCCGTGCTTCCCGAACTGATCGCCGCGGCGGGCATCGAGGTGGTGGAGGGCGAGCCGGACGGCGCGTACGACGGCTCTGTCGAGCTGCCCGGTGGTGGTGTGCTGTGTCTGGCCGACGGCGGCCTGGCGACCGCGTTCGGCGACGACCGCGTGCAGTTCGACCTGGCGTTGGACTACCGCGCCGCCACCCGCATCGCCCTGGCGCCGTCCGACACGGCCCGCCCCGAGACGGTCCAGGCCGCGATCGGCCTCTTCCAGGCGCTGGGCAAGAAGGTCAGTGTCATCGACGACACCCCCGGCCTGATCGTCGCCCGTACCGTCGCCATGCTGGTGGACTTCGCCGCCGACGCGGCCGCCAAGGGCGTGGCGTCACCGGACGACATCGACATCGCGATGCACCTGGGTGTCAACTATCCGCTGGGCCCCCTGCGGTGGGGCGAACTCCTCGGCGCCGACTGGGTCTGCGCATTCCTCGAGCTGATGCACACCACACATCCGACCGGCCGTTACGCGCCTTCTCAGCTGTTGATCCGCCGCGCGGCCTCCCAGGAGAGGCTGCTGTAATCATGACCATGGCCCAGCGCGACACGTACACGCCCGAGACCCTCCTCGCCGTCGCCGTCGAGGTGTTCATCGAGCGCGGCTACGACGGCACCTCCATGGAGCATCTGTCGCGGGCCGCCGGAATCTCCAAGTCCTCCATCTACCACCATGTACGCGGCAAGGAGGAACTGCTGCGCCGGGCCGTGGGGCGGGCGCTCGACGGCCTGTTCGGCATCCTGGAGGAGCCCGCCGCACAGGACGGGCGGGCGGTCGAGCGGCTGGAATACGTCACGCGGCGCACCGCCGAGGTGCTGATGGCGGAGCTGCCGTACGTCACGCTGCTGCTGCGGGTGCGCGGAAACACGCAGACCGAGCGGTGGGCCATGGAGCGGCGCCGGGAGTTCGACCACCGCGTGACGGACCTGCTGAAGGCGGCCGCGGCGGAAGGCGATCTGCGCGCCGACGTGGACCTGAGGCTGGCGACCAGGCTGCTCTTCGGGATGATCAACTCCATAGTGGAGTGGTACCGCCCCAAGGACGACGGCGGGGGCCTCGAAAGCGACCAGGTCGCGGACGCGGTGGTGCACCTGGCCTTCGACGGGCTGCGCCGCGCGTAGGCGCCGCTCGGGCGGACCGGGCCCGGCTGCTCCTAGCCCAGGACCTGGTCGGTCTCCTCGAAGACCAGCAGGGTGCGGCTGCTCAGGACTTCCGGCACCGCCTGGATGCGGGTGAGGACCAGCTCGCGCAGGCTGCGGTTGTCGGGGGTGTGGACCAGCATCAGGACGTCGAAATCGCCGCTCACCAGCGCGATGTGGGCGACGCCGGGAAGGGCGAGGAGCTTTTCGCGGACCGTGCGCCAGGAATTCTGGACGATCTTGAGAGTGATGTACGCGGACGCGCCGTGACCTGCGCGTTCGTGGTCGACGCGGGCGGTGAAGCCACGGATGACGCCGTCCTCGATGAGCCGGTTGATGCGCGCGTAGGCATTGGCCCGCGACACGTGGACGCGTTCGGCGACGGACCGTATCGAGGCGCGTCCGTCCTCCTGCAGGTATCGCAGGATCGCGCGGTCGATGGCGTCGAGAGGGCGCCCGGCCGGCGCGGTATCGGCCATCTGTTCATCTGTCACGCCCCCGAGCCTCCCTACCATGGACGTACTGGCTCCATCTCAGGCTGTGGAGAACCGTTTGTCCACAGGCGGAACCGACCTGTAGCCAAAATGCCTCCGACGACCGAACAATCGGTAGGGGAGCGATACCCGCTCTTCGGCCCGGTGAGACCCGGGATTCGAACATGCCCACGAGGAGGTGCTCGCGATGACCGTCCTGGACCAGCCCGTCTGGCACCCCCGCACCGAGCCCGCGCCGCTGCTGCCCGACGCGGAGCCTTACCGTGTGCTCGGCACCCCGCAGGCCCGCACGCTCGAGCCCGGTCTGCTCACCGAGCTGTACGGCCGGCTGGTGCACGGCCGCCGCTACAACCGGCAGGCCACCGCGCTCACCAAGCAGGGCCGGCTCGCCGTCTACCCCTCCAGCGCCGGCCAGGAGGCCTGCCAGATCGCCGCCGCGCTCGCGCTCCGGCCGCAGGACTGGCTCTTCCCCAGCTATCGCGACACCCTCGCCGTCGTCGCCCGTGGCGTCGACCCCGTCCAGGTGCTCACGCTGCTGCGCGGCGACTGGCACTCGGGTTACGACTCCCGCGCCTGCCATGTCGCGCCGCTCAGCACCCCGCTCGCCACCCAGTTGCCGCACGCCGTCGGCCTCGCCCACGCCGCCCGGCTCCAGGGCGACGATGTCGTGGCCCTCGCCATGGTCGGCGACGGCGGCACGAGTGAGGGCGACTTCCACGAGGCCCTGAACTTCGCCGCCGTATGGCGGGCGCCGGTCGTCTTCTTCGTGCAGAACAACGGCTTCGCCATCTCCGTGCCGCTCGCCAAGCAGACCGCCGCGCCGTCCTTCGCCCACAAGGCCGTCGGCTACGGCATGCCGGGCCGGCTCGTCGACGGCAATGACGCGGCCGCCGTCCACGAGGTCCTCACCCAAGCGGTGCGGCGGGCCCGGGAAGGCGGCGGGCCGACGCTGGTCGAGGCCGTCACCTATCGGATCGAGGCGCATACGAACGCCGACGACGCCGGCCGCTACCGCGACGACGCCGAGGTCGAGGCCTGGCGCGACCGCGACCCGATCGCCCTGCTGGAGCAGGAATTGCGGGCCCGCGGGCTGCTCGACGAGACCCTGGTCAGCGCCGCCGAGGACGAGGCCGAGCGGATGGCGGCCGACCTGCGCGACCGCATGAACGAGGACCCGGCCCTGGATCCCATGGACCTCTTCGCCCATGTCTACGCCGAGCCGACCCCCCAGCTCCGGGAGCAGGCCGAGATGCTGCGCGCCGAGCTGGACGCGGAGGCCGGGTCATGACCACCGCCCTTGCCACCGCGCGAAAGCCCGCCACCATGGCGCAGGCGCTCAACCGCGCCCTGCGCGACGCACTCGCCGACGACCCGTCGGTCCATCTCCTCGGCGAGGACATCGGCACCCTGGGCGGCGTCTTCCGCATCACGGACGGGCTGGCCAAGGAGTTCGGCGACAGCCGCTGTACGGACACACCGCTGGCGGAGGCCGGCATCCTCGGCACGGCCGTCGGCATGGCGATGTACGGGCTGCGGCCGGTCGTCGAGATGCAGTTCGACGCCTTCGCCTACCCCGCCTTCGAGCAACTGGTCAGCCACGTCTCGCGGATGCGGAACCGCACCCGTGGCGAACTGCCGCTGCCGCTCACCATCCGTGTGCCGTACGGCGGCGGCATCGGCGGCGTCGAGCACCACAGCGACTCCTCCGAGGCGTACTACCTGCACACGCCCGGGCTGCACGTCGTCACCCCGGCCACCGTCGCGGACGCGTACGGGCTGCTGCGCGCCGCCATCGCCTCCGACGACCCGGTGATCTTCCTGGAGCCCAAGCGGCTCTACTGGTCCAAGGCCGACTGGTCCCCCGACGACCCGGACGACGTCCCGGGGATCGGGCGGGCCGTGGTCCGGCGTAAGGGCCGCTCGGCGACGCTCATCACCTACGGGCCCTCGGTGCCGGTGTGCCTCGAAGCCGCCGAGGCGGCGGAGGCGGAGGGCTGGGACCTGGAGGTGCTGGACCTGCGCAGTCTGATGCCTTTCGACGACGAGACGCTCGCCGCCTCCGTGCGCCGGACCGGGCGCGCTGTCGTCGTCCACGAGTCGGCCGGCTTCGGCGGGGCGGGGGCGGAGATCGCCGCCCGGGTGACCGAGCGCTGCTTCCACCACCTGGAGGCGCCCGTCCTGCGGGTCACCGGCTTCGACATCCCGTATCCGCCGCCCATGCTCGAACGGCACCATCTGCCAAGCGTCGACCGGATTCTGGACGCGGTCGCCCGCCTTCAGTGGGACGAAGGGGGTGCGTGATGCCCGTCGTCCGTGAATTCCTCCTCCCTGACCTGGGAGAAGGGCTGACCGAGGCCGAGATCGTGCGCTGGCTGGTGCGGGTCGGCGATGTCGTCGCCATCGACCAGCCGGTCGTCGAGGTCGAGACAGCGAAGGCAGTGGTGGAAGTGCCCTGCCCCTACGGGGGCGTGGTGACCGCGCGCTTCGGCGAGGAAGGCGAGTCGCTCGACGTCGGACGGCCCCTGATCACCGTCGCCGTCGGCTCCCAGGAAACCCCCGGCGACGACACCTCCGGCAATGTCCTGGTCGGCTACGGTACGGGTGCGCCCGCGGCGCGGCGGCGACGCGTGCGAGGTGTGGCCCTCACCGCCGGCGCGGCCGTCACCGCCAACGGCACCCGGGTCGACGGGCCCGTGGCCGTCATCTCGCCGCTCGTACGGCGCATCGCCAAGGAACACGGGGTCGATCTGCGGTCCTTGACCGGGTCCGGCCCCGACGGGCTGATCCTGCGGGCCGACGTCGAACGGGCGGCGGCCAAGGCGCCGGCTCCCGCTCCTGCTTCGGCTCCCGCTTCCGCTCCGGCCTCCGACGCTCCGCGCGACGGCTCCCGCATACCGCTGCGCGGGATGCGCGGTGCCGTCGCGGAGAAGCTCAGCCGAAGCCGTCGCGAGATACCCGACGCCACGTGCTGGGTGGACGCCGACGCCACCGAACTGCTCGCCGCCCGGGCCGCGATGAACGCCGGGGCGCCGACCAAGATGTCCGTGCTTGCGCTGCTCGCACGGATCTGCACGGCCGCGCTGACCCGGTTCCCCGAGCTCAACGCGACGGTGGACGTCGAGCGGAACGAGATCGTACGGCTGCCCGCCGTCCACCTCGGCTTCGCCGCGCAGACCGAGCGCGGGCTGGTCGTGCCCGTCGTGCGGGACGCGCAGGCGCGGACGGTCGAAGGGCTGTCGGAGGAGATCGGGCGCCTCACGGAGTCCGCGCGGGCGGGATCCTTGACGCCGGCGGAGCTGACCGGGGGGACGTTCACGCTGAACAACTACGGGGTGTTCGGGGTGGACGGGTCGACGCCGATCATCAATCACCCGGAGGCGGCGATGCTTGGGGTTGGGCGGATCGCGCCGAAACCGTGGGTTCACGAAGGGGAGTTGGCGGTGCGACAGGTTGTGCAGCTGTCGCTGACGTTCGATCACCGGGTGTGCGACGGCGGGACCGCCGGCGGCTTCCTGCGGTTTGTGGCGGACTGTGTGGAGCGGCCGGCGGTGCTGCTGCGGGCGGTGTAGCTCCCCCACCCCGCCCCTTCCCGAACGCCGGACGGGCTGGATGGGGCGGGACGGGGAGCGCGGTCACACCACCAGCAGGACCTTGCCGATGTGGTCGCCGGCTTCGATGACGCGATGGGCCTCGGCGGCGTCGGGCATGGGGAGGGTGCGGTCGACGACCGGGCGGACGGTGCCGGCTTCGAGAAGGGGCCAGACGTGTTCGCGGACGGCGGCCACGATGGCGGCCTTTTCGTCGAGGGGGCGGCCGCGGAGGGAGGTGGCGGCGATGGCGGCGCGTTTGGCGAGGAGCTTGCCGAGGTGGAGCTCGGCTTTGACGCCGCCTTGGAGGCCGATGATGACGAGGCGGCCGTTGGTGGCCAGGACGTCCACGTTCCGGTCGAGGTATTTGGCGCCCATGATGTCGAGGATGACGTCGGCGCCGCCGTAGGCGCCGCGGACGGCCTCGACGTAGTCCTGGTCGCGGTAGTTGACAGTGAGGTCGGCGCCCAGTTCGCGGCAGCGGGCGAGCTTGGTCTCGGTGCCGGCGGTGACGGCGACCTGGGCGCCGACGGCCTTGGCGAGCTGGATGGCCATGGTGCCGATGCCGCTGGAGCCGCCGTGCACGAGCAGGGTCTCGCCGGGGCGGAGGTGGGCGACCATGAAGACGTTGGACCAGACAGTGGCGGTGACCTCGGGAAGGGCGGCCGCGGTGACCAGTTCGACACCCTTCGGCACGGGGAGGAGCTGGCCGGCCGGGACGGCGACGCGCTCGGCATAGCCCCCGCCCGCGAGCAGGGCGCAGACCTCGTCGCCGACGGCCCAGCCGGTCACGCCGGGGCCCAGCGCGGCGATCCGCCCGGAACACTCCAGGCCCGGATACGGCGAGGCCCCCGGCGGCGGGTCGTAGAAGCCCTGCCGCTGCAGCAGGTCGGCGCGGTTGACGGCGGCGGCCGCGATATCGACCAGTACCTCGCCCTCGGCCGGGACGGGATCGGGGACCTCGGCCCAGACGAGCGCTTCGGGGCCACCGGGTTCGGGGATGGTGATCGCATGCATGGAAGCGACGCTATGCGCTCGCGCGCCGGATGGCGATGATGCGGTCGGTGATCTCCAGCCGAGCCGCCTCAGGGTCGTCGTGGTCGAGCAGCCGGTGCCCGCGCTTGACCGACACGACCAGATCCCGCAGCTCTCGCGGAGCGCGTCCGGCCTCGTCCTTGGTGACGGGACGTTCGATCAGGTCAAGCCCACTGCCGTACGTGATCAGGTCCTCCATCACCTGTCCCGCGCTGGGGCTGAGCATCGACATGCCCAGGATGCGGCCCGCCGAACTCGAGCTGGTGATGACGGAGTTCGCACCGGACTGCCGCAGCAACGGCGCGTTCTCCTCCTCCCTTACGGAGACGACGACCGTCGCGCGCTTGTTGAGCTGCCGTGCGGTCAGCGTGACCAGCACCGCCGTGTCGTCGCGCTGCGTCGCGATCACGACATCCTTCGCCCGCTGCGTCTCCGCCCGCAGCAGTACGTCATTGCGCGTCGCGTCCCCCGTCACGCCCGCGAACCCGGCCGCCACCGCCGCCTCGACCGCCTTCGGATCCGGGTCGACCACCACGATCTGATCGGCCCGAATGCCATGCCCGACCAGGGTCTTGGCGGCCGACCGGCCCTTCGTGCCGTATCCGACGATGACGGTGTGGTCGCGCACGGTGGACCTCCAGCGCTGTTGCCGGTACTGCTCGCGGGTGCGCTCGGTGAGCACTTCGAGGGTCGTGCCGACCAGGATGATCAGGAAGAGCACCCGCAGCGGCGTCACAAGCAGCACATTGCTCAGCCGGGCGCCGGTGCTGTACGGGACGATGTCGCCGTAGCCGGTCGTCGAGAGGGTCACCGTCGCGTAGTAGACGGAATCCACCAGCGACACCGCGCCGTCCGCGTTGTCGTGATAGCCACCCCGGTCGGCATAGACGATGACCACCGTCGCGACCAGACATACCAGGGCGTACAGCAGCCTGCGCACCACCTGCCGCAGCGGCCCCGCACGCGCCCGCCTCGGCAGCAGCAACGCTGCGCCGCCCGCGACGCTCACGCCCCCGCCCCCCACTCAACAACCACCGGTGCCCACGGGGCGAGTGAGCCGAAGCGGAGCGGTCGCTGTCGAAATGGGGGCACCTCCCAGCGGAAGCGCTGGGGGAGAGAACGCGCGCAGTTCGCGAGGAACGAGCGAGCGAGCACGATCGACTGTCGACAGTGACTCAGCGCAGCGGAGGCGAACCGAGCCCACAAAAAAGGGGGAATCCGGTTCCCAGCCGCATGGCCCAGCCCCGGGGCCGTCCGGCGCGAAATGGCCCAGCCCCGGCGCCGTCCGGTGCGAAATGGCCCAGCCCCGGGGCCGTCCGGTGCGAAATGGCCCAGCCCCGGGGCCGTCCGGTGCGAACCCACCCCTCACCCCCCACTCCCCCAAGCCGCATCCAGCACCGCCGTCTCCGCGCCCTCCGCCGCGCCGCCGGGCGGGATGACGGCCATGCCGTCGGCGGCGGCGATGCCGCGCAGCATGGCGGGGCCGTTGAAGTGCAGCGGAACGACCCGCGAGTCCTCGTCGAAGATGACCGGGACAAGGCGGGTGTCCGTGGGGTGCCCGGGGACGGCGGCGGTGAGCCGGGCGGCGTACGGGATGGGCGCGGGCCGTCCGCCGAGCGTGCGCAGCAGGGGCGCGGCCAGGGTCAGGACGCCGGAGACGGCGGCGAGCGGGTTGCCGGGCAGGCCGACCAGGTGGCTGCCAGCGGGTAGTGCGGCGAGCAGCATGGGGTGGCCGGGGCGCACCGCAACGCCGTCGACCAGCAGCTTGGCGCCGACGCGGTCCAGGACGGGGTGGACGAAGTCGACCGGGCCCCCGGCAGTGCCGCCTGTGGTGATGATCAGGTCGGCGGTGGAGCCGGTGACGGCCTCGTAAAGAATGTCCGCGTCGTCCACGAGCCGCCGGGGCGCGGTCACTTCCGCCCCCAGCGCCCGCAGCCAGGCGGGCAGCATTGGCCCGAGGGCGTCCCGTACGCGGCCGCCGCGCGGCAGGCCCCGGTCCAGCAACTCGTCGCCGAGCACGAGGATGTCCACCCGGGGCCGGGTCGTCACCGCCAGTACGTCGTAGCCGGCCGCGGCGGCGAGGCCGAGCGCGGCCGGGGTGACCAGGGCGCCGGTGGCGAGGAGTTCGTCCCCGGCGCGGCATTCCTGGCCGCGCGGGCGTACGTCCTGGCCGGGCTCGGGCGCGCCCTGGGTGGCGTGCAGGGTGCGGCCGGCGGTGTCGGTGACGCCGTGCTCGCTGCGCAGTACGGCCGTGGCGCCGGGGGGCAGGGCGGCCCCGGTGGCGATCCCGACGGCGTGGCCGTCCGGCAGGGGCTCACCCGGGCGCTGCCCGGCCAGCAGTTGTCCCGCGAGCCGCCAGGGACCGGGTCCGGCCACGGCCCAGCCGTCCATGGCCGAGGTGTCGAAGGACGGCAGGTCGGTGAGTGCGGGCAGTGGCTCGGCCAGGGCGTGCCCCAGCGCTTCGCTCAGCGGCAGGGTGGTTCTGGCCAGCGGCGCCCCGGCGCGGCGGGCGATGCGGCGCGCCTCGGGCCAGGCGGTGGCGGTGGCGGTACCGGTGGAAGTCGCAGCGGCATGCGCAGCGGGCACGGCAGGCTGATCGTTCGCGAGGGCCAGCGCCTGGTCCAGCGCTTGAAGTTCGGCGTCCCGTGAGCCCGGTGAGGTGTTCACTCGGTCGACGATTCTCCGGTCGAAGGTCCCTCGGCAGACGACCCCGACGATCCCGACGACCCGGAAGCCCCCGAGGACCCGGAAGCCCCCGACGACCCCGACGACCCGGAAGCCCCAGACGACCCAGACGACCCCGACGACTCCTTGGCCCAGCGCTCGGCCAGCGCGGTGGCCTTGCGGGACGCCTCGGCGACGGCTTCCGGGCCGCCGCCGGCCTGCGCGGCCGCGTAGCCGACCAGGAAGGTGGTCAGCGGGGCGGCAGGGCGGGCGACGCCGTGGGCGGCATCCCTGGCCACGTCCAGCAGAACGGAGATGTCGACGTCGAGATCGATCCCGAGGTCGGCCTTGGCTGCGGCGATCCATTCATCCAACACGTTCCCATGCTCCCTGATGTGGGCCCTTGCTGTGGAGAGGTCGTCCCAGGTGTCGCAGTCGAACGACGCGTTCCCGGTCGGGTCCGGCAGCCGTCGCAGCGCCAGCTCGTGCGTCAGCATGCGCAGCGGCAGCCCGGCGACGCCGCCGTGCTCGGTGGAGATCAATGCGAGCTCGCGGCGCAGCGCCTCGGTGCGGTAGGCGGCGGCGAGCGGCTGGTCGCGGCCGTCCGGGTCGGTGAGGACGACGCCTTCGTATGCCGGCCCGGCGGCCAGCTCGGTGAGCAGGGCGTCGGCTGTCGTACGGGTCAGAAAGGGCAGGTCGGCGGCGAGAAGCAGGACGTATTCGGCGGTGACCCCGCGCAGTCCCGCCCCGACAGCCGCGAGCGGGCCGCCGCCCGGCGGGTCCTCCCGGGACCAGTGGACCGGGCGCGCGGTGGGCCGGCGGGGCCCGACCACGACCGTCGTCCCGGCTCCGGCGCACGCGTCGAGCACTCGGTCGATCAGCGCCCGCCCCGCGACGGCGAGGCCCGGTTTGTCCGCCCCGCCGAGGCGCCGGGCGGCGCCGCCTGCGAGGACGACTGCGTCATACGCTGCGTGCTTCATCCCGTGAGTGTGACTCCTGTGGGGCGCGAACGGCAGGGGTGTGTGAGCCTGCTGGTATGAAGTGGGATATATCGGGCGTACGGATGGCAGCGGCCGTGCTGGCCGTGGGTGCGGTCGCCGGTGCCGTGGTGGGCGCCGTCCCTTCCTCCGTTCCCCCGCACGCGCCCCCCACCCCTCTGGCCGGCGATCGGGCGGACGTGGGCCGGGAGCATCCGGGGCGGCCGCAGACAGGCCCGCTGCGGGTGCCCGTGCCGGACGCGGCGGCGCCCGTACTTGCCACCCCGGATTCGGGAAACGCCCCGGACTCGGACCCGGAGTCGGACCCGGGGTCGGGCTCGGATCCCACGAGGGCGGAGTCGGGCAGCGAGGTGGCGCTCGAGGTACTGCCGCTGGGGGTCGGACTCACCCTGATGGGTGCGGGGCTGGGCTTTGTCGGGCTACGACTGCGCCGGGGCCGCTGAGCCGCCCCCATATCCGGCCGACCGAGCCGCACCCCCGTACGCCCACCGACCCACACCCCCCGTGCGGGCTGGCCTGCGGTGCTTGCCGGAGGCGTACATACTCGGTATACATACTCGGTATGTCGATCCGCCACGGGCTTCTGGCCCTCCTAGACCGAGGCCCTCGCTACGGCTACCAACTGCGCACGGAGTTCGAGTCACGCACCGGTGCGACCTGGCCGCTCAACGTCGGGCAGGTGTACACGACGCTCGCCCGGCTCGAGCGCGACAGCCTGGTCGTACCCGCCGGGGAGGACGACAGCGGACACGCGCTGTACGCGATCACGGACGCGGGCCGTACCGAGTTGCGCGAGTGGTTCGCGAGGCCGGTGGACCGGAAGAGCCCGCCACGGGACGAGCTGGCCATCAAGCTGGCGATGGCGGTGGGATCGCCCGAGGTCGACATCCGGGCGGTGATCCAGGCACAGCGGCTGCACACCATCAGGGCGATGCAGGACTACACGCGGCTGAAGGCGCAGGCCATCGAAACGGGCCCGACCACCCGTGACGAGGTCGCGTGGCTGCTGGTGCTGGAGCAGTTGATCTTCTCCGCCGAGGCCGAGGCCCGCTGGCTGGACCACTGCGAGGCACGGCTCGTACGCCTCGCCGAGTCGATCGGGCGGGCCGATGCCGACGACGACCCCAAGGGTCAGGCGGACAGCACGGACTCCGCCACCCATCCCACCCATCCCACCCATCGCCCGGCGCGTCGCTGAGACCGCCGGGCCCACACACATCGGCACCATTAGTAGGGGGAAACACTCATGCAAAAGGATCAGCCAGTCCTGCGCTTGCAGGAACTGACCCGGGTACACGGCAGCGGGGCGACCGAGGTGCACGCGCTGCGGGGAATCGACCTGGACGTCTTCCCGGGCGAACTCGTTGCCGTCATGGGCCCGTCCGGCTCCGGCAAGTCCACCCTGCTCACGATCGCGGGGGGCCTGGACATGCCGACGTCGGGCAAGGTCCTGGTCGAGGGCACGGACATCACGACCGCCTCCCGCAAGCAGATGGCCGCACTGCGCCGCCGCAGCATCGGCTACGTGTTCCAGGACTACAACCTGATCCCGGCGCTGACCGCCGCCGAGAACGTGGCGCTGCCCCGCGAGCTGGACGGCACCTCGGCCCGCAAGGCGCGCCGGGAGGCGGTCGCGGCGCTGGAGGAGATGGGCCTCGGCCACCTCGCGGACCGCTTCCCGGACGAGATGTCGGGCGGGCAGCAGCAGCGGGTGGCCATCGCCCGCGCGCTGGTGGGCGACCGGCGCCTGGTGCTGGCGGACGAGCCGACCGGTGCGCTGGACTCGGAGACTGGGGAGTCGGTGCTGGGGCTGCTCCGGGCGCGGTGCGACGCGGGGGCGGCCGGGGTGCTGGTGACCCATGAGCCGCGCTTCGCCGCGTGGGCGGACCGGGTGGTGTTCCTGCGGGACGGCTCGGTGACCGACACGACGCTTCGCTCGCAGGCGGAAACGCTTCTGCAGGGCGGGGTGGCCGCGCAGTGAGCACTCCCTTCCACGCCTGGCGGGCGGCGATACGGATCGCCCGCCGCGACGCCTGGCGCTTCAAGGGCCGCAGCGTGCTGGTCCTGAGCATGATCGCGCTGCCCATCGTCGGCGTGAGCGCCATCGACATCACCATCCGCAGTTCCGCCCTGACCACGGAGCAGCAGCTCACCCGGGACATGGGCGCCGCCGACGCCCGCCTGGACGGCGGCGGCAACGGCAACACGCCGATCTACCAGGGCCTGGACGACCACCAGTACACGCAGGTTGACGAGAAGGCCCCCTACAGGTCCGATCCCACCGACATCACCAAAGCCTTCCCGGCCGGAGTGCGGACGCTGGAGGACACCAGCGGCTCGGCCAAGTCCCGTACGACGCACGGTCTGCTCGACGTCGACATACGCGAGCTGAAGGCCGCCGACCCGATGGCCGCCGGGATCCTGGCGCTCAAGCAGGGGCACTTCCCGGGGCAGCCGGACGAGGTGGCCGCGACCACCGAGTTCCTCAAGCAGAGCGGGCTCAGGGTCGGCGACGAGGTGAGCTTCCGGGACTTCGACCGCACGTACACCGTCACCGGTTCCTACGAGCTCCCCGACAATCTCAAAGACGTGCAGCTCAACGCCCTGCCGGGCGCCTTCCTGGCTCCGTACGCGAAGGCCCTCACCGCGAAGGGCCTGTCGTCCCCCGATGCCACGGTCTCCTACCTCGCCGACGTCAAAAGCAGCGATGGTTTCACGTGGAACATGGTGAAGCAGGCCAACACCGAGGGTGTCTACGTCACTTCACGCGCCGTCAAGCTCGACCCGCCGGCCCGTTCCGAGGTGCCGTTGTACGTCAAGCACCCCGAGTACGGGACCTCGTCGGGCAGCAGCACCGGGTCGAACACCGCGCTGCTCGCCACGACCGCGACCGTCGTCGGTCTGGCCATGCTGGAGATCTGCCTGCTCGCCGGGCCCGCCTTCGCCGTGGGCGCCCGGCGCTCGCGGCGCCAGCTCGGCCTGGTCGGCGCCAACGGCGGCGACCGGCGGCACATCCGTGCGATCGTGCTGGCCGGCGGCGGGGTCATCGGGGCCGTGGCCGCCGTGACCGGCACCGCGCTGGGGCTCGGCCTGACCGTACTGCTGCGGCCGGTCCTGGAGGACTACGCGGGCCAGCGCTTCGGCGGCATCGAAATCCGCCCCCTGGAACTGCTCGGCATCGCGCTGCTGGCCCTGGCCACCGGGCTGCTGGCGGCGATCGTGCCCGCCGTGGCCGCGTCCCGGCAGAGCGTGCTGTCCTCGCTGACCGGACGGCGCGGGATCCGCCGGGCCAATCGCGTGCTGCCGGTCTTCGGCGCGGCAGCGGTGTGCCTGGGCACGGGCCTCGCCTTCATCGGCGCGACCGACACCGACAACATCCTCGCGGTGGGCGGCGGCTCGGCCATCGCCGAACTGGGCGTCGTCGCGCTCACCCCGACCCTGGTCGGCCTCTTCGGCCGGCTCGGGCGCTGGCTGCCGCTGTCCCCCCGCCTCGCGCTGCGTGACGCCGTACGCAACCGGGGCCGCACCGCGCCCGCGGTGGCCGCGGTCCTGGCCGCGGTCGCGGGTACGGTCGCCATCGCCACGTACGCCGCCAGCAGCGACCAGGAGTCCCGGAACGGATACACCGCGTCCCTGCCGAACGGCGCGGTCAGCCTGACCGTCGACACCGCCGGCAGCCGGCAGCTGCCCGCGGTGAAGACCGCGGTGGAGAAGGACCTCCCGGTCGCGGGGGCGGCGGACGTCAGCCGGATCGTCGTGGGCGAGAAGACCTGCGACGTGTGGTCGTCCGACAGCGGCTGCGGCTACAGCCAGCTGATCACGCCCAAGGCCAACACGTGCCCCCTGAACGACGAGAGCGGCGACAAGTTGTCAGTCGCCCAGAAGCGCACGTGGACCAAGGACTGGCGCTGCGTCTCGGCCTACCGGCCGGCGGCGGTGGAGACCAACGACGGCATCCTGGTCGGCGGCGCGAGCATCCTCACTGCGCTCGGCGTCCATGACGCAGCGGCCGAGAAGGCGCTCGCCGACGGCAGGGCAGTGGTGTTCGACAAGCGGCAGGTCGACAAGGACGGCCGGATCACCCTCGCACTGATCAAGGACTACGCCAACTCGGACGACACCAGCGCCGAGAAGTCCCCGCACAAGACCTTCGCGGCGTACCGGCCCAGGACCGGGAAGACCAACGGCTACGGCGTCACCGCCGTGCTGTCACAGGCCGCCGCCCAGGCCGCCGGGGTGCGCACCGTGCCGTACGGGCTGATCGTCAGCACCCAGCGGATGCCCAGCAGCACCGAGCGGCAGACCCTCGCCGGGGCGCTCGACAAGCTGGGCGTGCAGGCCAACGTCCGGGTCGAGGAGGGCTACGTCAGCAAGAACAGCGTGATCATGCTGGCCCTCGCGATCTTCGCCGGCCTGGTCACCATCGGCGCCGCCGGTATCGCCACCGGCCTCGCCCAGGCCGACGCCGAACCGGATCTGCGGACCCTGACCGCCGTCGGCGCGCCCCCGCGGGTACGCCGTACGCTGTCCGGCTTCCAGTGCGGCGTGGTGGCCGCGATGGGTGTGGTGCTCGGCTCCGCGGCCGGCACCCTGCCCGCCGTGGGGCTGCGCAAGGCCGAGGAACGGCAGGCGCTGAAGCAGTACCACCAGTCCCTCGACAACGGCTGGGGCCTCAGCAGCGTGCCGCACACGCCGATCGTGGTGCCGTGGGCGACGCTGGCCGCCCTGATCGTGGCCGTACCGCTGGGCGCGGCGCTGCTCGCGGCGCTGGTCACGAAATCGCGCTCCGGGCTGGCCCGTCGCTCGGAGGGCTGAGCCGCCGGATCGGGCCCCCGCTGCCGATCCGGTCCCCGGCGGTAGGCTGGGGGAGGGTCGGCAGCGGTCCCGAATCCCGGGGGCCGACCGGCGCGAGGCACGCGCAGAGGATCGGTGACAATGGACGGCATGGAGATGCCGATGAACGAACGGTCGCAGGAGAGCCCGCAGGTCCTGGTCGTCGGCCCGGACGGGATGTCCCTCGGCGGCCTCAACCCTGGCGGCGGCGATCAGCAGCGCGAGGTTCCCGTGACGGAGATGGTTGAGCAGCCGGCGAAGGTCATGCGGATCGGCAGCATGATCAAGCAGCTCCTGGAGGAGGTTCGCGCGGCACCTCTTGACGAGGCCAGCCGGGTACGTCTCAAAGAGATCCACCGCAGCTCCGTGAAGGAGCTGGAGGACGGGCTGGCGCCCGAGCTGGTCGAGGAACTGGAAAGACTGTCCCTCCCGTTCACCGACGAGACCATTCCGACCGAGGCCGAACTCCGCATTGCCCAGGCTCAGTTGGTGGGCTGGCTGGAAGGCCTCTTCCACGGGATCCAGACCGCCCTGTTCGCCCAGCAGATGGCCGCCCGCGCCCAGTTGGAGCAGATGCGCCGGGCTCTGCCGCCGGGTGTCGGCGGGCACGAGGGTGCCGAGGAGGACGGCGCCGGCAACCAGGGCGCCCGCTCGGGGCCGTATCTGTAGGGGAGTCCGCAGGGACGGGACGCAGGACGTATCCGTAAAGAGGGCCCGGCACGCGAACAGCGTGCCGGGCCCCTTCGTCGTTCGGTACCGGCCGGTCAGCCGGACTTGCCGGTGGAGACCCAGATGGTGACGGTGTCCTTGTCCGGGTTGAAGTCGTCGATGCTCTCAGGCTTCTGGTCGACGACCGTGCCCTTGCCGTACACCGACTCGTCCTGGTACTTGATCTTGTACTTCCAACCGGCGTTGTCCATGCAGGACTTCACCGAGTCGACGTACTTGCTGTAGAAGTCCGGCATGTAGACCGAGTTGCCGTCGCCGAGGTAGCTCTTCGTCGCGTCGGTGCAGCGCGAGGACTCGATCGTGCGGGTCTGGTCGCCCTGGCTGACGCTCGGATCCGGCGTGCCGTTGTCGTCGGAGGACGTGGTGGCGGCGTTCGACGTGGCGGTGTCCGTGGCGGTCGGGTAGGTGTCGGAGGCGTTGGTGTTTCCGCTGCTGCCCATCCGCACGATGAGGACGATCACCACGATGACCGCTATCACCGCGACCACCGCGCCGATGGCGATCACGGCGGTCGAGCCCCCGCCGCCCCGGCTGCCGGCACCGCCCGGACGCTGCTGCTGCGGCGCGGCGGGCCGCATCGTGTACGCCGGGGTGGGCTGCCGCTGGGCCGCCTGCGGGTAGCCGTAGCCCGGGCCGGGGGGCGGGGTCTGGCCCCAGCCGCCCTGCTGAGGTGCGTACGGGGGCGGGGTCTGAGGAAGCGGACTCTGCGGAAGCGGACTCTGCGGCGGCGGGGTCTGGTGAAGCATCTGGGGCACGGGGGTCGCCTGAGGCATCTGGGGCGCCTGGTACGGAGTCTGCACCTGCGGCGGCGGGGTGTGCAGATCCCCCTGCACCGGCGGGAAGACCGCCGACGAGACGCCCTCGCCGCGCCCGCGCGCCCTCGGTCCCTCGCCGATGACCAGCGGGGTGGCCGCCCCGCCGCTCGCCTGCTCGCCCCGGATCACCCGGTCCGACTCGTCCCGCATCGCCTCGGCGGTCGGGAACCGCTCCGCCGGGTTCTTCTTCAGTGCCCGCGACACCAGCGCGTCAACGGCGGGCAGCACCGCGCGGTTGAACTGGGACGGCGACGGCGGGAGCTCCTGCACATGCTGATAGGCGATCGCCAGCGGCGAGTCCCCGTCGAAGGGCAGCCGGCCGGTCAACAGCTCGAAGAGCATGCAACCCACCGAATAAAGGTCGGAACGCTCGTCCACGCCCCGGCCCAGCGCCTGCTCCGGCGACAGATACTGCGGGGTGCCGACCACCATGCCGGTCTGGGTCATCGAGGTGACCCCCGACTGCATGGCCCGCGCGATGCCGAAGTCCATGACCTTGACCACACCACGCCGGTTCAGCATCACGTTGCCGGGCTTGATGTCCCGGTGCACCAGACCCATGCTGTGGCTCTCCGCGAGCGCCGCCAGCACATCCCCGCAGATCTTCAGCGCCTTCTCGGTCGGCATTGCGCCGAACTGCGCGACATCCTCGTCGAGCACCGTGCGCAGCGGCTTGCCCTCGACGTACTCCATGACGATGTACGGCACGAGCGCGCCGTCGATGGTGTCCTCGCCCGAGTCGAAGACCGACACGATGTTGGTGTGGTTGAGCTTCGCCACCGCCTGCGCCTCGCGCCGGAAGCGCTCCCGGAAGGACGCTTCCCGGCCGAGTTCCGAGTGCAGCGTCTTGACGGCGACCGGCCGGTCGAGCACGGTGTCATGCGCCAGATGCACGGCGGCCATGCCGCCCTGTCCGAGCAGGTCACGCAGCACGTAGCGGCCCCCGCCGACCGAGCGTCCCGCGTAATTCCCCCGCGCGCCGTCGCCGGCGGATTCCCCGCTCATCAGTACCGCTTCCCCCTTGAAATCCACGTCTGCCCGCCAAGTCTGCCCTAGCTCCTATCGAGGTCAAGTTCGTTGACCTGTTCGTCACCGGATGCGTATGAATCCCTCCACAACTCGGTCGGTCACATCACCGATACCGGGGAACGCTGTAGCGTGGGAAGTTAGAGGTGTCGACAGCGACGGCGAGGACAAATGGCACATACGACAGCCGCAGGGGGCCCCAATGAGCCCTCCGCAGCCGGCCACGGCGTGCCCGATTCGCCTGAGATGTGGGGGGTCGGGGGCCTCGTCGGCGATGGCCGCTACCGCCTGACCCACCGTCTCGGCCGGGGCGGCATGGCCGAGGTCTTCGCGGCCGAGGACGTACGCCTCGGACGCATCGTCGCCGTCAAGCTGCTGCGCTCCGACCTCGCCGAGGACCCCGTCTCCAAGGCCCGCTTCACCCGCGAGGCCCAGTCCGTCGCCGGCCTCAACCACCACGCCGTCGTGGCCGTCTACGACTCCGGCGAGGACGCCACGCCCACGGGTGCCGTCGTCCCCTACATCGTCATGGAGCTGGTCGAGGGCCGTACGATCCGCGAACTGCTGGTCGACTCCGACGAACCGCCCCCGGTCGAGCAGGCCCTCGTCATCGTCGCGGGCGTCCTCGAGGCGCTCGCCTACAGCCACCAGCACGGCATCGTCCACCGCGACATCAAGCCCGCCAACGTCATCATGACCGAGACCGGCGCGATCAAGGTCATGGACTTCGGCATCGCCCGGGCCCTGCACGGCGCGTCCACGACGATGACGCAGACCGGCATGGTCATGGGCACCCCGCAGTACCTGTCGCCGGAACAGGCCCTGGGCAAGACCGTCGACGCCCGGTCCGACCTCTACGCGACGGGCTGTCTGCTGTACGAACTGCTGGCGCTGCGCCCGCCGTTCGTCGGCGAGACCCCGCTGTCGGTGGTCTACCAGCACGTCCAGGACGAGGCCCGGCCGCCGTCCGCGATCAGCGACCGCGTCCCGCCCGAGCTCGACGGGCTCGTCATGCGGGCACTCGCCAAGCACCCGGACGACCGCTTCCAGACCGCCGAGGAGATGCGCGGCGTTCTGCTGTACGCGGCCGGCATGCTGCGCGAGCAGGGCGGCTACACCGGCACCTGGAACACCGGCTTCGTCGCGCACTCCGGCGCCTCCACCCCCGCCATGGGCCTGCCCGGCCAGGCCACCCCCGCCACGCGTGGCGGCCACCCGGACCACACCACGGCGCAGTTCGGCGCCCCCCTGCTGCTCGGTGCCCCCGGCGGGCTCGTCGACCACGACACGCTGCCGCCAGGCCATGGCGGCCCGGGCGGCGGTGGCGGCGACCGGCGTTGGGTGAAGCCGGTCCTCTTCGTCCTGGCCGCCGCGCTGGCCGTCTCGCTCGGCGTCTACTTCGCGATCACCGGTACCAGCGGCTCCGGTACGGCGGACAACCCGACGCCGACGCAGTCCCAGACAACGGACCAGCAGACCAGCGCGCCGACCCAGCAGGACACGTCGACCAGCACCGACAACAGCACCGGCGGCCCGACCCAGTCGTACAGCTCCTCCCCCTCGCCGACCGAGTCCGCCTCGCCGAGCACCTCGCCCACCACCAAGGAGCCCACCAGCGCAGCCCCCACGACCACCGCGCCCACCACCACCCCCACCGACTCCGCCACGCCCACCGACACCTCCACCGGCACCAGCACGGACACCGCCGGCTCGGGCACGGGCGGCGTCGGCGACACCGGCCTGACCTCGGCGGGCGGGACCGACGGGGGCACTTGACTGCCGGGCCTGTCCCGAGGGGCGTGAGGCCTAGCCCGTGAAAGCGTCCCGCACCGCGTCGTACGCGCCGGTCCACCAGACCGCGAGCGCGGAGGCGGCCGGGAAGAGCGGATCCGCGCGGCGGTCGCGGCGCTGGTAACGCCAGCGGAGCATCCAGAAGTCATTGAGGCGTTCCCACCAGACGCGGTGCACGGCTGCGGCCAGCTCGTCCGGCGGGGCGCCGGTGGCGAGACGGTAGGCGCGGGCGTACGCGCGGACCTTGGCGAGGTCGAGGGTGCCGGCGGGCTGGACGAAGAAGATCACGGCAGCCCGTACCGCCTCCTCCGCGCGGGGCTGGACGCCGAGGCGGTCCCAGTCGACGATCGCGACCGGCTCGTCCTCGCGGTAGAGCAGGTTGAGCGGGTGGAAGTCGCCGTGCACCCAGCCGGTGACCGGCTCCCCGGCGTCCGGGGGCCGGCGGTGGGCGTGCCGCTCCAGCAGGGCCCGGCGCTCCAGGAGCCGGTGCTCCGCCAGCTCGTCGAAGGTCTCGCGGGGGCGGTGGCCGCGCACCTGCTCCAGCAGATCGTCGATCAGGGCGAAGGTCCGCTCGGGGTCGGCGCTGACATGGTGGCCCGGGTCGGCGGGCTGCGGCTGCACCTGCTCCAGGCGGGTGTGGACCAGCCCGAGCAGCGCACCCAGCCGCCGGGACTGGCCGGTGGTCAACTCGGCGCCCTCACGGTGCTGTCCGTCGACCCACGGGTAGAGCGCGAAGCAGCGGCCGCCGAGCACCACGACCGTGCCGCCGTCGATGTCGGGCAGCGGCGGCGCGACGGGCAGCCCCAGCTCGTCGAGGCGCTGGGTGGCCCGGTGTTGACGGGCGATGACCGAGCGGTCGGCGGTGGCGGAGTCCACGTACAGCTTGAGGAAGAAACGGCCCCGGGTGGTCGCCAGGTGGTAGCCGCGGTTCAGCAGGCCCTCGGCGACGGGCTCACAGGACAGCGGGGCGCCGGCGTTCTCGTAGCGGCGCAGCAGCGCGTCCAGCGTTTCGCCGGTGGGCGGCGCCGTCGCCGTGCTCCCGATCACCCGGCCGATGGTAGATCACGCGGCTCACCCTTCCGCGCGGTATACGCGATACGAGCTCGCGTACCTCGGTTCGATCCGCAGGTACGCCGGCTCGAACGGCTCCCCGTCCGCCGACACCGGCAGCCCCCCGAAGAGCTCGCACTGCGCCTCGGTGGGCGTGAACGCGCTCGCGGTCCCGGTGATGTGCGCCACCCACGCGTCCGGCTGCGCGGTCGCCGTGTTGTCGGCCACGTACGCGACCACCGCGCCGTCGCCCGCCCGGTGGACGCCCCAGCCCCGGTGTGTACGGAGGATGATCTGTCCGTCGGCCACGACATGCCGCGCCACGGCTACGTACGGCAGCGCTCCGCGGGTCAGGGCGAGGCGTCCGTAGGGCACTGCGGCCAGCATCGCGAGGGCCGCCTCGCGCTCGGGGTCGGTGGGCATGCGTCCACCGTGCGGTGTGCCAGCGCTGCCGGAACAGGGGCTCCGGCCCCCTGTCCGGTGGGTCCTTGGTCCCGTCTCGTGGTCGGCTGCACGCCCGTGGTCGGGTTGTGCCAGCCTCCCCCAAAGCTTCCTTTGGGAGGTGCCCCCACCCCCAGCCTTCGGCCGGGGGGACCCCCACCTCGCTTCGCTCGCCTTGGGGGCACCTCCCAGCGTCTAGCTGGGGGAGGACGGCCTACCCACAACCCGAGTGACGCTATCGGCCGCGCTCGGCCCGCGTACGGGCGACGTAGGCCGCGGCCTGGGTGCGGCGCTCCATGCCGAGCTTGGCCAGCAGGGAGGAGACGTAGTTCTTGACGGTCTTCTCGGCGAGGTGGAGGCGTTCGCCGATCTGGCGGTTGGTGAGGCCTTCGCCGATGAGGTCGAGGATGCGGCGTTCCTGGTCGGTGAGGCCGGCGATGGCGGGCTCGGGCTCGGGGGTGCCGGTGCGGAGGCGTTCGAGGACGCGGGCGGTGGCGACGGGGTCGAGGAGGGACTTGCCGGCGGCGACGTCGCGGACGGCGCCGACGAGGTCGCTGGCGCGGATGTCCTTGAGCGCGTATCCAGCGGCGCCCGCCATGATGGCGTCGAAAAGCGCCTCGTCGTCGGCGTAGGAGGTGAGCATGAGGCACCTGGTCGACGGTTCCCGGGAGCGGATGTCGCGGCAGACCTCGACGCCGCTGCCGTCCGGGAGCCGTACGTCGAGGACGGCGACGTCGGGCCGGGCGGCGGGGATCCGGGCGAGCGCCTCGGCCGCGGTGCCTGCCTCGCCGACGACGGTGATGTCGGGTTCGGAGGAGAGCAACTCGTGGACACCACGGCGGACGACTTCGTGGTCGTCGAGGAGGAAAACCCTGATGACCCCGTCTGCTCCGTTTGGAGTGTTTCCGCCCTGTTCGCTCACTATCTCAGCCTCGCACAGGATTCGATCCCCTGGCCTCTTACGCAGCTTCGAGTCCTCGGGATACCGTGCGGTTGTCCCGGTGACCCACGGTTGGCCTGCGAGAACCTTGCGAGAACCTCGATTTACTAGGAAATCCAAGCAAAACCGCAGGTAAGACACTCTTCGCGCGAAAGCGGAAGGTGTGGGTAACGTTCGTTTTGCAGGGCTGCCTGCCGGGGCGAGACAACACTCCCGGCTCGGCCGTGCCGCACACACCCCGTGCGCCGTGTCGAGGCGGGTAGGAGCCGCACTGGCCACCGGCGGATCCCGGGGGCCGGACAGACGGAGGAGCGAAGCGTGAGCGTGAAGAGCACTGCCGCGAAGCCCCGTACGCCCCGTACGGGCACGGGTACCCGCGGCGGCGCGAAGCGCCGTGGGGGCACTGGCGAGCCGGAACTCGTACAGCTGCTGACCCCTGAGGGCGAGCGCGTCCAGCACAGTGAGTACTCCATCGACCTGAGCCCTGACGAGCTGCGGGGCCTGTACCGGGACATGGTGCTGACCCGTCGCTTCGACGCCGAGGCCACCTCCCTGCAGCGGCAGGGGGAGCTGGGCCTGTGGGCCTCGCTGCTGGGCCAGGAGGCCGCACAGATCGGTTCGGGCCGGGCCACCCGCCCCGACGACTACGTCTTCCCGACGTACCGCGAGCACGGCGTCGCCTGGTGCCGCGGGGTGGACCCGGCGAATCTGCTGGGGATGTTCCGAGGGGTGAACCACGGCGGGTGGGACCCCAACGAGAACAACTTCCACCTCTACACGATCGTGATCGGCTCGCAGACGCTGCACGCCACGGGCTACGCGATGGGCGCGGCCATGGACGGCACGGACTCCGCCGTCATCGCGTACTTCGGGGACGGCGCCTCCAGCCAGGGCGACGTCGCCGAGGCCTTCACCTTCGCCGCCGTCTACAACGCGCCGGTGGTGTTCTTCTGCCAGAACAACCAGTGGGCGATCTCCGAGCCCACCGAGAAGCAGACCCGCGTCCCGATCTACCAGCGCTCGGCCGGCTTCGGCTTCCCGGGCGTCCGGGTGGACGGCAACGACGTGCTGGCGGTGCTGGCGGTCACCAAGGCGGCCCTTGAGCACGCCCGCAGCGGGCAGGGCCCGATGCTGGTGGAGGCCTTCACCTACCGCATGGGCGCGCACACCACCTCCGACGACCCCACCCGCTACCGCCTGGACGAGGAGCGGGAGCAGTGGGAACGCAAGGACCCGATCCTTCGTTTGAGGACCTACCTGGAGAAGGAAGGCCTGGCCGACGAGGCCTACCTCGCCGGCATCGAGGCGGAGAGCGAGGCCCTGGGCAAGCGGGTCCGCGAGGCCGTACGCACCATGCCGGACCCGGACACGATGGCGATCTTCGAGAACGTCTACGCGGACGGGCACGCGCTCGTCGACGAGGAGCGGGCGCAGTTCGCCGACTACCTCGCGACCTTCGAGGAGGGCCACTGACATGGCGACCACGACCATGACCATCGCCAAGGCCCTGAACGAGGCACTGCGCAAGTCCCTGGAGACCGACCCCAAGGTCGTCCTCATGGGCGAGGACATCGGAAAGCTCGGCGGTGTCTTCCGCATCACGGACGGCCTGCAGAAGGACTTCGGCGAGAACCGGGTCATCGACACCCCGCTCGCCGAGTCCGGCATCGTCGGCACCGCCATCGGCCTGGCCCTGCGCGGCTACCGGCCGGTGGTGGAGATCCAGTTCGACGGCTTCGTCTTCCCCGCGTACGACCAGATCGTCACCCAGCTCGCCAAGATGCACGCCCGTGCGCTCGGCAAGATCAAGCTGCCGGTGGTCATCCGCATCCCGTACGCGGGCGGCATCGGCGCGGTCGAGCACCACTCCGAGTCCCCCGAGGTGCTGTTCGCGCACATCCCGGGCCTCAAGGTGGTCTCCCCCTCGAACCCGCAGGACGCCTACTGGATGCTCCAGCAGGCCATCGACTGCGACGACCCGGTCATCTTCTTCGAGCCCAAGCGGCGCTACTGGGACAAGGGCGAGGTCGACCCCACCGCCATCCCGGCCCCGCTGCACACCGCCCGTACGGTGCTCGACGGCACGGACCTCACCCTGGCCGCGTACGGGCCGATGGTGAAGGTCTGCCTCGAGGCCGCTGCCGCGGCCGCCGAGGAGGGCCGTAGCCTTGAGGTCGTGGACCTGCGGTCACTGTCGCCGGTGGACTTCGACACCCTCCAGGCGTCGGTGCAGAAGACCGGACGCCTGGTGACAGTGCACGAGGCCCCGGTCTTCCTCGGCATGGGTGCCGAGCTCGCGGCCCGGATCACCGAGCGGTGCTTCTACCACCTGCAGGCACCGGTGCTACGGGTCGGCGGCTTCCACGCCCCCTACCCGCCGGCCCGGCTGGAGGAGGAGTACCTGCCAGGGCTTGACCGGGTACTCGATGCCGTCGACCGCGCGCTGGCGTACTAGGAGAGGGTTGTGACGACCGTGACTGCACAGCGCTTCCGCGAGTTCAAGATGCCCGACGTGGGCGAAGGACTCACCGAGGCAGAGATCCTCAAGTGGTACGTCAAGCCCGGCGACCCCGTCACCGACGGCCAGGTCGTCTGCGAGGTCGAGACCGCCAAGGCCGCCGTGGAACTGCCCATCCCCTTCGACGGCGTCGTGCACGAGCTGCACTTCGGCGAGGGCGACACGGTGGACGTCGGCACGGTGATCATCGCCGTCGACACCGACCCGGGCGCCCCGGCCGAGGAGTCGGCCCCGGCCGCCGAGCCGGTGGTCCAGGCGGCCCCGGCGGCCTCGGCGGCCGAGCCGGTGGCCGAGCCCGTGGCCGTGAAGCCGCCCGAGCCGGAGGCGCCGAAGCGGCAGCCGGTGCTGGTCGGCTACGGCGTCGCCGCGTCCTCGACCAAGCGCCGCCCGCGCAAGAAGGCCGCGGTGCCGGCCCAGGCCAAGGCCGGTCCCGAGCTGAACGGCCACGCCGGCGTGACCGAGCCCCGCCCGCTGGCCAAGCCGCCGGTGCGCAAGCTCGCCAAGGACCTCGGCGTGGACCTGGCCGGCGTCACCCCGACCGGCCCGGGCGGCGTCATCACCCGCGAGGACGTCCAGGCCGCTCTCGCCCCGGCGGTGCCCGCCCCGGCGTCCGTGGCTTCGCCTGTCGTGCCCGAGCCGGTCACCTCCGTCCAGCCGTCGGCGCGGGAGACCCGGGTGCCGATCAAGGGCGTACGCAAGGCCACGGCCGCCGCGATGGTGGCCAGCGCCTTCACGGCCCCGCATGTGACGGAGTTCGTGACCTTCGACATCACCCGCACCATGCGGCTCGTCCAGGAGCTCAAGGCCGACCCGGCCTTCGCCGGGCTCAAGGTCAGCCCTCTGCTGCTGGTCGCCAAGGCGCTGCTGGTCGCGATCCGCCGCAACCCGGACGTCAACGCCGCCTGGGACGAGGCCCGCCAGGAGATCGTCCACAAGGGCTACGTCAACCTCGGCATCGCCGCCGCCACCCCGCGCGGGCTCATCGTCCCCAACATCAAGGACGCCCACGCCAAGACCCTGCCCGAACTGGCCGCCGCCCTCGGCGAACTCGTCGCCACCGCCCGCGAGGGCCGCACCTCCCCTGGCGACATGCAGGGCGGCACCGTCACCATCACCAACGTCGGCGTCTTCGGCGTCGACACCGGCACTCCCATCCTCAACCCCGGCGAATCCGCGATCCTCGCCTTCGGCGCCGTCAAGGAACAGCCCTGGGTCCACAAGGGCAAGGTCAAGCCCCGCCAGGTCACCACCCTCGCCCTCTCCTTCGACCACCGCCTCGTCGACGGCGAGCTGGGTTCCAAGGTCCTCGCCGACACGGCGGCGATCCTGGAATACCCCAAGCGCCTCATGACCTGGGCCTAGCGACAGCGCGGGGCCCGGACGTACACACGTCCGGGCCCCGCGTCACGCGTGGCTCCACCACCCTGCGGGTGATTCGTGCGGATATGTACGGAGAAACCCTTCGGGAGGTATCGCCGTGGCCGTATCGATCTCCGTGGTCCTGCTGCTCCTGGTCCTGGCCCTTGTCCTGCTCCGCAGCAAGGCCCTCAAGTTCTCGCACGCCCTGCTCTGCGTCCTGCTCGGGTTCTGCCTCTCCGGCACCAGCCTCGCGCCCACCATCGCCTCCGGCATCACCGCCACCGCCGAGGTGGTGGGTAGCCTGCACCCTTGAGGCGCTTGACCCTCGACCTTGTCGAGCCCCCAGAGTCCTCCCCATGGAGAGCGACATGCGCAGCATCGGCGAGTTGGCCCGCGACAGCGGGTTGTCCGTCAGTGCGCTGCGGTTCTACGACGGGGCCGGGGTGCTGACGCCGGCCTGGACGGACCCGCGGAGTGGCTATCGCTGGTACGGCGACGAGCAGTTGCCCGACGCCCGGCTGGTCGCGCGGCTGCGCCGGGTGGGGATGCCGCTGCCGGAGATCCGGCGGGTGCTGGCGGAGCGGGCGGCGGATCCGGAGGCCGTACGCGGGCTGCTCGACGCGCATGTGCGGCGCCTCGAGGACGGTCTGGCCGACGCGCGGCGTGAGCTCTCCACCGTACGAGCCCTACTCGCACCGGAGGCACACAAGATGACCCGACTGACCATCCCCGCACCGGAACTGGCGGCGGCCCTGGACGCCGTGCGCTTTGCGGCGAGCACCGACCCGGAGTTGCCGTCGCTGGGCGGCGTGCTGTTCGACGTGGAAGGCGGCGTGCTGACGCTGGTCGCCACCGACCGCTACCGGCTCGCGGTGGCGCGGGTGCCGGTGGAGCCCGCCGACGCCGAGGCGCTGAGCGTGATCGTGCCGACCGCGCTGGCCAACGAGATCCGGGCCCTGCTGGACGGGGCCGGCGCGGCCGAAGTGGGCTTCGACGGCGACCGGATCACCGCCGAGGCGGCCGGCGGCAAGGCCACCGGGGTGCGGCTGGACCACGACTATCCGGACTACCGCCGCCTCACCAGGCTCGACGACGCCGTCCACCGCGTCACCGTCGAGGCGGCAGCCCTCCGTGACTCCCTGGCCGCCGGCTCCGAGGCCGTCCGCGTCCTCACCGTCACGCCGGACGGCAGCCTCGTGGTCGCCGACAAGGCTGCTGAAGGGATCGGCGTCAACCGGGACTTCCTGCTCGACGCCCTTGCCGCAGGGGGCCGTGAGCAGCTCGTCCTGGAGCTGGGTGGCCCGATCAGCCCGCTGGCCATCCGGCTCCCCGACCGGGACGACTCCTTCTCGCTCGTGATGCCGGTCCGTATCGCGGACGGCGACTGACCCGGTACCCATCTTGTATCTATGATGTGCTCATCATGGATTCCACCGGTACGAACACGACCACGATCGCCAAGCAGCCGCCGGCCGCCGAGCGCGTCTACACCCACGTCAAGCAGGCCGTTCTCGACCGCCGCTACGAGGGCGGGACGCTCCTGAGCGAGGGCGAACTGGCCGAGGCCGTAGGCGTCTCGCGCACCCCCGTGCGCGAGGCGCTGCTGCGGCTGGAGGCGGAAGGGCTGCTGAAGCTCTACCCGAAGAAGGGCGCACTCGTGCTGCCGGTGTCGGCGCAGGAGATCGCCGACGTCGTGGAGACCCGGCTGCTGGTGGAGCTGCATGCGGCGGAGAAGGTCGCGCCGGCGTCCCCGCAGCTCGCGGCGCGGCTCGAAGAACTGCTGGAGGAACAGCGGACCCATGCGGCGGCTGGCGACCTGGCGGCGTTCGCGGTCGCGGACCGGTCCTTTCACGCGGAGATCGTGCGGGCGGGCGGGAACAGGATTCTGGCCCAGCTCTACGACCAGTTGAGGGATCGTCAGCTACGGATGGGGGTGGCGACGATGAACGCGGAGCCGGACCGGATCGCCAAGAACATCGCGGAACACACGGAGATCCTCGAAGCGCTGCGGGCCGGGGACACCGGCGCCGCCCTCACCCTGGTCGAGCGGCACGTCAGCTGGGTCAACTTCCTCGCCCGGGGCGAGCTGTGAGCGCCGGCACGACCGAAGAGCCGCCCGGCGGCCGGCAGGCCGTCGCCGTCTGGTCCATCGGCACCCTGGTCTACATGGTGGCCGTCGTCCACCGCACCAGCCTCGGCGTGGCCGGCATCGACGCGGCGACGCGCTTCCACATCGGCGCCTCCGCCCTCTCGACCTTCTCGATCCTCCAACTCCTGGTCTACGCCGGCATGCAGATACCCGTCGGCCTCATGGTGGACCGGCTCGGCACCAAGCGCGTCCTGACCATCGGCATCGTCCTGTTCACGGTCGGCCAGCTCGGCTTCGCGCTGTCGCACTCGTACGGAATGGCGCTGGCCGCCCGCGCGGTGCTGGGCTGCGGTGACGCCATGACCTTCGTGAGCGTGCTGCGGCTGGGCTCGCGGTGGTTCCCGGCGCGGCGCGGGCCGATGATCGCGCAGGGCGCGGCGCTGTTCGGGGTGGCGGGCAACCTGATGAGCACGGTGCTGCTGGCCAGGCTGCTGCACTCGGCCGGGTGGACGCCGACCTTCGTGGGGACGGCGCTGGGCGGTGCGCTGGTCCTCGTACTGGTGCTGCTGTTCATGAAGGATCACCCCGAGGGCTTCGAGCCGGCGCCCGCCGACCACCTCGGCGCGGGCTATGTGAAGCGGCAGATCGCGCTGGCCTGGCGGGAGCCGGGGACGCGGCTGGGGATGTGGGTCCATTTCACCACGCAGTTCTCCGCGATGGTGTTCCTGCTGCTGTGGGGGCTGCCGTACCTGGTCGAGGCGCAGGGCATGTCGCGGGAGGCGGCCGGCACGCTGCTGACCGTGGTCGTGATCGCCAACATGGTCTTCGGGATGCTCTTCGGCCAGGTCATCGGCCGCCACCACGGGGCGCGGATGCCGCTCGCGCTCGGCGTGATCGGCGCCACGGCGGCGATGTGGGCGCTGGTCCTGGCCTGGCCGCAGGCGCATGCCCCGCTGTGGCTGCTGCTCCTGCTCTGCGTGGTGCTCGGCTCCTGCGGGCCCGCCTCGATGATCGGCTTCGACTTCGCCCGCCCGGCCAACCCGCCCGAGCGCTTCGGTACGGCCACCGGCATCGTCAACATCGGCGGCTTCACGGCCTCCATGCTGACGCTGCTCGCGATCGGCGTGCTGCTGGACGCCACCGGCGACAACTACCGCGTCGCCTGGTCCAGCGTCTTCGTCCTCCAGGCCCTGGGAGTCACCCAGATCCTGCGACTGCGCGGCCGTGCCGCCCGGCTGGAGCGGCAGCGGGTGGCGGTCAGCCGCGTGGAGAGCGTTCACGTCCCCGCCGGCACCTGAGGGACGTGAACGCCTGAAGTGTCCTACGGCGTGACGGCGATGTGGGCGAGGATCCGCTCCGCCAGGGCCTCGTCGCCCTCGACCTTGACGTGATCGGCGACCGCCTGCGGCCGCACCCGGCCGCAGGCCAGCCGGACGAACGTCTCCCAGTCCGTGGTCAGCGTCACGGCCGGGCCCAGCGACACACTGCCGTCTATCGTGCCGTGCCCCTGGTCGTCGACCCGGACCGTACGCATGAACTCCACCGGCCCGTGGACGTCGATGACCACGGCGGAACCGGGCTTGGCGCCCGCGTCCTTGGCGACCGTCTTCGGCATCGCGGCCAGCAGCCAGTCGCGGGCGTAGCCGGCCGCGGGGGAGTCCAGGTTGCCCGGCTTGCCCAGCGCGCGGCGCAGATCCTGCTCGTGCGCCCAGACGTCGAACACGCGCTGCCACAGCAGGTTTTCGAGGGTCGTGTCGCCGTAGCCCGGGCTGCGTACGGTCGTGTCGGGCTCGCGCGACTCGTTCCGCAGCTGACGGGACCGGCGGATGATCGTGTACTCCAGCTCGCCGGTCATCTCCGGCGCGGTGTGGTGGCGCCGCTTGTCGACCGGCACCTCCATGTAGCGCGCGAACTCGCTGTGGATGTGGCGGAGGTCTATCGGCAGCGTGTGGATGGGGCGCGGATCGCCGAGCAGCTCGCACTCCAGACCGATGACGTGCGACACGACATCGCGCACCGACCAGTAGGGACACGCGGTGGGCCGGTTCCACTCGCCTTCGGCGAGGGGGCTGACCAGTTCGGATATGGATTCTATGGAGTGGGTCCAGGCGTCGATGTACGGCTGGAGCTTGCTGTGGACGGTCACGGGACCCCTCGACGGTCGGACGCGGTCGTAGTGGTGTGCGCCTAAATTACGCTGCGCAGTGACACCACGGGAGTGCTTTCGTGTGACGATCGTAGGCCTGCATGCAGGTACGAAGCTCAGGGACGGTGGTACCGTGCGCGTTTCTCTGATCCAGATCGACGTGGACCCGGCCGAAACGGTCGAAGCCCGGCGCGAGCGGGTCGCCGAACTCGTGCGCGGGCAAGTGGGTGCTGACCTGGTCGTTCTCCCCGAACTATGGACCGTGGGAGCCTTCGCGGCAGACCTGTTCAGCGCCGAGGCGGAGCCCGTCGACGGCCGCACGGCAGAGGTCATGTCGGCCGCCGCGCTGGACGCGGGCGTCTGGCTGCACGCCGGTTCGATCCCCGAGCGCACGTCCGACGGTGCGATCTACAACACCTCGCTGCTCTTCTCGCCCGACGGTGAGCTGCGGCACACATATCGCAAGATCCACCGCTTCGGCTTCGACACCGGCGAGGCCGCCCTCATGTCGGCGGGGGAGACGATCGTCACGGCCGAGCTGCCCGGCGGCGCCGTCCTCGGCCTCGCGACCTGCTACGACCTGCGCTTCCCCGAGCTCTTCCGGCTGCTCGTCGACGCCGGCGCGGGAATCCTCGTCATCCCGGCCGGCTGGCCCGAACGCCGCCGCGAGCACTGGACCCTCCTGGCCCGCGCCCGCGCCGTCGAATCCCAGGCCTACGTCCTCGCCGTCGGTACCGCCGGCACCCACGCCGGGCTCCGGCTCGCCGGCCACAGCATCGCCGTCGACCCCTGGGGCGCCGTCCTCGCGGAGGCCGGCCACGACGAGGAGGTCCTCACCGTCGACCTCGACCCCGCCCTCGTCGCCAAGACGCGCGCCGACTTCCCCGTCCTGCGGGACCGCCTGCTGGGGCTGCCTACTCCTCCTCGCCCTGCTCCGCCTCGCTGAGCCGGTCCACGCACACCGCGACCGCGATGAGCACCGCCGCGTCCGCGTCCTCCCGCTCCACATCGATGGCGTACGTGTCCCGGACCCGGAACCACTTCCGGCTGATCCGGGCCAGCCTCTCGCCCTCGTACTCGATGTCGAACTCCTTGTCGATGATGTCCCCGCGGATCTCGAGCTCCTCGCCGCTCGCGAGCTTCGCCCGATACGCGTCCCGCAGCAGCGTCAGCCGCTTCTTCCTGACGGTGAACAGCTCCTCGCCGTCCCGCTCCACGGTCATCGCGTCCCGCAGGCTGACCAGCTTCTTGCGGATGACAGCGAGGACGGTCCCGTCCGGGTCCTGGAGCTCCAGGGTGTCGCGCAGGCGCAGCACCTTGCCGTCCACGTAGAAGGCGCGACTGCCGTGCTCGTCCTCGATCCAGTAGTCGTCGCCGAGGGCGAAGATCTTCTCGCGAACCAGATATTTCATGGGGGAATGCCTACCCAGCGGGATGAGGTTGGATGGATACATGGCTACACGTGCACGCGTCCGGGCCCCCGAGCTGATCGGCGAGGGCGGCTGGCTGAACACCGGCGGTAAGGAACTGACCCTCGCGGACCTGCGGGGATCGATCGTCATCCTGGATTTCTGGACCTTCTGCTGCGTCAACTGTCTGCACGTCCTGGACGAGCTGCGCGAGCTGGAGGAGAAGCACCGGGACACCGTGGTGATCGTCGGCGTCCACTCGCCGAAGTTCGTGCACGAGGCCGACCACCGGGCCGTGGTGGACGCGGTCGAGCGGTACGGCGTGCACCACCCCGTGCTGGACGACCCGGCGCTGGCGACGTGGAAGCAGTACGCCGTACGGGCCTGGCCGACGCTGACCGTGATCGACCCGGAGGGGTATGTGGTCGCCCAGCACTCCGGGGAGGGGCACGCGCACGCCCTGGAGACGCTGATCAGTGAGCTGGAGACCGAACACGCGGCGAAGGGCACGCTGCGGCGCGGCGACGGCCCGTACGTGCCGCCGGAGCCGGTGGCGACGGACCTGCGCTTCCCGGGCAAGGCGGTGCGGCTGCCGTCGGGCGGTTTCCTGGTGTCCGACACGACGCGGCACCAGTTGGTCGAGCTCGAGCCGGACGCGGAGACCGTCGTACGGCGGATCGGCGGCAGCGGCACCTTCAACGAGCCGCAGGGGCTCGCGCTGCTGCCGGACGGCAGGGTGATCGTCGCCGACACGGTGAACCACTCCCTCAGGACCTACGACCCCGCCACCGGTGACGTCGAGACGGTCGCCGGGACCGGCCGGCAGTGGTGGCAGGGCTCACCGACCGCCGGGCCCGCCCGCGAGGTGGACCTGTCCTCGCCGTGGGACGTCGCGTGGTGGGGCGGCAAGGTGTGGATCGCGATGGCGGGCGTGCACCAGCTCTGGACGTACGACCCGGCTTCCGGGACCGTCGAGGTGGCGGCCGGTACGACCAACGAGGGCCTGGTCGACGGGCCGGCGGCCGAGGCGTGGTTCGCGCAGCCGTCAGGGCTGGCGGCCACCGAGGACCGGCTCTGGGTCGCCGACTCCGAGACGAGCGCGCTGCGGTACGTCGACCGCGACCTCACCGTCCACACGGCCGTCGGCACCGGCCTCTTCGACTTCGGCCACCGGGACGGCGCCGCCGGACAGGCGCTGCTCCAGCACCCGTTGGGCGTCACGGCGCTGCCGGACGGCTCGGTCGCGGTCTCGGACACGTACAACCACGCGCTGCGGCGGTACGACCCCGCCACCGGCGAGGTCACCACCCTGGCCACGGATCTGCGCGAGCCGTCCGACGCGGTGCTGGACGGCGAGGAGATCGTGGTCGTCGAATCCGCCCGCCACCGGCTCACCCGGCTCCGGCTCCCGGAGGAGGCCGTCCAGGTCGACGCCGCCGCGCACCGCACCCAGCGGCCCGCGACCGACGTCGCGCCGGGCACCCTCCGTCTGGACGTGGTCTTCCACGCCCCGGCGGGCCAGAAGCTGGACGAGCGCTACGGTCCCTCGACCCGGCTGCTCGTCAGCTCCACGCCACCCGGGCTGCTCGCCCAGGGCGCCGGCAAGGGTACGGATCTGAGCCGCGAGCTGGTCATCGACGACAGCATCGCGGAAGGGGTTCTGCATGTCTCGGCGATGGCCGCGTCCTGCGACGACGACCCCGCCAACGAGTACCCCGCCTGCCACGTCCACCAGCAGGACTGGGGCGTCCCGGTCCGGATCACCGAGGGAGGCGACACGCGCCTCGCGCTCGTACTGGCCGGGCTTGACGCCTAGTCGGACGTGCCGTCAGACGTGCGGGTAGTTCCGGGCGCGCTCATCCATCACCGGCATGGGTTCGACGACCCTCCGCTTCTTGAAGATGCTGATGTACGCGGCCAGTCCGATCGCGCCGACCGCCATCATGATCAGGCCGACGAGATCGAGATTGACTCCGGCCATGTGCCAGTCTGTCGCGAATGTGAGGATGGCCCCCACCGCGATCAGACCGATGCAACCGCCGATGCCCATGTTGTCCGCCTCCGAACTGGGTTGGCCCTACAGGCTTGTGGGGCTTCGCCTACCCCCGTGCGGTGGGCCTACGCAGTGGAGCCGGCGGTGTCCCGGTCGGCCGCCGGAGGTCGGCGCAGCCGTCCCGAAGCCCGCGAAGCGGTGCGAGGGCGGCGTGAGAGATGGGTCCGATGCAACCGCCGATGCCCATGTTGTCCGCCTCCGAACTGGGTTGGCCCTACAGGCTTGTGGGGCTTCGCCTACCCCGTGCGGTGGGCCTACGCAGTGGAGCCGGCGGTGTCCCGGTCGGCCGCCGGAGGTCGGCGCAGCAGGGGGGTGTTGGGGGACTCAGCCGCCGATGGGCCCGGTGTACGTGCCCGGGTGCGTGGCGCCGTCCTGCAGCAGAACGCTGCCGCCGGGCCAGGTCAGGGTGGCCGAGGTGGTCTCGTTCGGCGGGGTGACGACGACCGACGTGGCCTTGAACTCGGTGCCGCTGCCCTTGGTCCACGGGAGGTAGGAGATGATGAACGTCGCGCTGTTGCCGGGCGCCAGGGTGGCCTTCTTGGGCGTCACGCTGCTGCGGACCAGTGACCAGGAGCCGTCGGCGGACTTCAGGTCCACCCCGGGGAAGCCCTGGAGGGTGCAGGTGGCGGAGCCCTTGTTCTTCAGGACGACGGCCAGCTTCTGCTGGTCGTCGGAGCTGCTCACGGTGCCGTCGCCGGGGCCGAAGGAGAACGTCAGCCCGGCGGTGTGGCAGCGGGTGCTGCTCGTGCCGGTGCCGGTGCCGGTGCCCGTGCTGCTGCCCGGGTCCGTGGTGGCGGCCGCGTTGTCCGCCGGCGCGGAGCCTGCGGCGGAGGCCGTGGGCGTCGACGCGGGCGCGGACGACTGGTCGCTCGCGCTGCTGCCGCTGTCGTTCCCGCCGCAGGCGGTGAGCGTCAGGGCCAGCGCGGACGTGGCGGTCAAGGCGGCGGCAGCGTGAAGCAGTCGCATGATGGGTCCCCCGAGGTGTGATGGCGCTGTGTGCGTTGATCACCATCATCCGGGAGGTTCTCAACAGTCGTGTGACGACACGATCGTGACATCGCGACAGATCCGATCGGCTCAGCCCTCGAGGAAGGCCTTCAGCGCGCTCGCCAGCAGGTACGGATCCGCCACTCCGCACAGCTCGCGCGCGGAGTGCATGGACAGGATCGGTACGCCGACGTCCACCGTCGTGATGCCGAGCCGGGCGGCCGTGATCGGGCCGATGGTCGTGCCGCACGGCATGGCGTTGTTGGAGACGAAGGCCTGCAGCGGCACCCCGGCCTTGTCGCAGGCGGTGGCGAAGATGCCTCGGCCGGTGCCGTCGGTGGCGTACCGCTGGCTGACGTTGACCTTGAGGATGGGGCCGGCGTTGGGCATCGGCCGGTGCGTGGGGTCGTGCTTCTCGGCGTAGTTGGGGTGGACGGCGTGGCCGGTGTCGGCGGAGACGCACACGGTGCCGGCCAGGGCGCGGGCCCGGTGCTCGTAGGAGCCCCCACGTGCGAAGACGGAGCGCTCCAGGACGTTGCCGAGCAGCGGGCCGCCGGCGCCGGTGTCGGACTCGCTGCCGGTCTCCTCGTGGTCGAAGGCGGCGAGGACCGGGATGTACGGCAGCTCCGGGCGCCCGGCGGCAGCGGCGGCCAGGGCGGCGGTGCCGGCGTGCACGGACAGCAGGTTGTCCAGCCGGCCGGCGGCGAGGAACTCGCGGTCGCGGCCGAGGTAGGCCGGGGGCTGGACGTCGTGCGTCATGAGGTCCCAGCCGACCACCTCGCCCGGCTCCACCCCGGCCTCCTCGGCCATCAGCCGCACCAGCGCACCCTCGTCGTGGCCGCCGAGGCCCCACACGGGCTGCATGTGCCGCTGCTTGTCGAGGGTGAGGCCGTTCTCGTTGACGCCCCGGTCGAGGTGGACGGCGAGCTGCGGGACCCGCAGCAGCGGCCGGTCGGCGTTGATCAGCCGGGTGCTGCCGTCCCGCAGCACGATCCGGCCCGAGAGCCCCAGATCGCGGTCGAGCCAGGTGTTGAGCAGCGCTCCCCCGTAGACCTCCACCGCGATCTGCCGCCACCCGTACGAGGCGGTGTCGGGCACCGGCTTGACCCGCAGGTTCGTGGAGTCGGTGTGCGCCCCGACGATCCGGAAGGGCGTCTCGGGCCGGGCATCGGCCGGCACGTACCAGGCGATGATCGCGCCACCGCGCAGCACGTACTTCCCCCCGGTCTCGCCGTCCCAGGCCTCGGTCTCGCTGACCTGGCGGAATCCCGCCTTCTCCAGGCGCTCGGCGGAACTCGCGACCGCGTGGTACTGCGACGGGCTGGCGGTGATGAAAGCCGCCAGGTCGTCGGTGTGGGTGCGGTCGAAGTGGGGGTGCGCGTTCATGGGGTCAAGGATAGGTACGCACCGGGCCGGAACCGCACGCCGTGGCGTGGACGGCGGCCCTGAGACGCCGAGGGCCCCCGCCGGAACGGGGGCCTTCGGTGAACTGCTGACGGGAGGGCGTCCTCAGAACGCCTCCTCCGGGAGCTCCATGACGTCGAGGCTGACGTTCTCGGCGATGGAGCGCTGGACGGAGACCAGCGGCAGGATGTTCGCGGCGAAGAACTTCGCGGCGGCGATCTTGCCGGTGTAGAAGGCGACGTCCTTGGCGGAGGCGCCGGCGGCCAGCTTCTCGGCTGCGACGGCGGCACCCTTGAGGAGCAGGTAGCCGACCACGACGTCGCCCGAAGTGAGCAGCAGGCGGGTGCCGTTGAGGCCGACCTTGTAGATGTTCTTGACGTCCTGCTCGGTGCCGGCGAGGTCGGTCAGCATGGTGCCGACGATCGCCTCCAGGTCCACGGCGGCCTTGGCGAGCTGCTCGCGGGCGGGGGCCAGCTCCTCGCCGCCGACGGCCTCGGCGAGGAACTTCTTGATCTCCTCGGAGAGGGCGGTCAGGGCAGCGCCCTGGTTGCGGACGATCTTCCGGAAGAAGTAGTCCTGCCCCTGGATGGCGGTGGTGCCCTCGTAGAGGGTGTCGATCTTGGCGTCCCGGATGTACTGCTCGATCGGGTACTCCTGCAGGTAGCCGGAGCCGCCGAAGGTCTGCAGGGACTGGGCGAGCTGCTCGTACGACTTCTCGGAGCCGTAGCCCTTGACGATCGGCAGGAGCAGGTCGTTGAGCGCGTGCAGGGTCGTGGCGGAAGACTCGTCCCCATCCGCCTCGGCGACGGCGATCGCGTCCTGGACGGAGGCCGTGTGGAGGACGAGGGCGCGCATGCCCTCGGCGTACGCCTTCTGCGTCAGCAGGGAGCGCCGCACGTCGGGGTGGTGGGTGATGGTGACCTTGGGCGCGGACTTGTCCATGAACTGCGCGAGGTCCGGGCCCTGGACGCGCTCCTTGGCGTACTCCAGCGCGTTGAGGTAGCCCGTCGACAGGGTGGCGATGGCCTTCGTGCCGACCATCATGCGGGCGAACTCGATGATCCGGAACATCTGGCGGATGCCGTCGTGCTTGTCGCCGATCAGCCAGCCCTTGGCGGGGTGCTGGTCGCCGAAGGTCATCTCGCAGGTGTTGGAGGCCTTGAGGCCCATCTTGTGCTCGACGTTGGTGGCGTAGACGCCGTTACGGGCGCCGAGCTCGCCGGTCTCGAAGTCGAACTCGTACTTCGGGACCATGAAGAGCGACAGGCCCTTGGTGCCGGGGCCGGCGCCCTCGGGGCGGGCCAGCACGTAGTGGATGATGTTCTCGGACATGTCGTGCTCGCCCGAGGTGATGAAGCGCTTGACGCCCTCGATGTGCCAGGAGCCGTCCTCCTGCTCCACGGCCTTCGTACGGCCCGCGCCGACGTCCGAGCCGGCGTCCGGCTCGGTGAGGACCATGGTGGAGCCCCACTGCTTCTCGACCGCGATGCTCGCGATGTGCTTCTGGGTCTCGTTGCCCTCGGAGTAGAGGATGCCGGCGAAGGCCGGGCCGGAGGAGTACATCCAGATCGCCGGGTTGGAGCCGAGGATCAGCTCCGCGTACGACCAGATAAGGGTGGCCGGCGCGGTGGTGCCGCCGATCTCCTCGGGCAGGCCCAGGCGCCAGTACTCGGAGTCCATGAAGGCCTGGTAGCTCTTCTTGAAGGTGTCCGGGACCGGCGCGGTGTTGGTGTCCGGGTCGAAGACCGGCGGGTTGCGGTCGGTGTCGGCGAAGGACTCGGCCAGCTCGTTCTCGGCGAGGCGGGCCAGCTCGGACAGGATGTCCTTGGCGGTCTCCACGTCCATCTCGGCGAAGGGGCCGGTGCCGTAGAGCTTGTCGCGGCCGAGCACCTCGAAGAGGTTGAACTCGATGTCGCGGAGGTTTGACTTGTAGTGGCCCATGGCGACGGCTCCGTCGGGGTCGAGGGGAGGGCGTGAACGTGTGGGTACGCAGTCCTCGCAGCTTTATCACTTACCGGTTGGTAATGATGCTACCCGTCGGTAATAAGACGCAACCCCAAACCGTCACGATGTGACGGAACTCCCGTGGCGGGGCCACGGGAGTTCGGGTGGGTCAGGCCCCGGCCGGGATCGACCCCAGGCGGCCGGCCTGGAAGTCGTCGAAGGCCTGGGCCAGCTCGGCGTGGGTGTTCATGACGAACGGGCCGTACTGCATCATCGGCTCGCGGATCGGCTGCCCGCCCAGCAGCACGACCTCGAAGTTCGGGCTGCGGGACTCCTGGGTCTCGTCGGCCCGGACGGTGAGCGAGTCACCGCGGCCGAAGACGACCGACTGGCCCATCCGGAAGGGGCGCCCCTCCGGGCCCGCGAAGCCGCTCCCGGCGAGTCCGTACGCCAGGGCGTTGAAGTCGGAGCGCCAGGGCAGGGTCAGCTCGGCGCCGGGGCTGATGGAGGCGTGGATCATGGTGATCGGGGTGTGGGTGGCACCGGGACCGGCGTGCTCGCCCACCTCGCCGGCGATGACGCGGATCAGGGAAGCGCCGTCCGCCGAGGCCAGCAGCTTGATGTTGCCGCTGCGGATGTCCTGGTACTTCGGGGCGATCATCTTGTCCTGGCGCGGCAGGTTCACCCACAGCTGCAGGCCGTGGAAGAGTCCGCCGCTGACCACGAGCTCCTCCGGCGGCTGCTCGATGTGCAGCAGGCCGGAGCCGGCCGTCATCCACTGGGTGTCGCCGTTGGTGATGGTGCCGCCACCGCCGTGCGAGTCCTGGTGAACGAAGGTGCCGTCCATGATGTACGTGACGGTCTCGAAGCCGCGGTGCGGGTGCCAGGGCGTGCCCTTGGGCTCTCCGGGCGCGTACTCCACCTCGCCCATCTGGTCCATCATGATGAACGGGTCGAGGTTCTTGTAGTCGATGCCCGCGAACGCGCGGCGGACGGGGAAGCCCTCGCCCTCGAAGCCGGTGGGGGCGGTGGTCACCTGGAGCGCGCGGCGCGGGGCCGCGTCCGCGGGGGCCTGGACGCGTGGCAGGGTGAGCGGATTCTCTACGGTCACGGCGGGCATGGGGTGCCTCCTACTCCGGGATGTTCCATCTTCAATTTAGTTGAAGGATGAACTTCCGCCAAGTATTCCCGGCCGTTCGCGATGCGACGGCGGCTAGCCGTACATCCGGCGCATCGTGAAGTCGACCATCTGCTCGACGGCCTTGGCGTCGAAGACCATCCGGTGCTGGCCCTCCATGTCGAGGACGAAGCCGTATCCGGTCGGCAGCAGGTCCAGCACCTCGGCGCCGGTGATCACGAAGTACTTGGAGTCCTTGCCGGCGTAGCGGCGCAGCTCCTTGAGCGAGGTGAACATCGGGATCACCGGCTGCTGCGTGTCGTGCAGTGCCAGGAAGCCGGGGTTGTCACCGCGCGGGCAGTAGACCTTGGACGAGGCGAAGATCGCCTGGAAGTCCTCGGCGGACAGGGAGCCGGTGGTGAAGGCCCGCACGGCGTCGGCCAGGGATGGCGGTGAGGGCTCGGGGTAACCTGCCCCCTGCATGCCCCCGGCCATCGGTGGTGTGGCGCCCTGCGGGTTCACGTTCTGGTCGTAGCCGTACACGCGGCCAGACTACCGCTGACTACCGCTCGTACAGCTCGAACCAGATGGCCTTGCCGTCGCCGCGGGGCTCGACGCCCCACGCGTCGGCCAGGGTCTCGGTCAGCAGCAGCCCGCGCCCCGAGGAGGCCATCTCGCCGGGGTTGCGGCGGTGCGGCATGTCGTCGTTGCGGTCGTGTACGTCGATGCGCAGGCGCCGGCCGCCGGGCATGCCGAGAAGGCGGGCGGTCAGCAGGGCGTCCTCGTCGGTGTGCAGCAGGACGTTGGTGACCAGCTCGGACACCAGCAGCATGGCCACGTCGACGTGGTCCGCCACCTGCCAGTCGTGGAGCACGGCGCGGATCTCGTGCCGGGCCTCCCTGATCTGCCGGGGGCTGGACTGCGAGACGGTGAGGAAGATCTTCCGCTGCGGCACCGCGCAGGTCGCGCCGTCCGGCTCGCGGCGCAGCAGGAGCAGCGCGATGTCGTCCTCGCGGCGGTCGGCGAGCGGGCCGGTGACGTGGTGCGAGGCAGGACCGTGGACGACCTCGACGACCGCGTCGGCCAGGTTTTCCAGGTCGTCGGCCGCGGAGGATTCCAGGACCGTGCTGAGTCGCTTCCAGCCGGTGTCCAGGTCGTGGCCGCCGGTCTCGATCAGCCCGTCGGTGCACAGCAGCAGCACCTCGCCGGGCTCCAGGGTGAAGCGGGTGGTGGGGTAGTCGGTGTCCGGGGCGATGCCCAGCGGCAGGCCGCCCGCCGTGCGGCGCAGGATCGTGGTGCCGTCGGCGAGCCGGATCGTGGGGTCCGGGTGCCCGGCGCGTACGACGTCCAGGGCGCCGGTCGCCGGGTCGACCTCCATGTAGAGGCAGGTCGCGAACCGGTCGTCGTCGCGGTAGTCGGAGGCGGTCAGCCCGGCCAGGAAGCGCGAGGTCCGCGACATCACCGCGTCCGGGCGGTGCCCCTCGGCCGCGTACGCCCGCAGCGCGATCCGGAGCTGGCCCATGAGGCCTGCGGCCCGTACGTCATGGCCCTGGACGTCGCCTATGACCAGGGCGGTGCGGCCCGAGGGGAGGTCGATCACGTCGTACCAGTCGCCGCCGACCTGGAGCCCGCCGCCGGTCGGCACATAGCGGGCGGCCACCGACATGCCCTCGATGCCGGGCTCGCGCGAGGGCAGCATGGTGCGCTGGAGGCCGTCCGACAGTTCCCGCTCGGACTCCTGGAGGTGGGCCCGCGACAGCGCCTGCGCGAGCATCCGCGCCACGGTCGTCAGCACCGAGCGCTCGTCCGGCGTGAAGGCCACCGGATCGCGGAAGCCCGCCATCCAGGCGCCGATCGTGCGCCCGGCCACCACCAGCGGCACGAAGGCCCACGACTGGCGGCCGAAGGGCCTGGCCAGCGGCCAGGTCGCCGGGTACTGCTCCTGGTACGCCTCCGGGCTGGGCAGATACACCGCGCGGCCGGTGCGCACCACGACCGCCGCCGGGTAGTCCGTGCTCAGCGGCATCTCCATGAACGGCAGTTCGTCGCCCGGCTTGTGCCCGTGGTGGCCGATGACCGACAGCCGGTCGCCCTCGACCCCGAAGACGGCCAGGCCCTCGGGCGAGAAGCCCGGCATGGACAGGTGCGCCGCGACGCGCAGCACGGCCGCCGTGCTGTCGGCCTCCGCGAGGGCCCGCCCGGCGTCGAGGAGGAAGGCCTCGCGGGCCCGCTGCCAGTCCGCCGGGGCGACGGGCGAGCCGGCCGGGCGGTCGCCATGGGCGTCGGGCAGGCCGGGCACCTCCTGCACCGTGCCGACTATCTTGGTCGGCCAGCCCTCCTCCGAGGGCACTCCGTACGAGCGCGTCAGCACCGTCCGCACCACCGTGCCGTCCTCGCGGACCACCCGCAGGGTCGCGTGCGAGACCGTGCCCTCGGCGACCGACAGGGCGACCCCGGCCGCCATCTCGACGTAGTCCGCGGCGTGATAGCAGGCCCTGGTGACCCCTGAGGTGGCGGTGGTCGGCTCCGGCGGCAGACCGAGCAGCCCGGCGGCCACCGCGTCGAGTTCCACGGAATCGGTGGCGTTGTCCCACAGCCACACACCCGTCCCGACAGCGGCGAGCACGTCCTCGATGCGCATTGCCACAGTTTATGAGTGTATGGGCCGATCATACGAATGGGGTCGGGCCTCCGTGCGCCCGTAGACTATGGGGGCCTGATCCCCAGAATCCGACGACTTGGACGAACGATGCATCGGTACCGGTCCCACACCTGCGGTGAGCTGCGCGCCACTGACGTAGACGCCGAAGTGCGCCTCAGCGGTTGGCTGCACAATCGCCGTGATCTGGGCGGCATCCTCTTCGTCGATCTCCGGGACCACTACGGCCTCGTGCAGCTGGTCGTCCGGCCCGGCTCGCCCGCGTACGACCAGCTGAGCGGCCAGTCGAAGGAATCCGTGATCCGGGTCGACGGCCGGGTCGTCGCCCGCAGTGCGGAGAACGTCAACCCGGAGCTGCCGACCGGCGAGGTCGAGGTCGAGGTCTCCTCGTTCGAGGTACTCGGTGCCGCCGACCCGCTGCCCTTCCCGGTCTTCCCGGAGGACAACGCCAACGAGGAGGCCCGGCTCACCAACCGCTTCCTCGACCTGCGCCGCGCGCGCATGCACCGCAACATCATGCTGCGCACCCAGGTCATCTCCTTCCTCCGCCGCGAGATGACCGCGCTGGGCTTCAACGAGCTGGCGACCCCGATCCTGTCGGCGACCTCCCCGGAGGGCGCCCGCGACTTCCTGGTGCCGTCGCGCGTGCACCCCGGCAGGTTCTACGCGCTGCCGCAGGCGCCGCAGCAGTTCAAGCAGCTGCTGATGATCGCGGGGTTCGACCGTTACTTCCAGATCGCGCCCTGCTTCCGCGACGAGGACTCCCGCGCCGACCGCTCGCCGGGCGAGTTCTACCAGCTCGACGTCGAGATGAGCTTCGTCGAGCAGGAGGACGTCTTCGGCGTCATCGAGAAGGTCATGACGGATGTCTTCGAGGAGTTCGGCGGCGGCCGTCATGTGACCTCGCCCTTCCCGCGCATCCCGTTCCGCGAGTCGATCGTCAAGTACGGCAACGACAAGCCCGACCTGCGCGCCAAGCTCGAACTGGTCGACGTCTCCTCGATCTTCGCCGGCTCCGGCTTCAAGGCCTTCGCCGACAAGCACGTCCGGGCGCTGCCGGTGCCGGACACCGCGGGCCAGTCGCGCAAGTTCTTCGACCAGCTCGGCGACTACGCGGTCGAGCAGGGCGCCAAGGGCCTGGCCTGGGTCCGGGTCGGCGACGACCTGACGCTGTCCGGCCCGATCGCGAAGTTCCTCACCGAGGACGACGTCAAGGCGCTGCTGGCGGCCGTGGACGCCAAGCCCGGCCACGCGATCTTCTTCGGCGCGGGTGAGTTCGACGAGGTCTCGAAGATCATGAGCGCGGTGCGCGTCGAGGCCGCCAAGCGCGCCGGGCACTTCGAGGAGGACGTCTTCCGCTTTTGCTGGATCGTCGACTTCCCGATGTTCGAGAAGAACGAGGACACCGGCCGGATCGAGTTCTCCCACAACCCCTTCTCCATGCCGCAGGGCGGCCTGGAGGCGCTGGAGACCAAGGACCCGCTGGACATCCTGGCCTGGCAGTACGACATCGTCTGCAACGGCGTCGAGCTCTCGTCCGGCGCGATCCGTAACCACGAGCCCGACGTCATGTACAAGGCGTTCGAGATCGCCGGCTACGACCGCGACACCGTGGAGCACGAGTTCGGCGGCATGCTGCGGGCGTTCCACTACGGCGCCCCGCCGCACGGCGGCATCGCCCCGGGCGTCGACCGCATCGTCATGCTGCTCGCCGACGAGCCCAACATCCGCGAGACCATCGCCTTCCCGCTCAACCAGAACGCCCAGGACCTGCTGATGGGCGCCCCGAGCGAGGTCGACGAGGCGCGGCTGAAGGAACTGCACATCGCGCTGCGGCTGCCGCCGAAAAAGGTCTGACCCCACGGTCCTTGAGGGCCCCGTGCCGCCACCCGTTCCGGAGGCGGCACGGGGCCCTTTCGCACGGGCGTCCTACGCGCGTAGCATCATGGACATGACAGAAACTCAATTCCCCCCACGCAGCGGCGACTTACCCCGCCGCAAGGTCATCGCCGCAGGCGGCGTCGGCATCGGCGTCGCGGCGATCGGCATCGGCGGCGCCGCAGTGGCCACGGCCTCCTCCCCCACGGAGACCGTTGCCGACGAGTCCTGCTACCTGCTCACGGCGGAGACCACCGAGGGTCCGTACTACCTCGACTACGACCTGTTCCGTAAGGACATCACCGAGGACCGGACCGGCATCCCGCTCGACCTGCACCTCAAGGTCATCGACTCCGCCACCTGCAAGCCGCTCAAGCACGCGGCCGTCGACGTCTGGCACTGCGACGCCCTGGGCGTCTACTCCGGCTACACCGCCGTGGGCTCCGGTGGCGGCGGTCCCGCGCCGACCGGCCCCCCTCCCTCCGGTACGCCGACCGGCACCCCCACCGGCGCGCCGCCCAGCGGTGGGCCCGGCGGCGGTGGCGGGCATGCGACGCCGACGGACGACCTGACCTACCTGCGCGGCTCGGGGCTGACCGACCGGCACGGGGTGGTCGGCTTCCGTACCGTCTTCCCCGGCTGGTACCGGGGCCGGTGCGTGCACATCCACGTCAAGGTCCACATCGGCGGCACCCTGTCGGACGACGGCTACGAGGGCGGCAACACCGCCCACACCGGCCAGCTCTTCTTCGCCGAGAAGGCGGTGCTCGCCGCCGCCGAGGTCGAGCCGTACAGCACCAGCACCACGGCCCGCACCACCCTCGACGAGGACACCATCTACCCGGGCAACGGCGCGCAGGGCGGCCTGCTGCACCTCCAGTACCGCCAGGGCCACATCGCCAAGGGCGTACGCGCCCACCTCACGCTGGGCGTCGACCCCGACGCGGACCACACCGGCCAGGGCTGAGCCCCGTCACATCCTCGGGTGCGCGGGCATGTGAGTGACGTCCTCGATCTCGTGCGCCGCCTTGCCGAGCAGCTGCCTGGCGAGGTCGTTGAGGGCACGGGCCGCCGCCAGTTCTTCGCCGACCCGCTCCTGGCCGGGGTCGGAGGGGTGCCGGTTGGCGTGCCCGTGCGACCTCAGTTCTGTGCCGTCGGGAAGCCGGACCATGGCGGCGGCCTTGGTCCGCGCGCCGTCCTCCCGGAAGTCCATCTCGATGTGCCATCCCACGAGGGTCTGCATCACGACCACCTCCAGCGGTTGCCCTTCCAGCTTCCCCCCTGCGGGAGCGATGGCGAAACCCCGGCAGGGGGACCACGATGGAGTGAGTGGCCAGCCACGCACACCGGGAGGCCCATCATGACCACTGCTCTGGACATCATGCACACGGGCGCCCTGTGCGTCGGGGAGCGCGAGTCCCTGGCCGACGCGGCGCGGATCATGAGGGAACAGCACGTCGGGGCACTGCCGATCTGCGGTGACGACGACGTGCTGATCGGCATCATCACGGACCGGGACATCGTGCTCAAGTGCGTCGCGGAGGGTCGCGACCCGGCGACGATGACGGCGGGCGAGCTCGCGCTGGGCCGGCCGCTGATCGTCGAGGGCGAGGACGACATCGACGAGGTCCTGGAGCTGATGGAGGAACACCAGATCCGCCGGCTGCCGGTGATCGACCACCCCGCGCACCGGCTGATCGGGATGATCAGCGAGGCGGACGTGGCCCGGCACCTGCCCCAGGAGCGGATCGCGGAGTTCGTGGCGGCGGTCTGCGCCGAGCAGCCGCTGGCGGCGACGGCCGGGAGCCAGGGGCACGGGGGATAGGGCCGGTACGGCTCAGGACTCGTAACCGGCGAGGGCCTGGTCCAGCGTCGGGACCGGCCGGAAGGCGGCGATCAGCCCGGTGGCCCGCATGATCCGCAGCGTCATCGGGTGGTCGCAGACCAGGTGCAGCTTTCTGTCGTGCCGGGTCGCCCGGCGGCGTACGCGGCACAGCACCGACAGGCCGGAGCAGTCGAGGAAGTCCACGGGCCCCAGGTCGAGGACCAGATCGGGCCCGGGCCGGTCGGTGAGCGCGTCGAGCGCCGGCGTGATGATGTCGGCTGCCTCGACGTCGATGTCGCCGCTCAGCTCCACCACCACGCACCCGTGCCTCGGATAGGTGCGCATGTACCGGCTCACCGGCGAATGAGATCATCGGAAGGAGCGCGGAGGGAGTATGTCAAGCGCCCCTTCACTCGATCGAGTGAAATGGCTCTGAATTACGGGTCTTCTTGGCTCAGAGCGGGAACTGGCTGCGCCCGTGCTGGATGGAAATCCACTTGGTCGTGGTGAAGACCTCGATCGCCGATTCGCCGTTCAGCCGGCCGAGACCGGACGGCTTCTCGCCGCCGAAGGCGACCAGCGGTTCGTCGTTGATCGTGCTGTCGTTGACATGGATCATCCCGGTCTCGATGCGCTGGGCGATCCGTATGCCCCGCTCCACATCGGCGGTGTGCACGGCCCCGCTCAGCCCGAACGGGGTGTCGTTGGCGATCCGTACGGCCTCGTCCTCACCGTCGAAGGGCACGATCAGCACGACCGGACCGAACAGCTCCCGGCGCAGGATCGGGGCGTCGGGGGCCAGGCCGGTGAGCACCGACGGGGAGACCAGCGTGCCCTCGGCGGTGCCGCGCAGCAGGGCCACCGCGCCGCCGGCGACGGCCTGGTCGACCTGCGCGGTGATGGTGTCGGCCGAGGCCTGGTCGATGAGCGGGCCGATCTGGGTGGCCGGATCCGCCGGGTCGCCGACCCGCAGGGCCGCGACGCGCGCCGTGAAGGCTTCGGTGAACTCCGCCTCCACCGCCCGGTCGACCAGGACGCGGTTGGCGGCCATGGATATCTGCCCCTGGTCGGCGAAGCGGCTGAAGACGGCGGCGTCCACCGCGTAGTCCAGGTCGGCGTCGGCCATGACGATCAGCGCGCTGTTGCCGCCGAGTTCGAGGACCGTCCGCTTGAAGTGCCGGGCGGCCACCGAGGCCACATGCCGGCCGACCTTGTCGGAGCCGGTGAAGGTGATGACCCGGGGCACCGGGTGCTCGATGAAGGCGTCGCCGATCTCCGCGATGTCGGTGACCGTGACGTTCAGCAACCCGGGCGGCAGCCCGGCCTCCTCGAAGATCCTGGCGATCAGCGTGCCGCCGGTTATCGGGGTGTTCTGGTGCGGCTTGAGCACCACGCCGTTGCCGAGCGCCAGCGCGGGCGCCACCGACTTGAGCGCCAGGAAGAGCGGGAAGTTGAACGGGCTGATGACCCCGACGACCCCGACCGGGAGCCGGTAGACGCGGTTCTCCTTGCCCGCCACCGGCGAGGGCAGAATCCGCCCCTCGACCCGCGTCGCGATCTGCGCGGCCTCCCGCAGCATGTCCTTGGCGAGCGCGATCTCGAAGGCCGCCTTCAGGCGCGTCCCGCCGAGCTCCGCGACGATGATCTCGGTGATCTCCCGCTCGTGGTCCTCCATCGCGCGCAGCGCCCGTTCGAAGACCAGCCCTCGTGCGTACGGTCCGGTCGCCTCCCAGGCGTGCCGCGACCGTTCGGCCGCGCGGTACGCCTGATCGATCTCGTCCACGGTCGCCGCCGTGATGGAGGCCAGCTTGTCCCCGTTGAAGGGGTTGAAGTCGACGACATCCCAGGAACCGCTTCCGGGCAGCCACTGACCGTCTATGTACTGATAAGCGAAACTCGAGAGGTCCGAGAAGTCAGAGAAGTCGGCCATCGCATCCCTTTCGCGAACCCCCGAGCACCGCACGCGAGTTGATTCCCTGTCATGCTACGCGTGAAGCTTCTGCTCACAGGTCGCGCAGGATATTCCTCAGCCGATCCACAGTCTTCCGCGCCGAGAGACTATTCGCGCACAGGCTGTCCATAGCTTTTCCGTACTGGTCCACTTCATCCCGCTTGTCGATATACATCGCGCCCGTGAGCTGCTCGACGTACACCACGTCGGCGAGGTCCGACTCGGGGAAGCGCAGCATCGTGAACGGCCGCCCGCCCGCCGCCGGATATCCCGCGAACTCCAGTGGCAGCACCTGGATCGACACATTCGGACGCTCGCCGATTTCCAGCAGATACTCGATCTGGGCCCGCATCACCTCGGGCCCGGCGACCCGGCGCCGGATGGCCAACTCGTCCATCACCGCGACGATGTCCGGCGCCCGCTCCGAGACCAGAAGCTTCTGCCGCTCCAGGCGCAGATCGACCCGGCGGCCGATCTCCTCACTCGTGGCACCCGGATGGCCCAGCGAGTAGACCTGACGGGTGTAGTCCTCGGTCTGCAGCAGGCCGTGCACGAAGTGCACCTCGAAGGTGCGGATCTGGGAGGCGGACTCCTCCAGGCCGACGTACGTCTGGAACCAGGAGGGCAGCACATCACCGTAACCGTGCCACCAGCCGGCGATGTTGGCCTCGCGCACCAGGGAGAGCAGCGCGTCGCGCTCGGCGTCGTCACTGATGCCGTACAGGGTCAGCAGGTCCGCGACGTCGCGTTCCTTGAAGCTGACCCGTCCCAGCTCCATCCTGCTGATCTTGGACTCCGAGGCCCGGATCGAATAGCCCGCATCCTCCCGGGTGATGCCCTTTGTCTCCCGCAGCCTGCGCAGCTGGGAGCCCAGGAGGATGCGGCGGACCATCGACCCGCTTCCCGACTGAACCGTCGCCATGTGTGCCCACCTTCTCCCCGTGGCTAAAGCAGTCTGCCACTAAGTGGCTGCGTTGAGTACTTGAACAGTCACCCTCAATCGCCACAGGTGCATCACATGCATCCAGTCTTGCAAATGCACGTGCATCCGCCCTTGCATCGTCGGCGGCACATCGGAGACGATGAGGAACGTGCCGATACCGGGTGGTGCGCATGTGGACTGAGGGCGTGACAGTGTCCAAGCCGTTATGGAATGGACTGGTCTCTGAGCGGCTGTCATCGTCGAGCGCCACGTCCTGCGCGCTTCCGCCGAGGTACGACGCCGTGCGCGACGCGCGCCGCTTCACCCGTACGACCCTCCGCCACTGGCAGCTGGAAGCCATGCTGGACGGTGTCGAGTTGGTCGCTTCGGAACTTGTGACCAATGCGCTGCGCTATGCCGTGCCCGAGGAGGCCCCGGAGGGGGCGGTCCGGCTCAGTCTGGTCAGATGGTCAACTCGCGTCGTGTGCGCCGTCCGTGACCCGAGCAACTACGGGCCGGTCACCAAGGTCGCCGACTTCGTCGCCGAGTCCGGGCGCGGACTGCACCTCGTCCAGTCCTTCAGCGAGACCTGGGGCTGGCATCCCATCGGGGGTGCCGGAAAGGTCGTATGGGCCCTTTTCCGGCTGCCGGAATCGGAAGAACCATCACATTAGGTGATCGAACTCGCCGTCCTTGACGCCGAGAATCAGCGACTCGATCTCAGCTCGGGTATATATCAGCGCGGGCCCGTCGGGGAAGCGTGAATTCCGCACCGCGACATCACCATCGGGCAATGCCGCCATTTCCACGCAAGTGCCGTTTGCGTCGCTGTGCCGACTCTTCTGCCACACAACGCCCTGGAGCTCGGTCGCTGCCATGCCGTTAAACCTGTGGCGCATGTGACTCTCCAGGGAAACAGTGGGCGGGTGAACTGCGTTGTCAGATGGGGGAGATGATAACCACGAAAAAAATCCTGTGCATCTGCACGTGCATGCGCACGTGCGGTCACTGAGGGTGAACCCCCGCCGGAGGGGCCTCGGACACCTCGGACTCACCAGAACGCGGGCACCCGAAAAGACGCCCACAATGGCCACAACGGTTCACGCCGCGCGGAATCTCCCGCCCGGGCGCGGCTACCCCAGAAAGAATCAAGCAAACGGCGTCCATGACGGCCGGCCCTGCTGCACCGCGCGACCCGGAACCACCCGGGGGCGGACCGTTGGCCATTCCGGGTCGGATACGATATTGACGGTCCGTAGAGGAAATCCTCACCCACAGTAACTACTTGGGAGCAGCCGGCAATGGCTCGACACCTCATCACCAGCGCCCTTCCGTACATCAACGGGATCAAGCACCTGGGCAACATGGTGGGGTCCATGCTCCCGGCCGACGTCTACTCCCGCTATCTGCGCCAGCGCGGCCACGACGTCCTCTACATCTGCGCCACCGACGAGCACGGCACCCCCGCCGAGCTCGCCGCCAAGGAGGCCGGTCTGCCGGTCGCCGAGTTCTGCGCCCAGCAGCACGAGGCCCAGAAGGCCATCTACGACGGCTTCGCCCTCGCCTTCGACCATTTCGGCCGCAGCTCGTCGCAGCAGAACATCGAGATCACCCAGACCATCGCGCGCGAGCTCAAGTCCAACGGCTTCATCGAGGAACGCTCCATCCGCCAGGTCTTCTCCCTGGACGACGACCGCTTCCTCCCCGACCGCTACATCGTCGGCACCTGCCCGCACTGCGGCTACGACAAGGCCCGCGGCGACCAGTGCGAGAACTGCACCCGCGTCCTGGACCCGACCGACCTCATCAACCCCCGCTCCGCCATCAGCGGCAGCGACCGGCTCGAGGTCCGCGAGACCAAGCACCTCTTCCTGCTGCAGTCCAAGCTCGCCGACGAGGTCGAGGCCTGGGTCGACGAGCACGGCAAGGACTGGCCGGTCCTCGCGTCGTCGATTGCCCGCAAGTGGCTGAGCGAAGGCCTCCACGACCGCGCCATCACCCGCGACCTCGACTGGGGCGTCCCCGTCCCCGCCGACACCTGGCCCGAGCTGGCGGCCGAGGGCAAGGTCTTCTACGTATGGTTCGACGCCCCGATCGAGTACATCGGCGCGACGAAGGAGTGGTCGGACGCTGCGCCCGAGGGTGAGGTCCGGGACTGGAAGTCCTGGTGGTACGACGTGGACACCGACGTCCGCTACACCGAGTTCATGGCCAAGGACAACGTCCCCTTCCACACGGTCATGTTCCCGGCGACCCTGCTGGGCACCCGGGACAAGTGGAAGAAGGTCGACTACGTCAAGGCCTTCAACTGGCTGAACTACTACGGCGGCAAGTTCTCCACGTCCCAGCGGCGCGGCATCTTCACCGACGCCGCCCTGGAGCTGCTGCCCGCCGACTACTGGCGCTACTTCCTGATCGCCAACGCGCCCGAGTCCGACGACACCTCCTTCACCTGGGAGCACTTCGCCGCCACCGTCAACAAGGACCTGGCCGACACCCTCGGCAACTTCGTCAACCGGGTCCTGTCCTTCTCCCGCAAGCGCTTCGGCGACGAGGTCCCGGCCGGCCGCGCTGCCGGCGAGGCCGAGGCGAAGCTCGGCGAGCAGATCGCGCAGCTTCTCGCGGAGTACGAGGGTCACATGGAGACCCTGCAGTTCCGCAAGGCCGCGCAGGCGCTGCGTGCCCTGTGGAGCGCGGGCAACTCCTACCTGGAGGAGAAGGCCCCCTGGATGGAGATCAAGACCGACCAGGACGGCGCCGCGCTCACCCTCCGCACCGCGATGAACCTCATCCACCTCTACGCGGTCGTCTCCGAGCCCTTCATCCCCTCCAGCAGCCGCGCCATGCGCTCCGCCTTCGCCCTCCCCGACGACACCGCCGCCTGGGTCAGCGCCGACGAGGCCCGCGCCCTGTCCGCCGTCCCGGCGGGCACCGGCTTCACCGTCCCGCCGGTGCTCTTCGCGAAGATCACCGACGAGGACCTGGCGTCGTACGAGGAGCGGTTCGGAGGGGACCCCGAGAAGTCCGTGTGATCGCGCTGCCCCGCGCCGCGTCAGGGCCCGGGAAAAATGTGTTATCCCGTGCGGTCCCGTCCGTCTCCTGTACATGACGGCACGACGACGCGCGTTCACGACGACGACGGCCCTGGCCCTGCTGGCCGCGCCCCTGCTCGCACCCGGCACCGCGCAAGCGGCAGGCAGCGGGGACATCACGGCGGACATCCGGGCCAACCGGAATGTGACGCTGTCCGGGGACGCCGTGGTGAAGGTGCCGGGGGGCACGACCACGTACACAGGTGTCATCAGCGGTACGGGGACGCTCACCGTGCGCGGCAGCGGGACGCTGATCCTGACCAGGGACAGTGACTTCACGCTGCCGAAGGCGAGGCAGCGGCAGTCGGTGCGGGTGCTGGGGGGCAACCACCCGTACGCGACGGTCGGCAACGCGGACGCGCCGGCGATCACCGTGGAGCGGGGGGCGACGCTGCAGTACGGGACCGGCGGGGGGACGGGCCTGATCGGGCACTTTCCGTACAACACGCCGGGGTATCAGCAGAACCAGGACAACATCAGGGTCGACGGGACGCTGCGGCTGTCGCTGACGCGGGCGTTCAACCTGGGGATCATCAGCGGGTCGGGGCTGGTGACGCAGCCGCGCAACATGTGGGGGACGCTGCAGATCGCGAGCAGCAATCCCTTCTCCGGGGTGTTCGACAACGGCACCGGCGTGGCGTTCGGGGCGACCACCTACCCGGCGGCGCTGCCCAACGCGCGGAAGATCCTCAACCAGGGCTCGTGGATCATCGACACGCCGCTGAACCGGACGATCGTCCAGCGGCAGGTCTTCTACAACCGCGAGTACGGCAGCGACATCAACCTGCACTCGCGGCCCGGCAGCAAGGTCGTCCTGACCGGCTACTACAGCTGGAGCGACGGCGGCAGCGACACCGACCCGACGCTCAGCGACGCCTCCCTCAACTGGAAGCAGGTCGCGCACGACCTGAACAAGCGCGGTACGAACATCGAGGGCGCCAACGTCCAGTGGGGCGACGGGACGACGCACCAGATCTTCATGCCCGGCACCGCGAAGACGGTCTACATCAATCTGCACGAGGCGAGCGGGGTCCGCAGCAGGCTCGCCTTCGCCTACAACGGCCCCGTGACGCTGGGCGCCCCGATCGGCGGCGGCAGGTACCACGACACCCTGGCCGCGCCGGGCGCCGGGGACATCGTCATCACGTCCGTGCCCGGCAACGACGTGACCTTCGCGGCGGCGCAGTACTACGACGGCTCGACGACCATCGAGAAGGGCGCCACGCTCCACCTGGGCACAGGAAGGAGCGGCGGCGACGGCAGCCTCTACAAGGGCAGCCTCTACAAGGTCGTCGACGACGGCTCGCTGGTCGTACGGAATCGTACGAAGGCGCTGTCGCTGTCCCGCATCAGCGGCTCGGGCTCCTTCACGCAGGCGGGGGTGGCCCCGGTGACGCTGACCGGGGCGGTGAGCTACACCGGGGCGACGACCGTGTCGCAGGGGATGCTGACGCTGGCGGGCGCGAGCCTGAAGAGCAGCAGCGGCGTGCGGGTCACCGGGTCGGGGGCGGTGCTGGACCTGCGGCGGGCGGGGAAGCAGACCGTCCGGAATCTGAGCGTGGCCAAGGGCGGGACGCTGCGGCTCGGTTCGCAGCCGCTGACGGTGAGCGGGAAGGTGGAACTCGGCGGATCGGTCGAATTCGACCTGGAGCCCGCGAAAGTGCTGAAACTCGTCAACAATTCCGGAAAGGGCAAGGTCAGCGGTGTTTTCAGTGGCCTTCCCCAGAACGGGACCGTCACCGTGGCCGGGCAGGAATTCCACATCAGCTACACCGCCGGCGACGGCAACGACATCGCCCTGATCAAGGGCGTCGCGAAGAAGGAGCCGGCGGCCGGGGCCTCGGCCTCGGCGACGTCGGCCGCCTCGGCCGGCACCGACGCGACGACGACCGACGCCTCCGTCGGCACCACGGCCGCCGACGGCACCCCGCCGTGGCGGGCGGCGCTGTTCAGCCTGCTGGGCCTGGTCGGGGTGGGGTTGTACGTGGCCCGGCGGCAGCGGGGCGGTCGCAGGCGGAGTCGGCACGCCAGGAGTTGAGGACAGGTCAGGACGCGGGCGGGCCCAACTCCGGTTGCGGTACGGCGGTGAGAAGAAGTCTCATTTCCATTTCAGGGGCAACTCAAAATCGGTGCGTAATGTTTTCCGTGTCGAAGCCGATCCCTTGAAAGGGGAAAATCATGAGCCTGCGTATCGTCACCCCGGTTGCCAAGAAGAAGCCCGCCAAGAAGGTCGAGCCTCCGAAGCCGGTCGCCAAGAAGAAGCACAAGAAGGTCGTACACCGCCCCATCGGTGGCTGACGCCGACGCGTAGCGGTACCCGCACCTGAAAGGGCGGGCCGGCGGCTTCGGGCCGCCGGCCCGCCCGCCGGCGTTCAGAGCCAGCCGCGGCGCTTGAAGATCACGTAGAGGCCGCCGCAGACGACCGCCATGAGGAAGATGGCGAACGGGTAGCCGAATTCCCAGGCGAGCTCCGGCATGTGCCTGAAGTTCATCCCGTAGATCGTGCCGACGAGGGTGGGCGCGAAGAGGATGGCGGCCCAGGAGGAGATCCGCTTGATCTCCTCGTTCTGCTCGAAGCTGGCCTCGGTCAGCGCCTTCATCTCGGCGTTCTGCTGCTGCGCGACGAGCGTGGCGTTGACGGTGAGCATGTCGGACAGCGACTGCCGGAAGACGTCGACGCGCTCGATGGTGTGCAGGACGTGGTCCTGCACGTCCCGCAGGTTGCGCTGCAGCTCCTCGTCCGTGCGGTATTTGGCGAAGCCGGCCGTCAGCGCTTCGAGCATCGGGGCCAGCGGGCGGGTGGCGCGCTGGAACTCCAGGACCTCCTGGGACAGCTCGTAGATGCGCCGGGACACCTGCGGATCGCCGCCGAAGACCTGGATCTCGCTCTCGTCGATGTCGTTCTCGACGCCCGCGACGACCGGCGCATAGCCGTCGACCACCGTGTCGAGGATCGCGTACAGCACCGCCTCCGGGCCGAGTTTCAGCAGCTCAGGGCTTGATTCCATGCGGCGGCGGACGGTGGACAGATCCGGTGCCGAGCCGTGCCGCACGGTCAGGACGAAGCCGGGGCCGACGAAGATGTGCAGCTCGGCGAAGTCCACCTCCTCCGGGGCGTCCAGATAGCGGGCGGCCCGCAGCACCACGAAGAGCGTCTCGCCGTAGCGCTCCAGCTTGGGCCGCTGGTGTGCCTGGATCGCGTCCTCCAGGGCCAGCGGGTGCAGGTCGAACTCCTTCGCCAGCGAGACCAGCTCCGGCTCGCTCGGCCGGTACAGCCCGATCCACGCCATCGCGCCCGGCTCCTGCCGCAGCTGCGCGTACGCCTCCGCGAGCGTCGCCGGCGTGCTCACCCGCCGCCCGTCGCGGTACAGCGCCGCGTCGATGACGCTGCTCTGCGGCGCGTCCTCCTCCTCCGCGGGCTCCGGCACGGCAGCCGGCGCCGCGGGCGCGGGCTCGGCCACGATGCGGCGCTTCGCGGAGCTTTTCAGGGCGCGAAGGGCACGATTACGACGCTCGGACGACACCAGCGCAGCGTAACGCGCCAACAGGGTCGGAGGCAGTCCGTGCGCCGCCGACGGCACGGCCGTGCACAGCCCCACCGCCCGGGGCGCACCGCATAGGGACGGGATCTATGTTCCAGCCGGGGGCTACGGGACAAGGGTGTCGAGCGGGGCAGGAGCGCGGCTGCGACCGGAAATCCTTGATGGGGGTCCCCCCTGCTCGAGCGAAGCCGAGAGCTTGGGGGTGGGGGTACCTCCCGGCCGAAGGCTGGGGGAGAGCTACCGGGACTTTTGGCCAACGCCGCGTGCGTGCGTGCTGGGCGGTGCGACAGGGCAAAGCTTGCCGGGAGGGGCACTAGCCGTGTTCGCGCAACGGGCCTACGCACAGGCCGCGTTCGTCGCAGGTGTCGAGGAGACGCGGAAGGGCACCGAGGGTGTTCTGCCACGAGCCCGGTGCGGAGGTGCAGTCGGAGTCGTGGAGGAGGACGGTGCCGCCGCCGTGCAGGTCGGCGGTGACGGTGCGGTGGACGGAGTGCGGGGTGGCGCGGGCCCGCCAGTCCTCGCCCCAGCAGGTCCACAGGATCGGGGTCAGGTTCAGGCGGCGCGCGGACAGGTGGGCGGCGGTGGTCATCACACCGTACGGGGGCCGGAAGAGCGTCGGGGCCGTACCGGTGATCTCGCCGACGGTGTCGCGGGCGCGGGCCAGGTCGTCGTACGTGGCCCGGGGGCCGCGCAGCAGCAGCGGGCGGTGCTGCCAGCCGTGGATGGCGATCTCGTGCCCGGCGGCCGCCATCTCCCGTACGAGGTCCGGCGTACGGCGGGCGGCGCTGCCGAGGAGGAAGAAGGTGGCGTGGATCCGGCGCGCCTCCAACTGCCGCAGGAAGAACGGCGTGGAGAGCGGGTCGGGGCCGTCGTCGAAGGTCAGCGCGACGTGGTCGGTCCGGCCCTGCCCGGAGAGGCGGGGCATGACGCGGTTGCGCAGCGGTCCGAAGGTCGACAGGACCGGGGCCGCGTGCGCGGCGGCCAGGACGGGCAACGCCACGTACGCGGCCTTGCGGGCGGCGCGGAAGGCGCGGGAGGCATTCATCAGCGGGATCCTTCCGGTGACGGCGACGCCGGCGGGGGCGACACGCCGTCGTCGGAGTCCAGGGTGTGATGGATGGTACGCATCACCACGGGCCCCTGGTGGGTGGCGGCGATCCCGGTGCCGACCGCGCCGGCCCAGACGGCCCCTGCCATCGTGGCGGTGACGGCCAGCCGGCGAGCGGCCGTACGGCGGCGCGTGAGCCGCGGCAGGCGTGCGGGCGGCGGCGTGGGGCCGTCGGCCCGGTCGGACGGGACGGCCGTCTGGCCGCAGACGCGGATGATCTCGGCGGCGGGACCGCTGTCCGGGCCGGACGGGAAGAGGGCGAGGGCGGTCTCACGCTGGCGGAGGCCGAGGGGGCCTTCGAGAAGATCGGCGAGGACGGTCTTGAGGTCCTCCGGGTCGCGGATCCAGGTGGCGACGCCGGCCTCGTGGAGGGCGGCGGCGTTGGTCTGGCCGTGGCCGGGTATGCAGCGGTAGCTCGCCACGGGCAGGCCGGTGGCGAAGGCCTCCAGGGAGGTGAGGCCGCCCGCGTTCTGGACCAGGACGTCGGAGGCGTGCATGAGGCCGGGCATGTCGTCGACCCAGCCGTACGCGTGCTCGATACCGGCAGCTCTGAGCCGGTCGGCCAGCGCCTGGTTGTGGCCGCAGACCACCACCGGCACGGCGGCGCCGCTGTCCCGGATCTCCTCGGCGACCTGGCTGACCGGGCCCACGCCCCACGAACCGGCGACCAGCAGGGCCAGCGGGGCGGCGGGCGGGAGTCCGAAGCGGGACCTGGCCGCCTGCCGCTGCGCGGGTCCGGCCGGGGTGAAGCGGTGGCCCACCACGGGCCCGGACACGACGACCCGCGCCGCGCCCAGTGCCTCGGCCTGGTCGGCCGGTATGGCGTGGGCCGCGAGGTGGTGGTCCACGCCGGAGGCCACCCACAGGGGGTGGACGGAGAAGTCGGTGAGGTAGGTGACCACCGGCGCGGCCAGCCGGCCGCGACGTCGCAGCGCCCCCAGGATCTGCCCGGCCCCGGGGTAGGTCGAGACGACCGCGCGGGTGTCGGACGGCACCGCCCGCAGCACCCGGCTCTCCGCGCTGCGCATCACGGCGCGGCTTATCGGGCCGCTGCCTCCGGAGCGCTCGGTGGCCGCGTAGATCTTCTGGTAGGTCCACGGTGCGTAGGTCAGCAGCCGGTGGTAGCCGCCGCTGACGACGCGGCCCAGGCCTGCGGGCAGCAGGTCGAGCAGGTCGTGGCGGTCGACGGTGATTCCGGCGGCCGTGAGGCGGGCGGCGAGCTGTTCGGCGGCACCGTCATGGCCCGCCCCGACGCTCGCGGAGATGATCACGACACGGCCGTGGGGGCCTTGCGACACGAGCCTTCAGCCTCCGGACGTCGGTAAACGCTTCGCGCGCGGGAGTGCGACACGACAGAGGCGCTCACTCTACAACGTGTAGTTGTTGGGCTCGGGCCTCGATCGGATCACATTTCTACAAGGGGTAGTAGATTTAAGCCCCGCGATTGGGTGTCCCCGACGAGAAGGGCGGGTGTACGGGATGCAGGAGGCCGAAGACGCCGGTGCCGCCGGCCGCCGGCGTGCCCCCGGTCAGCTGGAGAGCAGCGTCCTGGCCGCTCTGTGGGCGGCCGAGGAACCGCTGACCGCCGCCCAGGTGAGGGAACGGCTGCCCGGCGACCTCGCCCAGACCACCGTCCTGACGATCCTGTTCCGGCTGTACGAGAAGGGCATGCTCACCCGGCGCCGCGCCGGCCGCGGCTACGCGTACGCCCCCGAACGGGACGAGGCCTCGCACACCGCCGGCCGCATGCGCTCGCTTCTGGACCAGGGATCGGACCGCGAGGCCGTGCTGTCGCGGTTCGTGTCCGAACTCTCGCCGGAGGACGAGCGGTTGCTTCAGCGGCTGCTCGGCGAGCACGACGGGTAGCGGCCCCTTGCGACTCAGCGTCTACGTCCCGTTCGCCGTCAGCGCGGTGCTCGCCGTGCTCGCGCCGCGGCTGGCCGTGCTCCTCCCGCCGCGCCGGGCGGCCTGGGCACTGGCCTGCGCCGCGCTGGTCACCGCGGTCGGCTGGCTGGTCGCGCTGGCCCTGCTGGCGTTCATCGCCGTCGCCCAGATCCCCGAGATCGCGGAGGAAGGCCCCTGGTCCGTCCAGGTGCTGCGGGCCGAGTCCCCGGTGTGGCTCAGCGCGGCCGTGGTGTGCGCCCTGGTGCTGCTCGCCGGGTGCGTGGCGCTGACCGTCACCGCCGCACGGCAGGTCCGCGCGGTGCGCCGGGTGCGCCGCGAGTGCCGCGAGCTGCCCGGTCACGGCGAACTCGCGGTGCTGGACGAGGCCGCCCCGGTGGCGTACGCGCTGCCCGGTGCGCCCGGCCGCATCGTGGTCACCCGGGGCATGCTGCGGTGCCTCGACCCCGCCGAGCGGGAGGCCCTGCTGGCGCACGAACGGGCCCATCTGCGCGGCCGCCACTACCTGTTCCAGGCCGGCTGGCGGCTCGCCGCCGCCGCGAACCCGCTGCTGCGGCCGCTGGCCACCGCGGGCGACTTCGTCCTGGAGCGCTGGGCCGACGAGCAGGCCGCGGCCACCGTCGGCGACCGTTCGGTGGTCGCCCGTGCCGTCGCCCGGGCCGCCCTCGCCTCCGCCGCCGCCGGCCCCGGCCGTGCCCCCGGCCTGCCCGCCGCCCTGGCCATCGACGGCGGAGCCGTGCCCCGTCGGGTACGCGCGCTGCTCGACCCACCGCCCCGGCGGCGGCTGGCTCCGCTGCTCGCGGGCGGCCTCCTGCTCATCGCCTGCTGCGTCAGCCTCGCCGAAGCCACCTCGGACAGCGAGCACATGGTCGAGACGGCCATGCGCGCGGCCTGCGCCCCGGCGCACGGCGAACCCGCCCCCGCCGGCCTGACGCACGAGGCGCCCGCCAGGCCGTGCGGGCACGGGGACCACGACGGGGACGACGCCTTCCACCCCGCACACAACATCAAGCCCGGCTGACAGTCATCCCGGGGCGCGCGACGCCGCTTCAGGGCGGGGTGCATCTGTCGGTGTTGGCGGCGTACCTGGTGTTGGCGGTCAGCCCGTGAGGCCCTGCGGGTCGCCTACTCGGGCCTGGCCGCCGAGCCCGAGGGAGCGGTGCGAGGTCGGCGTGGAGGATGGGGTCCACATCCTCGACCTCGCCGTCGGCTCCGCCATGGCCGGCACCTCACCGTCCTCGCCCTGGACGGTCATCACCGGGCGCGCCGCGGCGTATTGGTGTTGGCGGTCAGCCCGTGATCATGGTGTGGAGGCGGTTCGCGGCGGCGTGGGCGAAGGCGGGGTCGTTGATGTGGGTGTCGTATTCGAGGAGTTCGACGGTGCTGTCGCGGAGGCCGTCGCGGAGGGCGTGGAAGAGGGTGGCGTCGACGACGGGGTCGTGGTAGATGCCGCCGGGTTCGCCGAGGGTGGAGAGGCCGCGGAGGGGAAGGCAGAGGGCGGTGGGGCCGGTGGCGGCGCGGAGTTTGGCGGCGATGCCACGGCCGAGGTGGGCGGATTCGGAGGCGGTGGTGCGGATGACGGTGACGGAGGGGTTGTGGACGAGGACGTGGCGGTCGCGGAAGCGTTCGGGGAGGGAGGCGAGGGGGCCGAACTTGACCATGTCGAGGGCGCCCGGGCTGACGACCTGGGGGAGGCCGTGGCGGCCGGCGGTGCGGAGGCGGTCGGGGCCGGAGCCGAAGTGGCCGCCCACGAGGTCGTCGGCGAGTTCGCTGAGGGTGAGGTCGAGGACCCCGGCGAGCAGACCCTGCCCGGCGAGGGCCTCCATGGAGCGGCCGCCGGGGCCGACGGTGTGGAAGACCAGCACCTCGTAGCCGAGTTCGGTGAGCCGCTCGCGGGCCGCGTCGACGCAGGGGGTGGTCACGCCCGCCATGGTCGCGGCGACCAGGGGCCTGCCGTCGACGGGCGGCGGTGCGGCGGACGCGGCCGCGTAGCCCTTCGCCATCCCGGCGATCGCGTCGGCGGCGTTGGCGAGGATCGGCGCCGACACCCGGTTGATCCCGGCGATGTCGACGACGCTGTACATCATCGCGATGTCGGTCGTCCCGACGTACGGCGAGACATCCCCGGCCGCCATCGACGACACCATCAGCTTCGGCACCCCCAGCGGCAGCGCCCGCATCGCCTGCGTCGCGATCGACGTCCCCCCGCTCCCGCCGAGCGCCAGCACCCCGTGCAGCCTGTGCTCCGCATGCAGCCGCCGTACGACCTCCTCGGCGCCCCGCGCCATCTCGGTGACCGCCGAGCCCCGGTCGCCCCCGGCCCGCAGGCTGCGCAGGTCGGTGCCGGCGGCGCGGGCGACCTCGGCGCGCGGGATGTCGGCGGCGATGCGTGGCTCACCGGCGACCCCGGCGTCGATGACGAGGACGTCGACGCCGCTCCGCAGGAGGCGGTCACGTAACCAGCCGTACTCCACACCTTTGGTGTCCAGCGTTCCCACGAGCGCAACCACCGGCATGACACGTAGTGTTCGTCGGATTATCGGACGTGACAAGACCGCCCGCGCTAGGCCGGGTCGACCCACGCGCCCCTGGAGCGAGCCAGCGCGTAAGCCACCCCCACGGTCACCGCGAGCATCGCCACCGCCAGCAGCAACGGCAGCGCCGACCAGCCCCGCAGCGCCGCGGTGGCCCCCAGCAGAGCGCCGACGAAGAGCGCGGCGGTGGCCAGCAGCCGGCGGGCCGTACGCACGCCGGAGGACTCCGGTGCCTCGGCTGCCAGCCCGGTGAGCGTCATCGTGAGCACGGTGGTCGTCAGGTCCGGTACCGCCAGCGACCGGGCCAGGGCGTTCTGGACCCCCATGGCCAGCCCGAGCAGCGCGATCAGCAGATACAGCGCGGACCCCCGGTACGGCGCCCGGCCCACCCCCGCCGCCACCAGGCCCCCCGCGACCAGCACCGTGTGCAGCGTGAGCGCGGCCCGCAGCATCCGCCCCCGGTGGTCCCGGAAACGGTGCGTGACCCGGCCCCCCGCCAGCGCCCCGACCAGGAACGCCCCCAGCGCGAGAAGCGAGGCGATCACGGAGAAGCCGGCCGCGCCGGCGGTGGCGAAGGCGATGAAGACGATGTTGCCGGTCATGTTGGCCACGAAGACATGGCCCAGGGACAGATAACTGAACGCGTCGACGAGCCCCGTGACCACGGTCAGCACCAGCAGCACCGGCGGCAGCGGCCCATGCCGCTGATCGCGGCCGGGCACGAGGACGGTCCACACGGCGCGCAGCAGGTTGGGCATGTGACGAGCTTTCACGTCGGCGTGACCGGGCGGGCGCAGACACGCGGTGCGGCCGCGCCGAGGGCGAACTCGGTGTGGTCGTGCCAGGTCGCCCCGTCCGAGACCATCAGGTGGACGGAGCTGATGTGTGCGGTGAGCGGGAGCGCGGGTGCGAGGGCCGCTTCGACGGCGTCGTAGACGTGGGGCGGCCGGCCGGAGGCGACGGTGAGGTGGGGGATGACGTCGGGGAAGCGGCCCTGGTGAGGCGGCGCTTCGGGCCAGCGGGCGGCGATGGCCGCGGTGAGCGCGCGCAGCGGCTCGGCGGGGACGGGGGAGAGCCAGAGGGCGTCGGGGAAGCGGCCGAAGTCGGTGAAGGTGAGGTCGACGGGCTGGTGGGCGGCCATGAGGTCGCGGAGGGTGCCGAGGGTGCCGGGCGTGAGGCGGCTTGCGCTGAGATACGGGTACAGGACGGTGATGTGGGCCGGGAGCCCGGCTGCGGCGGAGGCGTCGTGGTGGAGCCGGTGCGGTCCGACGACGGGGTCGGCCTCGGGGACCTTGGCGAGGACGATGGTCTGGCCACGGGGGCGGCGGGAGCCGGTCATGCGGGGATCATGCCCGTAAGTGGGCGGAGCGGCACCGGGATTGTCGGTGGGCGCTCGTATGGTTGGCAGGACTCGTACGGCCGGACTCTGGGGAGCTGTGGGATGACGATGACGCGGGCACTCGTGCTGGGCGGGGGCGGGCTGGCCGGGATCGCCTGGGAGACGGGCGTGCTGGCCGGACTGGCGGAGGAGGGCGTCGACGTGCCGGCGACGGCCGACCACGTCGTGGGTACGTCGGCCGGTGCGGCGGTCGCGGCGCAGCTGGCGAGCGGGCTGACGCTGCCGGAGCTGTTGGCGCGGCAGACCGATCCCGCGCTGCAGAACGAGGAGTTGGCGCCGTCCGGGACGTCCGTCGCGGAGGTGCTGGAGCTGTGGGCCAAGCTGGTCGCCGAGCACACCGATCCGTTGGAGCTGCGGCGCGGGATCGGCGCGCTCGCGCTGGGCGCCACCACGGTGCCCGAGGCCGCCCGGCTCGAGGTGATCGCCCGACGGCTCCCCCGGCACGACTGGCCTGAGGACCGGCCGCTGACCCTGGTGGTCGTCGACGCCCGCACGGGCGGTACGCGGCTGTTCGACCGGCACTCCGGGGTCGGGCTGGTGGAAGCGGTCGCCGCGAGCTGCGCCGTCCCCGGCATCTGGCCGCCGGTGCCGATCGGCGGCGCCCACTACGTCGACGGGGGCGTCCGCACCTCCAACAACGCCGACCTGGCCGCCGGACACGACCGCGTCCTCGTCCTGGCCCCGATGGCCGATCCGGCCCTGGAGGCCGAGATCGCCGGCCTGCGCCGGACCGCCCGGGTCGCCGTCATCACGCCGGACGACGCCTCGGCGGCCGCCTTCGGCATCGACCCGCTGGCCCCGGCGGTGCGTACGCCCGCCGCCCACGCCGGGCTCGCGCAGGGGCGGCGGGAGGCGGCCGCGGTGGGCGAGGTGTGGGCCCGGGAGACCTGAGGCGGCCGGACACGCGCTGGGCCGGCCCCAGCCAGACCTAGCCAGATCTGGGCCGGCCCTAGGCCTGGTCCGCGATGTCGTTGGCGGCGATGTAGCCGAAGGTCATGGCGGGGCCGATGGTGGAGCCCGCGCCGGCGTAGCTATGGCCCATCACGGCGGCGCTGGCGTTGCCGGCGGCGTAGAGGCCGGGGATGACGGTGCCGTCGGGGCGCAGGACGCGGGCGCGGGGGTCGGTGAGGAGGCCGCCCTTGGTGCCGAGGTCGCCGGGGACGATGCGGAAGGCGTAGAAGGGGGCGAGCCAGAGGGGGGCGAGGCAGGAGTCGGGGAGGACGGCGGGGTCGGTGTAGTAGTGGTCGTAGACGCTGTCGCCGCGGTGGAAGTCGGGGTCCTCACCGGTCGCCGCGAGGGAGTTGAAGCGGGCGACGGTGGCGCGCAGGGTCGCCCGGGGGAGGCCGGTGGCGTCGGCGAGGGCGTCGAGGGTCCAGGCCTTCCTGACGGCGCCGGAGGTGTACCAGGCGTCGGGGAAGGCCAGGGTCGGGGAGACGTCCTTGAAGAGGTACCGGTTGCGGTAGTTCTGGTCGACGATCAGCCAGGCGGGGATGTCGGGGTCGGCCGGATTCCGGTCGTACATCGTGTGCACGACATCGCTGTACGGGGCCGCCTCGTTGACGAAGCGCCGGCCGGCCGCGTTGACCATGAGGCCGCCGGGGAGGGTGCGTTCGGCCAGGCAGAAGTAGGGCTGGTCGGGGAGTGGGATGGCGGGGCCCCACCAGGCGTCGTCCATGAGGGCGAGCGCGGCGCCGGCCCGCTCACCGGCCTGGATGCCGTCGCCGGTGTTCTCCTTGGCCCCGACCGTCCAGTCGGTGCCGATCGGCTGCCGCTGGTACTGCGTGCGCATCGCCGCGTTGTGCTCGAAGCCCCCGGAGCCGACGACCACCCCGTGCCGGGCCCGTACGAGCCCGGTCGCGCCGTCCCTGGTCACCACCACGCCGGTCACCTTGCCGTCCTCGGCGTACAGATCGGTCAGCGGCGTGTTCAGCCACACCGGCACCCCGGCCGCCAGCAGCCCCGCCCGTAGCCCGCCCGCCAGCGCCTGCCCCATGGTCAGCGGCTTCTGGCCCAGCAGCGCGGCCTTGGTGCCCCGCGCCAGGCATTCGGTGGCCACCGCCAGGCCCTTGGCGCTGACCAGGGACAGGGTGAGCCATTTGTAGTCGGCGCTGAAGACGACCATTCCGGCGGGGACGGCCATGTACGGCGGGTTGAGGTTGGCCAGTTCCGTGCCCAGGACGTTGCCGTCCAGCTGGTCCGGCTCCATGGAGCGGCCGTTCGGCATCCCGCCGGCGAGCTCGGGATAGTAGTCGCTGTACCCCTCCATCCACCGGAAGCGCAGCGGGCTGTTCGCCATCACGAACGAGATCATCGCCGGCCCGTGGTCCAGGAACGCCTGCTGCCTGGCCTGCGGCACATCGCCCCCCACGACCGCCGCGAGATACGTCGCCGCCTTCGCCGCGGTGTCCGCCACCCCGGCCGCCAGGATCACCTCGTTGCACGGCACCCAGATCCCCGCTCCCGACCGCGCCGCCGAACCCCCGTACGTGGCCGCCTTCTCGACCACCACACAGCTCAGCCCCCGCTTGGCCGCCGCCAGCGCCGCCGTCATCCCCGCCGCCCCGGCGCCGACCACGACCACGTCGTACGTACCGAGCGACGGCACATCGGCCGCGTACGCCTCGCCTGCGCGGCTCCCGAGCAGGAGCCCGGCACCGGTGCCGGCACCGGCCATGACCACGTGACGGCGGGAAGGGGGTCTTACGGGCATGGCGACGCTCCGGAGGCTGGAAGCTGATGGGGCGTCAGGAATGTTGCTCGGGGATCATGTGAAGTCAAGAGAGGTCGGCGGCCGAAGCGTCGACGGGGCCGCCGAGTGCGGCACGGGCCCGCGGCGGCTCCCGGATGCGTCGCAGCGCGTGCTGTCAGGAGCGCTTGCGCAGGCCCAGCGCCGCGCCGGCCGTCACCAGGAGCAGCAGCGCGGAGGTCAGCAGGCTCACGTGCAGGCCGTGGACGAAGGTGGCCTGGTGGGAGACCAGGGCGCCGAAGGCGGCGACGGCGAGGGCGCCGCCGGTCTGGCGGCCGGCGTTGAGGACGCCGCCCGCCATGCCGGCGCGGTCGGCGGGGAGGTCGCCGAGCATGGCGGCGGTGAGGGAGGGGACGGCGAAGCCGAGACCGAGGCCGAGCGGGACCAGGAGGAGGGCCAGCAGGAGATGGCCCGTACCGGCGTCGATGCCGGTGGCGAGCAGGCCCAGCAGGCCGAGGGCGCAGACGAGCTGGCCGGCCGCGATGGGCACGCGGGGGCCGAAGCGCGTGGCGGCCTTGGCGGAGGCGATGTTGGCACCGGCGACCAGGGCGGTCATCGGCAGGAACATCAGGCCGGCGGCCACCGCGGACTGGCCCAGGACCTGCTGGAAGAAGAGGCTGAGGACGAACACGACCCCGTAGAACGCCGCGTTGACCGCGAAGCCGATCGCCAGGCAGATCGTGGCCGTACGCGACCGGAACAGGCTCAGCGGCACCATCGGGTCGGCCACCCGGGCCTCGGTCAGGACGAAGCCGGCCATCGCCACCCCGGCGACCAGCAGGGCGCCCCAGGCGGCCGGGGTGCCGAAGCCGGAGGCGCCGCCCTCGATCACCCCGAAGGTCAGGGCGCCCAGCGCGATCACGGCGGTCAACTGGCCCAGCGGGTCGAGCGACGCCGCCCGGCGCGGCGAGCGCGGGACGCGGGCCAGCACGGCCAGCGTGATCAGCCCGACCGGCAGGTTCAGGAAGAAGATCGACCGCCAGCCCAGCGAGCTGGTGAGCGCCCCGCCGAACACCGGCCCGGCGGCCGTCGAGACCGCGCCGCCGACCGTCCACAGGGCGATGGCCCGGCCGCGCTCGGCGGCGTCGGGGAAGGCCTGGCGGACCAGGGCCAGCGAGGACGGCAGCATGACGGCCGCCGCGCTGCCCTGGAGCAGCCGGGCACCGATCAGCGGGCCGAGGGCGGGCGCCAGGCCGCAGATCGCGGAGGCGGCGGTGAAGACGGCGAGCCCGGTGGCGAAGACCCGGTTGGCGCCGAGCCGGTCCGAGAGCGCGCCGGCGGACAGCAGCAGGGCCGCGAACATCAGCGTGTACGCGTCCACGATCCACTGCAGCCCGGCCGTCGAACCGCCGAGGGTCCGCCCGATCCCGGGCAGGGCGACGTTCACGGCGGAGGCGTCCAGGCCGATCACGAAGAAGCCCAGCAGTGCCGCGCCGAGGACAACGGCGGCCGGTACGCGGGGCGGTTCGGGCCGTACCGGGGCCGGGGTGGTGCCTGACGTCCGTACGGCCCCTGTGGTGGTCGAGGTCATTGCCGTCCCTCCGGGTTTGGGTACGACCAAGGCTGGCCGCTTACGCACGGCACAGGCAGACCGCGTTTTTCCGGGGTGTGACAGGGCCCCCCAAACCGGTTGCCCGGGCCCCGGGCCCACGGGAGACACTGGACGGCATGACGAGCGAGCAGACCGAGCTGGGACGATTCCTGCGGGCCCGCAGGGAAGGGGTCCGGCCCACCGACGTGGGGCTGCCGACCGGCACCCGCGTCCGCCGCACGCCGGGGTTGCGCCGGGAGGAGATCGCCGCCCTCGCGGGCGTCAGCATCGACTACTACACCCGGCTGGAGCGCGGCAAGGAGACCCGCCCCAGCCCCGCCGTCGTCGACGCCCTCGGCGACGCGCTCCGCCTCGACGACGAGGAACGCGCCTACCTCCGCGACCTCGCCGCCCAGGCCGCCCGCCGCGCCCCCGAACCGCGCCGGGCGCCCTCGCGGACCGTACGGCCCACCGTGCAGCAGCTCCTGGAGACGCTGCGGCCCAACCCGGCGTACGTCGTGAGCCGCACCAACGACCTCCTGGCCGCCAACCCGGCCGGACTGCGCCTGGTGCACGGCATGGCCGACTGGCCCGCCCGGCAGCGCAACACGATCCGCTACACCTTCCTCCACCCCGAAGCCCGCGACCTGTGGCCCGACTGGGAGCAGAAGGCCAAGGGCTGCGTCGCCCAGCTCCGCGCCGTCGCCGGCTCCGACCCGGACGCGCCGGACCTGGCGGCGCTGGTCGGCGAACTCATCGTCAAGAGCCCGGACTTCAACCGGCTGTGGGAGCGCTACGAGGTACGGGCCATCGGCGACGGCTCGAAGACCTTCCTGCACCCGGTCGTCGGCACCATGACCCTCACCCACGAGGTCATGACCCTCAACCGCACCGACGGACAGCGCCTCGTCATCTACATGGCACCGGCCGGCACCCCTGACCACGACGCGATGACGCTCCTCGATCTCACCGCCCCCGACGTGGTGAGCGAAGTCGGCGAACGGACCGGAAGCATGGGCCCGCGATGATCCGAGCCGCCCGCCCCGACGAGGCCGGGCTCCTGACCGACCTCGCTCTGCGCTCCAAGGCCCACTGGGGTTACGACGAGGCCTTCATGGCCGCCTGCCGGGACGAGCTGACCGTCTCGCCGCAGGAGATCGCCCTTCACCGGACCATGGTGGCGGAGCGCGAGCACGACGGCCGCGTCAGTGTCATCGGGTTCAGCACCTTGGAGGGCGAGCCGCCGGAAGGCGCCGTCGGCATGATGTTCGTCGATCCGACGGCCATCGGGCAGGGCTTCGGCCGCCTGCTCTTCGAGCACCTCCTCGCCACGGCCCGCGACACCGGCTTCAGGCGCCTGACCATCGACGCCGACCCGAACGCGGAGCCCTTCTACCGGGCGATGGGCGCCGTACGCATCGGGGAGACGCCGTCCGGCTCCGTCCCCGGGCGGGTGCTGCCGCTGCTGGCCGTCACGACGGGGACGCCGAAGCCTTCCAGTTGACCTCCTGGACCATCCAGGTGTTGCCGTCGGGGTCGGCGAAGCCGAGGAAGGAGTTGTAGTCGCTGCGCTCGGGGTGCGGGCCCGCGGCCTGCTTGCCGGCGTCGAAGTGGAAGATCTCGCCGACGTCGGTGCCGCGTCCGACGAGCTCGGCACGCGCCGCCTCGATGTCGGTGACCACCAGGTGCAGGCCGCGTACCGATCCGGGCTCGGCGTCGGTGACGCCGGTGCCGATGGTGATCGAGCAGGCAGAGCCCGGAGGATCCAGCTGGACGACGCGGAAGTCGTCGCCGGCGCGGTGGTCGACGTGCACATCGAAGCCCATTTTCTCGGTGTAGAAGGCCTTGGCGCGATCCACGTCGGAGACGGGCAGGATGACGAGTTCGAGCTTCCAGTCCATGGTGCGATCTCCTTTGGCCATTCTCGATCACCTCATTACTGCAGATATGACGACAGTGCCTGCCAGGAGTCATCGGTGGGCGATTGTCAGTGGTGGGTGCCAGGCTGGTGGAAGCAGGGATCCGAGAAGGATCCGCGAAGGGAGATCAGCATGATCACCACTGACTTCGTCAAGGGCTCACCGAACTGGATCGATCTCGGTGCCCCCGACGTCGCGGCAGCGGCCCGCTTCTACGGTGCGGTCTTCGGCTGGGAGTTCGACCCGTACGTCCCGCCGGAGGGCACCGGCACGGACACCGCCCAGTACGGCGCCCTCAAGCAGAACGGCAAGACCGTCGGCGCCATCGGGCAGCTCACCGAGGAAGGCGCGCGCCCGGCCTGGACGATCTACTTCAACACCCCTGACGCCGACGCCACCGCGCAGGAGGTGCGAAAGAGCGGCGGCACTGTGCGCGTCGATCCGAGCGACGCCGGCGACATGGGCCGCATGGCCCACTTCACCGACCCGCAGGGCGCCCAGTTCGCCGTCTGGCAGCCGGGCAAGGATCAGGGTCTGGAGGCGGTGGACGAGCCGGGCACGCTGTCCTGGACCGAGCTGTACACGACCGACGCGGCCGCCTCGAAGGCGTTCTACGGATCCGTCCTCGGCTGGCAGACCGAGGACATGGAGCTGCCGGGCGGCGCGGGCACGTACTCGCTCATCACCCCCGCCGGCCTCCCCAACGAGCGTATGCAGGGCGGCCTCATGGAGCTCCCGCCGGAGTATCTGCAACTGACCGGCGGCAAGCCGTACTGGCACCCGGTGTTCGCGACCGCCGACTGCGACGCCTCGGTCGCCAAGGTGACCGCCAACGGCGGCACCGTGCAGATGGGCCCCGAGGACGCGGAGGGCGTCGGGCGGCTGGCCGTCTGCGTCGACCCGCAGGGCGCGGACTTCGTGCTGCTCACGCCCGTGGAGCCGCCCACGGCGGGCTGACGGACCGCACTACTGGGGCACCGGAGCGCCGGAGTATCGGGCCCGGTGCTCCGTCATGTCCGGTTCGCCCGGCCGACAGCAGAAATTTGATCTCATTGTCACCTTGGCACATCTGTTCATTCGTGAAGATGTCGCGCAACATCTGTGAGTGAACGGCGACGCCGGAGCGTCGGACGAAGTAGTACGACCCCCGGAGTTCGATGTGCTCAACCTGGCGGAACCGCCTGCCGCGCAGCCGCAGCAAAGGCGACGCCACGCACCGCGCCGTGCGCACGCGGCGCAGGACGACTTCTCCGAAGGCACACCGAGACTGGTCGTCCTCATCCCGGCGCACAACGAGCAGGACCGGATAGCCGACGCCATCGAGGGCATGTGGGACCAGACGAAACGCCCTGACCTGGTCGTGGTCGTCGCCGACAACTGCACAGACGCGACCGCCCACATCGCCCGGCAGCACGGGGCCGAGGTCTTCCACACCCGGGACAACACCCACAAGAAGGCCGGGGGACTCAACCAGGCCATCGCCTGGGTGCTCCCGCACCTCGCCGACCGCGACCTGATACTCGTTCAGGACGCCGACACGATCCTGAACCCGTGGTTCGTCGAGACCGCCACGGGCACCTTCAACCGCAAGGTCGGAGCGGTCGGCGGCGTCTTCTACGGCGAGGACGGCGGAGGACTGCTCGGCCTCCTCCAGCGGATGGAGTTCCACCGCTACGCCTGGGAGATCGAGCGCACCGGCGGCAAGGCCCAGGTCCTCACCGGCACCGGCACCATGTTCCGCGCCCGCGTCCTGCGCGAGGTCCGGGCCGCCCGCCGCGACGGCCGCCTCGGTGGCGGCGCCGACTACTACAGCCTCGCCTCGCTCACCGAGGACGACGAGATGACCAAGGCGGTCAAGACCCTCGGCTACCGCACCATGTCCCCGGCGGGATGCTCGGTGACCACCGAGGTCATGACCACCCTCCCCAAGCTCTGGCATCAGCGCCTGCGCTGGCAGCGCGGCGCTCTGGAGAACCTCCGCGACTACGGCTGGACCCGGGTGACGGCCCGTTACTTCATGCAGCAGTTCATGATGGGCTTCGGCGCCCTCAGCTTCGCGGTCTACCTGGCCTTCATGGCCACGACCCTCTCCACGTACGGCTGGCCCGGGCTGTCCCCGTTCTGGACCGCCATCGGCCTGATCTTCGTCGTCGAGAAGGTCGTCTCCGTACGCCGTGCGGGCTCGCGGGCGGTCCTCGTGGCCCTTCTGATGCTGCCGGAAATGCTCTACGACCTCTTCCAGCACGCCGTGTACTTCACCTCCCTGTGGGGTCTGGTCCGGCGTAGCGAGGAGAAGTGGGTCGCCACCTGATCCCCCACACCATTCCCGCTGTTCACCATCCACTGGAGGAAATTCGATGTACGGAAGAGTCGTAGGCGCAGGCACCACCGGAACCGGCGGTGCCGCCCTGGCCGCCACCGGCGTGTGGCTCAACAGCATGGCCCTCGTGGTGGCTTCCACCACCCTGATCGCGGCCGGCCTCGCGCTGTACAAGCTGGCCCCGCGCCGCCGGTAGCGCGATACGCACTACGCGGTACGCCCTACGGGACCCGCCTACGCCGGGCCCGTCAGGGACTGCTCCGCCCAGATGATCTTGCCGTCCGGGTGGTAGCGGGTCCCCCAGCGCTGGGAGAACTGGGCGATCAGGAAGAGGCCGCGGCCACCCTCGTCGGTCGTACGGGGGTGGCGCAGGTGCGGCGCGGTGCTGGCGCCGTCGGAGACCTCGCAGATCAGGGTGCGCTCCCGGATCAGGCGCAGCTGGATCGGCCCGGTCGCGTGGCGGATGGCGTTCGTGACGAGCTCGCTGACGACGAGCTCGGTGGTGAAGGCGAGGTCGTCCAGCCCCCAGGTGTGCAGCCGCTCGGTGGCCATCTCGCGGGCCCGGGCGACGAACGCCGGGTCGACGGGGAGGTCCCAGGTCGCGACGTGGTCCTCGCTGAGGCGGCGGGTCCGTGCCAGGAGCACCGCCGCGTCGTCGATCGGCCTGGCCGGCAGCAGGCTGTCGACCACGGCGTGGCACAGGCCGTCCAGCGGCAGCTCGCCACCTTCCAGCGCGAGGCGCAGCCGCTGCTGCCCCACCTCGATGTAGTCGCCCTCGCGGGACTGGCCGGCGAGCAGACCGTCGGTGTAGAGGGCGATCACGCTGCCCTCGTCCAGGGTGAGTTCGATGGACTCGAAGGGCAGGCCCCCGATGCCCAGCGCGGGGCCCATCGGCAGGTCGGGGAAGGTGACCGTCCCGCCGGGGTCGAGGACGGCGGGCGGTGGGTGGCCGGCGCCGGCCATGGAGCACCGGCGGCTGACGGGGTCGTAGACCAGGTACAGGCAGCTGGCGCCCAGGACCGTGGCGTCCGTGGTCGGGGTGGCGGCGCGCTGGTCGCGCGAGACACGGCCGACCAGGTCGTCGAGGTGGGCCAGCAGCTCCTCGGGCGGAAGGTCGAGGTCGGCGAGGGTCTGCACGGCGGTGCGCAGCCGCCCCATGGTGGCCGCCGCGTCGATGCCGTGCCCCACCACGTCGCCCACCACCAGCGCGACCCGGGCTCCGGACAGCGGGATCACGTCGAACCAGCCGCCGCCCACGCGGGCCAGTTCGTCGCCCGGGCGGTAGCAGGAGGCCACGTCGACGGCCTCCTGGTCGGGGGTTTCGTGCGGGAGCAGGCTGTGCTGCAGCGCCAGGGCGGCGTCGCGCTCGCGCGTGTAGCGGCGGGCGTTGTCGATGCAGACGGCGGCCCGGGCCACGACCTCCTCGGCCAGTCGCAGATCGTCACGGTCGAACGGTTCGTCGCGTTGCCGCCGGAAGAAGGTGGTGATCCCCAGCGTGATGCCCCGGGCGCGGATCGGCACCACCATCGCCGAGTGCAGCCCGAGGTCGAGGAAGCGGGCCGCCCGGCCGCCCGGGATATTGCTGGCCCACTCCCTGGCGAGCGGGTCCAGCCGCTCCTCCAGCCAGGACGATCCGCTGGTCAGGCACTGGATCGACGGAGACCAGGCATGGTAGGTGGCCAGCCCCCCGATCTCCACCACCGCCTCCGGGACGCCTTCGCGTACGGACTGCTGCCCGCTGCGCCGCAGCGTCACGGTGTTCGCGTCGTCGATCCTGCCCGCCGCGGTCTCATCGCCCCTGATCACCGGGTCCAGCAGGTCGACGGCGACGAAGTCGGCGAGGTCGGGCACCGCCACGTCGGACAGGTCCTGCGCGGTCTGCATGACGTCCAGCGTGCGGCCGATGTACTGGCCGGCCCGGTCCAGCAGTGCCAGCCGCCGGCGGGCGCGATAGCGGTCGGTGATGTCGACGACCGTGTAGTACACGCCGAGCGGGCGGCCGCCGTCGTCCTCCAGGCGTACGAAGGACATCGAGTGGGCCTGCTCCCGGTGCGGGGCCGCCATGGTGCGCCCCACGTGCTCGTACGCGATCACCGAGACGCCGGTCTCCAGCACCTCCCGCATCCGGGCCTCGAGCAGCTCGGCGTCCAGTCCGGGCTGGATCTCCCCCAGCCGCCGTCCGAGCCGCCGCCGCGCGGGCACGCCGCCGAACTGCTCCAGTGCGAGGTTCGACCACACGAACCGCAGATTCGTGTCCACGATGCCGATGCCGATCGGGGACCGCGTGACCAGCCGCTCCAGCACGGACCGGCTCATGTCCCACCCCGTGGCTGCCGTCATGTCCGCGAGCAGAGCCACCCAGCCGCCGCCCGCCCCCGCCGGTACGGCCCGCACCATCAGCCGCACCAGGTGCCCGTCCCGGTGCCGCGCCGACAGCAGTCCCAGCCAGTCGCCGTCTCTGCGGTATCGCTCGACCAACCCGGTCAGCCGTGCCGCGTCTTCGGGTATCAGCAGGTCAGCGACCTCACGGCCGATCACAGCCACGGCCGGATAGCCGAGTAGCCGTTCCGCGTCACCGCTCCAGCTCGTCACCCTGCCGCGCGCGTCGAGCAGCACCACGACCGCGTCCGCCATGTCGAAGGACGCTCGCTGCCCGAGGCGATCGCTGTGCTCGTCCGTGGTCACGGCCGTCCCTTCCCTGCGGGACTGTATACCGTCCCCTTTCCCCCTTTTCTCCTAAATCACCCCGACGCGTCGGACAGCCACGGCCGGACCTCCTTGCGTGCCTGATGCAGACGTGACTTGAGGGTGCCCAGCGGGATCCCGACGCGCTCGGCGATCTCGGCGTAGTCCAGCTGGCAGATGTCCCGGTACACCAGTGGCGCCACCAGGTGGGGGTGCTCGCGCTCCAGCCGCTCCAGGGCCTCCAGCAGATCGAGGCGGGAGCCGGCGATCACGCTGGTCGTACGGGGGTCGACCTGCTGCGACTCGTCGATGGTGACCGGCTGCTCGGCGGCTCGCCGCTTGAGTTCGCGGTACTTCTGGCGGGCGCAGTTGGCGACCACCGTGTAGAGCCAGGTGCTGAAACGGCTGCGGCTCTCGAAGCTGTCGATCCGCCGCGCGACCTGCAACAGCACATCCTGTGCCGCCTCTTCGGCGTCCTCGCGGCACGGCAGGAAGCGGCCGCAGCGCCGTACGACCTCCGGCCTGATCAGCTGGAGCAGCGCGTCCAGGGCGGCCGTATCGCCGGTGGCCGCGCGCTGCGCGAGGTCCTCGGTCTGCGACGCGTGCTGCACCGGTGCTCCCCTCGGGGTTGATCAGAGGCCAGGCATGATAGTCGTATGCATTCCCTCGAGCGGATCGGCCGCTACCGGCTGGAGCGACGCCTGGGCTCCGGCGCCTTCGGCGTCGTCTGGCTGGCACACGACGATGTGCTCGAAGCCCCCGTCGCGGTCAAGGTGCTCGCCGAGAACTGGGCGCACCGGCTGGACATCCGGGAACGGTTCCTCTCCGAGGCGCGGCTGCTGCGGCGGGCCGACTCCAACCGCGTGGTGCAGGTCTTCGACATCGGCGAACTGCCGGACGACAGGCCGTACTTCGTCATGGAGTACGCCGACGGGGGCACCCTGGCCGACCGGATCGCCGACGGCCCGCTGCCCGTCGCCGAGGCGCTGCGGCTGACCGCCCTGGCGGCGCGCGCGGCCGCCGCGCTGCATGACGCGGGCATCGTCCACCGGGACATCAAGCCGTCCAACGTGCTGTTCCGGGCCTCGCCCGGCGGCCGCGACCGGCTGCTGCTGGCCGACCTCGGCCTGGCCAAGAGCCTGGCCCAGGCCTCCGGGCTCACCCAGGCCGCCGGATCCGCCGGCTACGCGCCCCCCGAGCAGACCGAACCCGGCGCCGGCATCGACGCCAGAGCCGACATCTACAGCCTGGGCGCCCTCGGCTACCACCTGATCACCGGTACGGTCCCCGGGCCGCCCGGGAAGATCGTCCGGCCCGACCGGCTCTGCCCCGACCTGCCGCCGGACATCCAGCGGGCGCTGCTGCGCGCCCTGGAACCCGACCGCGAGCGCCGCTGGCCCACCGCAGCGGCCTTCGCCGACGAACTCGACCGACTGGCCGCCGCCCTCTCGGCCCAGGAGCCCAAGGCCGCCGGGCGCCGCCGCAGGACCCTGACCGTCGCCCTTGCCACCGCCGTGGTCATGGCCGGCGCGGCAGGAGCCGGCGCCGCCCTGCTGTCCTCCCGGCAGTCGGCGACGTACGTACGGGTGGCCGACACCACCGGGCGGATCACCGTCGAGGTGCCCAGCCGGTGGGGCCGCCAGCTGCGCGCCTCCGGATGGGCCCCGAAGACCCTCGGGCTGCCGGACGCGCACGCGCCGGGCCTCGCCGTCGCGGACGACCTCGCCACCTGGGAGAACCTCCGCTCCGAGGCCAACGGCGTCTTCGTCGGCCTGAGCGAACACGGCGACCTCACGGGCGAGGTCGGCGCCCTCACCCACAGCGGCTGCCACTACCAGGGCGCCCACACCTACACGGGTAAGGCCTGGCGCGGCCAGGTGCGCAGCTGGAGCGGCTGCCCCGGCAGCGGCGACTCCGTCACGGAGGCCGGTCTCGCCCCGGCGGGCGGCGGAAAGCAGCCGCAGGTGTACGTACAGATCCGGCAGGACGGCGGCGACGCCACCGATCGCATACTGGATTCGCTGAGTGTCAAAGGCTGATCATCGCGAACCATTTCCCGTTTCCGAGCATCGGACTGTGATGACGGGACAGCGTTTGATTCTCAAGGAGAGCTGACATGGCGATCTTCCGAAGCGGTGCTCTGGCCGCGGGCGGGGCGGTCCTCGTGGGCCTGCTCACGGCCTGCGGGGCAGGCGGCAGCAGTACGGCCTCCGCCCCCCAGACCCTGCCGGGCACGGCAGGGCCGGCCTCCGCCACCCAGAGCGGTGCGACCGACACCTCGGCCACCACGACTCCGGCCGCCTCGGCCGCGTCGACGGGTTCGACCTCTTCGTCGTCGTCGCGGACGACCCGTACGGCAGCCTCCGGCACCCGCTGCCACACCTCGGACCTGCGCGCGTCGGTCGGCAGGAACGACCCCGGGGCCGGCCAGGAGAACTTCCCCGTCGTCCTCACCAACCGCTCGGCCCGCACCTGCACCGTCTACGGCTATCCGGGCGCGGCCTTCGTGAACGCCTCCGGCAAGCAGGTGGGCCCCGACCCCAAGCGCGTCTCCGGCAAGTCCACCACCGTCACGCTGGCACCCGGGGCGAGTGCGTGGGCCGGGCTGACCTTCTCCAACCCGGGGGTCAGCGGGGCGCACAGCACGACCCCGGCGGCGATCCTGGTGACGCCGCCGGACGAGACCACGTCCCTCAAGGTGACCTGGACCCAGGGCGCGGTGCCCACCTCGGGCAACGCCTCGTCGGTCTACCTGACCGTCCTCGGCGCGGGCACAGGCCCCTGACAGGTTTGTCATGAAGCGGTAACAGGTCCCGCCTCCCCCGACCTTTCCGGGGCCCCCGCCCATCCAACCGTTCGACCGCAGAAAACGAACGACGTGGATGACTGGGGAACGAACATGAGCAGCATCTCTCGCAGGCGCCTGCTGACGGCGGCGGCCTCCGCGGCCGCCTCGGCCGGTGCCCTGGGCGCGCTGTCCGCCTGCTCCTCCGGCGGCTGGACCGTAGGCGGAGCAGGCGGCGAGGGGAACGGCACGCCGGGTTCCACACCCACGGGTGGTGTCACGGGCGTGCCGGCCGCCCGGGTGACGCCGATCGGCGACGGGTCCACCGCCTACACCGGCACCCAGCCCAAGCAGCCCAAGGCCGAGCGGCTGAAGCCCGGCGAGCGTCCGCCGCAGTTCGTGGTCTTCTCCTGGGACGGCGCGGGCGAGCTGAGCAACCAGCTCTTCTCCCGGTTCCGCAAGGTCGCCGCCGACCACGGCGCGTCGATGACCTTCTTCCTCAGCGGCATCTACCTGCTGCCCGAGTCCAAGAAGCGCCTCTACGCCCCGCCCCGGCACGCCCTCGGCGCCTCCGCCATCGGCTACCTCGCCGACCGGCACATCCACGCCACCCTCCAACAGGTGCGCTCCGCCTGGCTGGAGGGCCACGAGATAGGCACCCACTTCAACGGCCACTTCTGCGGCCCGGACGGCGTCGGCCTCTGGTCGCCCGGCGAGTGGCGCAGCGAGATCGAGCAGGCGAAGAAGTTCGTCACCGAATGGCGGACCAACACCGGCTTCACCGACCTCGACCCGCTGCCCTTCGACTACGAGAAGGAACTCATCGGCGGCCGGACCCCCTGCCTCGAAGGCCAGGCCAACCTGCTGCCCACCGCCGCCGACCTGGGCTGGAAGTACGACGCCAGCTCCCCCGGCGGCCTGCAGATGTGGCCCGGCAAGGTGCAGGACGACAAGATCTGGAACTTCCCCCTGCAGTCCATCCCCTTCCCCGGCCACTCCTTCCAGGTCCTGTCGATGGACTACAACATGATGGCCAACCAGTCCAACGCCAACCCCCTGGGCGACAGCTCCCAGTACGACGCCTGGCGCGTCCAGGCCCGTGACTCCTACCTGGCCGGCTTCCGCCGCGCGTACGAGACCAACCGCGCGCCCTTCTTCATCGGCAACCACTTCGAGCGCTGGAACGGCGGCATCTACATGGACGCCGTCGAGGAGGCCATCGGCCGGATCGCCGCGTACGACGACGTCCGGCTGGTGTCCTTCCGTCAACTGGTGCACTGGCTGGAGGCCCAGGACCCGGCGGTGCTCAGCCGACTCCGCACCCTCGACCCCGGCCAGGCCCCGGCCGGCGGCTGGGCGGAGTTCCTCGGTCCCACGCCCACCGCGTCGTCATGACCCGCGGCAACGAACTCCTGGTGGGTCCGCTAGGCGGGCTGTGGTGCGAAGGGCAGCAGTTCGTCGGCGCCGGGCTGGACGACACCGTAACTGCTCTCCGGGAGCTCGTTCCAGGCTCCCGGCAGGTCGCCCAGCGGCTCGGAGACGACGAGGCGGGTCTCCTCGGACACGTCCTGGAGGAACGTCAATTCGGGGTGCAACGCCCGCAGCGACTCCACCCCGCTGCTGTAGAACAGTGAGCGGGAGGTGCTCTGGCTGGAGTAGCGGAAGGCCCACAGCCGTGCGCCGTCGGTGACCGCGATCGTCATCTGGAGCGGGTACTCCACCCCGTGCTCGTGGCCTGTCCGTTCAACCAGGCCCGCCATGCGGGCGACGGCGGCCGGAGCGTCCTGGTCCAGGCCCAGGGTGAGGGCGAGGAAGAACATCACTTCCGAGTCGGTCGATCCCTCGATGCTGGAGAACAGAGCAGGGTCGACGGCCAGGCAGAGGTCGCGCCGAAGCCGCTGGAAGTCGGCGATCGCACCGTTGTGCATCCACATCCAGCGGCCGTGGCGGAACGGGTGGCAGTTGGTCTGCTGGACCGCCGAACCGGTCGAGGCGCGGACGTGGGCGAAGAACAAGGGGGAGCGGACGTGGTCCGCGATCTCCCGCAGGTTGCGGTTGTTCCACGCCGGACCGATGTCCCGGACGATCGCCGGGGTGTCGCTGTCCGTCGAGTACCAACCGACGCCGAACCCGTCACCGTTGGTCGTCTCGACACCCATCCGGGAGTGCAGGCTCTGGTCGATCAGTGAATGCTGCGGTTTGTACAGAACGTTGTCGAGCAGTACAGGCGTTCCCGAGTAGGCGAGCCACCGGCACATGGGCAACACCCCTTTTCGGCCGTCCGGCCGTACAAACCGAGGGTAGTCCCGCCGGTCGCGACGCGCCTTCCGGCGGCGGTCAGCCCCTGACCGGTGCCGGCCGGGTCACACGGCGCCGGCGTGCCTGAGCCTGCGCAGACGGCCGGCCGCCCGGCGGGCCGGGTTCAGCAGCCGGGCCTGGCGCAGTGTGTCGCGCAGCCGGTTCCGGTTGGTGGCGCGCAGCCGGATGCGGGCGCGTTCGCCGCGGGTCTCGCCCAGCTCGGCGAAGAGGAGTTCGTACCGGCGGGCGACGTGGTCCGGGTCGAAGCGCGCGGCATTGGTCAGGGCGGCCGCGGCCATCCCCCTGCGGGCCGGCCTGTCCTGGATGAGCCGCAGCATCGCGTCGGTGAGCGCGGGTACGTCCCGGACCGGGACGAGCAGGCCGTCGACGCCGTCGTGGATGATCTCGGCCGGCCCGAGCGGGCAGTCCGTACTGACCACGGGTACGCCGCAGCGCATGGCCTCCACGATCGTCATGCCGAACGACTCGGCTTCCGACGAGACCACGACGAGCGACGCCTGCGCGAACTCCGGCTCGATCGGCGAGCGCACCCCCATCAGCTGGACGGTGTCCCGCAGCCCCAACTCGGTGACGAGCCGCGCCAGGCGTTCCCGCTCGGGGCCGTCGCCGTAGATCCGCAGGCGCCAGTCGGGGTGCCTGGCGGCCACGGCGGAGTACGCCTCGACGAGCAGGTCGTAGCGCTTGCCCTTGGCCAGCCGGCCGGCCGTCGCGACGACCTTCGCGGTGCCGTCGGACGGCGGCCCGGGCGGCCCGGGGACGCTGTTGGGCACGGCGAGGACGGGCACCCCGGGCAGCGGCATCCGCCGGCGGTAGACGGCGGCGTCCGCCTCGGTCACGGTGACCAGCGCGTCCAGGCGGCGGTAGTGCGGGGCCAGTTCGGCGCGCAGCCGCTTGCTGTGGACGTCGTGGCTGAGGTGCTCCTGGGCGATGCGCAGCGCGCCGCGCGGGCCGAAGAGGGCGAGGTAGACGTTCGCGCCGGGCCGGGTGCCGATGAACACGTCGGCGTCGCTGTACTGGAGGTAGTCCTCCACCCGGGCGTCGATGAGCCGGGTGTACTGGTGGCGCCGCTTCTCGGCGGACGGGAGGCAGCGGGTGGGCTCGGCGTGCAGCGGATCACGCGCGTCGGGGCTGTCCGGCCGGTTGTCCACCAGCGGGACCAGCCGTACGCGCGGATCGACCGCGAACCGCGGCTTCTCGCGGTGCCGCATCATCGAGACGATCTCGACGTCGTGGTCGCGAGCGGCGAGCGCTGTGGCGAGATTGAGCGTGGTGCGTATGGTTCCGCCGATCCCGTAGGCGTTGTGCAGCAGGAATACGATCTTCATTCGTGGTCTCCGGGGCCGGGGCATCCGGACGCCACGATGGCGCGGGCAGGTAAGACGTCCGCGTGACCGAGGTGAGAGCACGGTAAGAGCCTCTGGTCACAGCCCCGCGCCGGGTCGGCGACGTCCGGGGCCGTGCACACTTGCCGGGTGAAGTACACCGTGCTGCTCGCCGAGGACGACCGGGCGATCCGTAAGTCGCTGGAGCGTGCCCTGGAGCTGGAGGGCTACCGGGTCACCGCGGTGCCCGACGGCATCGAGGCGCTGGCGGTCGTCCACCGGGACCGGCCCGACGTGGTCGTGCTCGATGTGATGATGCCGGGCATCGACGGCCTGGCGGTGTGCCGGGTGCTGCGCGCGGAGGGCGACCGTACCCCCGTGCTGATGCTCACCGCCCGCGTGGAGACCGCCGACCGGATCGCCGGGCTTGACGCGGGCGCGGACGACTACGTGGCCAAGCCCTTCGAGGTCGAGGAGGTCTTCGCCCGGCTGCGGGCGCTGCTGCGCCGGGCCGCCCCCTGGGACGACCCGGCCGAGGGCGACCTGGTCGAGGCCGCCGACCTGCGGCTCGACCCGTCCGCCCGGCGCGCCTGGCGGGGCGAACGGGAGCTGGACCTGACCCGCACCGAGTTCGACCTGCTGGAGCTGCTGGCCCGCAACGCCGAGATCGTGCTCGACCACAGCACGATCTACCAGCGCATCTGGGGCTACGACTTCGGGTCCGGCTCCAAGAACCTCGCCGTCTACATCGGCTATCTGCGGCGCAAGGTCGACCTCGCGGGCCTGTCGCCGCTGATCCACACCGTCCGCGGGGTCGGCTACACCCTCAGGGAGCCGTGAGGATGCCTCGGGGCACAAGGATCCGCGGCGCGCTGCGGCCCGCCCCGTACGCGAGTCTGCGCACCGCCTTCGCCGTCTCCTTCGCGGCGCTGGCCGCCGCCGTCACCGTACTGGTCGGGTTCCTCGGCTACGACGCGGCGGCCCGGCTGGTGCGGGTGGACCAGCAGCACGCCTTCTCGGCCGTGGTGGACGACCTCTACCACCAGGTGACGCAGCAGCGGTTGACCGCGCAGGACTTCAGCTCCGACCCGGACCACGACGGGCCGCGCGAGGAACTGACCCGGCAGCTCCGCGCCGACGTCCAGGTCATCGGCCCGGGCGGCGCCGTCGTGGACCGGGGCAATCCGGTGCTGCCGGTGTCCGCGACCGACCGGAGCACCGCCGGCCACGGCACGGCGGGCCACACCACCGGCTACGACACCGCGATCGCCGACGACCACTACCGCATCTCCACCGTGGCACTCGGCGGCGGCCGGGGCGCCGTGCAGGTGGCGCAGCAGCTCAGCGACACCGAGGACCTGCTGGTGAATCTCCAGAAGCGCACGCTCGTGCTCATGGCCGTCGTGGTGCTCGGCGCGGGAGCGGTCGGCTGGTGGCTGGCGCGCCGGATCACCGGCCGTCTGGTGCGGCTGACCGGGATCGCGGAGGACGTGGCGCGGACCGGACGCCTCGACGTGGAGGTGCCGGTCGCGGGCGACGACGAGGTCGGGCGCCTGGGCCGTGCCTTCGACGACATGCTCGGCCGGCTCGCGCACTCCGAGGAGTACCAGCGGCGGCTGGTCCAGGACGCGGGACACGAGCTGCGCACCCCGCTCACCTCGCTCCGTACGAACGTCTCGCTCCTGCGCCGACTCGGCGAACTGCCGCCGCAGGCCCGCGCGGAACTGATCGAGGACATGGCCGGCGAGACCCGTGAACTCACCGACCTGGTCAACGAACTGGTCGAGCTGGCGGCCGGGCACCGCGACGCCGAGGAGCCGGTGGACGTCGCGCTCGGTGAGGTGGCGGCCGCCGCGGCCGCGCTCGCCGGCCGCCGCACCGGGCGCGAGATCGTCGTACGGGCCGACGACACCGTCGTCCCGGGCAGGCCCGCCGCCCTGCAGCGCGCGGTGACCAACCTCCTGGAGAACGCCGCCAAGTTCGACCCCGCCGGCGAGGGGCCGATCGAGGCCGTGGTCGAGGGCCCGAAGATCGAGGTACGCGACCGGGGCCCGGGTGTCCCCGAAGCCGACCTGGCCCGGATCTTCGACCGCTTCTACCGGGGGCGCTCCGCCCGCAGTCTCCCCGGCTCGGGGCTCGGCCTGGCCATCGTCCGCGACATCGCCCTGGTCCACGGCGGCACCGCCTTCGCCCGCAACCGTGAGGGCGGCGGCGCGGTGATCGGTTTCACGGTGCGCCCGGCGCAGGACGGGTCCGACTGACCGGGCTGGCTGACGGGTCCGGCTGACCGGTCCAACTGGGAGCTTGCCGCGCGGCTCAGCCGTGCGGGCTCTCCCCCTGGGCGATCTCGATGTTGCTGTGCAGGTCCTGCGCCGCACCCAGTGCCGACGCGCCGGACACGACGACGCAGGCCAGGAGGGCGGCGGCGACGATCCTGCGGACCCGGACCGGAGCCGGTGCGATGTCCGCCCCGCGGTCGAGGAGGGCGGCCACCCGGCGCGGCACGGGGCCGGCGGTGGCGGCGAGCGCGACGCGGGGGCGCGGCCCCCGTGCCGGTGCGGCCTTGCCGGCCAGGGCGGCCCGGCCGATCGCCCGGGCGGCGAGGCGGCGGTCACCGACGGCTGCCGCCGCGGCCTCGTCGGCGGTGCGCTCCAGGGCGTAGCCGAGCGGTTCCCGCAGCGCGCGTAGGGCCGGGTGGAGCAGGGCGGCCAGTTCGGCGGCGGCCAGGAGATGGTGATGCCGGCCGCGGAGGTGGGCGCGTTCGTGGGCGAAGAGGGCCTCACGCTCGGCGGGGTTCAGGGCCCGCAGCATGCCGGTGGTCACGACGATCCTGCCGGGACGGCCGGGCAGGGCGTACGCGTCGGGGTGGTCGTCGGGCAGGACCGCCAGCTCCTCCTCGGTGCCGCCGGCCAGCGACCTGGCCCGGTGCAGATCGGCCCGGTGCCGGCGGACGGCGGTGACGAGAGCGGCCGCGCGCCAGGCCAGCAGGCCGGCGGCGGCGATGGCGGAGGCGATCACCACGGTGGGCTCGCCCGACGTCAGGGGCCTGACGAGGTCGCCGAGGACGGCCACGACCGGCAGGTACGACGCCCCGGGGACGACCAGCAGGGCCAGTGCCGCCGTACTGCAGGCGGCCAGGCCGACGGCCGTCGCGGTGAGCAGCCACACGGCATGGCGCGGGGACAGCGCAGCCGCGACGCGGCGCGCCGCAGGTGCCGCGAGGAACGGCATGAGCAGTGGCAGCCACACGATGTGGTTCATTCGGCACCTCCTTCAAGAAGGCTACGCAACAGCTGCTCGTCCTCGTCGCGGAGCTGGGAGACGAATCGCGCCAGGACGGTGCTGCGGTCCTCGTCCTTCTCCAGTTCGGAGTGCATACGGCGGGCGGTCAGGCCCGCTGCGTCCTCGGTGGGGGTGTACGCGTAGCCGCGGCCGGAACGCCTGCGGGTGACGCTGCCCTTCTCGTACAGGCGGGACAGGATCGTGGTGATCGTCGTACGGGCGAGGGAGGTCCCGAGCGCCTGCTGCACCTGGCCGGGGGTGAGCGGCTTTCCGGCAGTCCACAGGGCCGCCATGACGCTGGATTCCAGCTCTCCGGCCGGCCTGCGCTCCGCGCCCGTGTCACTCATGGGGAACGCTCCTCCCGCATGTGGCGTCTACAGTGGAGTAGACCGTCTACTTCACTGTAGTCAATCCGGTTGTCGCACAACACCGAACAACGCACCACGGCACAAAACAACCCCGTCCTGTCTCCGCCCCTGCCCACCATTATGGGAGCAGCCCACCATGCTCGTATCCATGCTCACGGCAACACCGCAGGCCGTGAACGTCCTCGACGCGGGATCACTGCTCTCCGCGTTCGGTGCCCTCGGCATCGCGGTGGTCCTCTTCGCCGAGACCGGCCTCCTGGTCGGCTTCTTCCTCCCCGGCGACTCCCTGCTCTTCACCGCGGGCCTGCTGTGCGTCCCCGGCGTCCACGGAGCGGTGCACCTCTCCCTTCCCCAGGTTCTCATCGCCGCGGTGGTGGGCGCCCTGCTGGGAGCGCAGACCGGCTACTGGATCGGCCGGCGCGGCGGCCGGGCGCTGCTGGCCCGCACCCGGTCCCGAAAGCTCCAGGAAGGCGCGGCCCGCGCCGAGGAACTGCTCGAGCGCTACGGCCACGCCAAGGCGATCGTCCTGGCGCGCTTCGTGCCCGTCGTCCGTACCGTGCTCAACCCGATGGCCGGCGCCCTGAACGTCCCCGCCCGGGTCTTCACCATCTGGCAGATCGTCGGTGGCACGATCTGGACCGTCGGCCTGGTGCTCGGCGGTTACGCGCTCGGTTCCTCCGTGCCCAACGTCGACCGCTACCTCCTGCCGATGGTGGGCGTGATCGTGGTGATCTCCCTGCTTCCGCTGGTCATCGAAGTCATTCGCTCGCGCCGCGCACCCAAGGCCCCCGGGGCTTCCGACGTCACTGAGGCCCCCGAAAGGGCACCGCGCTGATGCAGCTCGCTTTCGCCGGCAGTTCGGTGGACGGCGGGCTCTACACCTGGGTCACCCATCTGGCCCAGCGATCGCCCGGCTGGTTCGACTCGGCCGTCTGCTTCTTCTCCACCTACGGTCTCGCCCTCTTCGCCGCGCTTCTGCTCGCGGCGTGGTGGCGGGCCCGGGCGGCAGGACCCGCGCGGACCGCCTTGGCGCTGGCCGCGCCCCTGGTGGTCGTCGTGGCCTTCCTCGCCGACGACGCCTTCAAGTCGGTGGTGAGGGAGCAACGGCCCTGCCAGACCCTGCACACGGTGACGCTGGAGGCATGCCCCTCGCTGGGGGACTGGTCCTTCCCGAGCAACCACGCCGCCATCGCCGGTGCCGTCGCGGTGGCCGTTCTGTTCGCCGACCGGCGGCTGGCGGCCGTCGCCGGAGCGGCGGCGGTGCTGATGGCGCTGTCCCGTGTGTGGGTCGGCGCGCACTACCCGCACGACGCCCTTACGGGCCTGGTCGTGGGCGCGGCCGTCGCCTGGCCCCTGATGGTGGCCGCCCGGCGCGGCGTCCCCCTGGTGGAACGGCTCGGCGACACCCGCCTGCGCCCGCTGGTGGCGGCTCGGTGAGCCGTCCGGCGCCGGAACTCGTCAGGTCCCGCCGCCTGTCGCCCCAGGTCCTGACCGCCGCGACCTGCGCGGTGCTCTTCACCGTCCTGGCGGTGATCGTCGCAGGCCGGAACGGCGCCCCGTTCGGCTTCGACCACTCGGCGAACCTCTGGGCGGCCGACCACCGCCCCCACGCCGCCGTGACGGTGGCCAGAGCGGTGACCGCGACCGGCACCGGCGTCTTCCCCTACGTGTGCGCCGTCGTGGCCGGGGTCATCGCGGCCGGCCGCGATCTGCGGCGGCGGCTGTGGGCGGTCCTGGTCGCGCTGGTCGTGCTCGGTCTCGGCCAGGCCGTTCGCTACTCCCTCATGCACGCGATCGGCCGCCCCCGCCCGCCGGTGGCGGACTGGGCCACGTACGCCTCCGGCTTCGCCTTCCCCTCCGGCCACACCACCACGTCCGCGCTCGCGGCCGGGCTGCTGATCTGGGCCGTCGTCCGTGCGGTCCGGCCGAGCGCGACCCGTAACGCCGTCGTCGTGGTGCTGGTCTGCTGGGCTTTCGCCGTCGGGCTGAGCCGGATCTACCTCGGAGTGCACTGGGTGACCGACGTGCTCGGCGGATGGCTGTTCGCCACCGGATGGGTGTGCCTGTGCGCCGCCGTGGTCCCCCGCGTTCCGGCGCTGCGCCACCGGCACGACAGCACAGGTCGACGTGACGACCGGGAGTAGCGTGATGCCGTGGCACGGATCGTGATCGTCGAGGACGACGTCGCCATCGGCGGCCGGCTCGCCGCGACGCTGCGCGGGCTCGGCCACGACACCGACTGGTGCCGCGACGGGGCGGAGGCGCTGGACCGCGCGGCCCGCGAGCCGGCCGAGCTGGTGCTGCTGGACCTCGGGCTGCCGGACACCGACGGATTCGAGCTGTGCCGGCGGCTGCGGGAGCGGCTGCCGGGCGCGGTGCTGGTGGTGCTGACCGCACGCACCGAGGAGATGGACGTCATCCAGGCGCTCGAGTCGGGCGCGGACGACTATCTGACCAAGCCGTTCCGGCTCGCCGAACTCCAGGCCCGGATCGCCGCCCACCTGCGCCGGGCCGGGCCCGAGGGCAAGGGTGCCTCCGTACGGATCCGTCACGGCGCCCTGCTCATCGACCGGGCGGCCAGACGCTGTTTCGGCCCGGAGGGCGAAGTGGAGCTGCGGCCCCGGGAGTTCGACCTGCTGTCCAGGCTCGCGGCCGCCCCCGGTCAGGCGGTCAGCCGCGAGGCCCTGATGAACGAGGTCTGGGACGAGAACTGGTTCGGCCCCACCAAGACCCTCGACGTCCACGTCGCCGCCCTGCGCCGCAAGCTCGGCGACCGGGTGCGCATCACCACCCTGCGGCACTTCGGCTACCGCCTCGAACTGCCCGCGGAGCACTGACCGTGCGCCGCCGGATCCTGCGGGCGACCCTCGTCGCGGCGGTGTGCGCCGTGCTGCTGTTCGCCGTACCGCTGGGCCTGGCGACGCTGCGGCTCTACCAGCAGGACGAACTGCGGGAGCTGCAACAGCTCGCCGACCGGGTCGCGGTGAGTGTCCCGGCGGACGTACGCGCCTCGGGCGACCCCGTGGAGCTGCCGTCCGTCGAGGCCGACACCGCCGTGGCGGTCTACGACGCCTCGGCCCACCGCGTCACCGGCACCGGCCCCGCCACGGGCGACGCCCCGGTGCGTGCCGCCGTCGGCGGTGCGGGATCCTCGCACCGGATCGGCGACCGCCTGGTCGTCGCCGTGCCGGTGGGTTCCGGCGAGCAGGTGCGGGCGGCGGTACGCGTCAGCGCCCCAGCGGCCCAGCCCCTGCACCGGGCGGCGCTCACCTGGGCCGGCATGCTCGGCCTGGCGGCCGTCGCCGTCGGGGTCGCCGTACTCCTCTCCGTACGGTCCAGCCGCCGCCTCGCCCGCCCGCTGGAAGCGCTCGCGGCGACCGCCGTACGCCTCGAAACCGGCGACCTGGAGGCCCGGGCCGCCCCCTCCGGCCTTCCCGAGGCCGACGACATCGCCACCGCCCTCAACCGCGCCGCCGAACGCATCGACCACCTCCTGCGACGCGAGCGGGCCTTCAGCACGGACGCCTCCCACCAACTGCGGACCGCGCTGACGCGCGTGCGGCTCGAGCTCGAGAGCGCACCCTCGGACCCCGATCCGTACGAGGCCATCCGCGCCGCGCTCGAGTCGCTGACCCACATGGAGGCGACCCTCGCCGATCTGCTCGCTCTCGCTCGCGACGTCCCCGAGCGGGCGCCGCTCGACATCGGCGCGCTGCTCGCCGCGACCGAGAGCCGCTGGCACGGCGAGCTGGCCGACAGGGGGCGCCCCCTGCGGATCGTCGCCGACGACGGCCTGCCCGAGGCGGTCGGCTCCGCGCGGGCCGCCCGCCAGGTGCTCGACGTGCTGCTGGCCAATGCCGCCGTCCACGGCCAGGGCGCCGTCACCGTCCGCGCCCGCGACGCCGCCGGGGTCCTGGCCGTCGACGTCGAGGACGAGGGCCCTGGCCTCCCCGACGACCGCGACCTCTTCGACCGCCGCCGCCCCCTCCCCGGCGCCCCCAACGGCCACGGCATCGGCCTCGCCCTCGCCCGCTCCCTCGTCGAAGCGGAGGGTGGGCGCCTGTTCGTCTCCCGCCGTGCCCCGCGGCCGCGCTTCACGTGGCTCGTCGCGAGCGAACCGGCCCCCAGGGGCTGAGCCCCTGAGGTCCAGCTGCGTGCGTGGTCGGGCCAGATTCAGCCCGTCCGGCGTTTGAGGACACGCCCGGAGGGCGTTTGGGGGTCCAGGGGCGGAGCCCCCTGGTTTCGGGAAGGGGCGGGGTGGGGGAGGTCCACCCCCCTACAGCTCGCGGAGTTCCGTGAGCGGGGGGCGGCGGGCGTGGCGCGCGGCGGCCCAGGCGGCCGCGGCGAGCGCTGCGGCGACGGCGGCGGCGAGAGAGGCGAGGTAGGTCCAGGGGACGGCGAGGTGGGCGGGGGGTGGGTCGAAGACGCCGGAGAGGACCTTGACGAGCATGTGGGAGAGGGCCCAGCCCAGGACCGCGCCGGCCGCCGCGCCGGCGACGGCGACGAGGGCCGCCTCGCTCCAGACGAAGCCGGACAGTTGCCGCCCCCGTGCGCCGAGGACGGAGGCCAGGGCGAGGGTGCGGCGCCGTTCGGCGAGGCCGAGGGCGAGGACGAGGCCGCCGGCCGCCGCGCCGATGACGAGGGCGAAGCCCAGCTCGACGCGGGTGAGGCCGCCGAGGTCGACGGCGGTGAGGCTGGAGCCGACGACGGTACGGGTGGAGGTGAGGTCGGTGACGTGGGCGGTGGGGCCGAGGGTGGAGCGGACGTGCGCGGCGACGGCCTTCTGCCCGGTGCCGCCGGTGTCGACGAGGAGGGTCCCGACGGCGTTGCTGCCGGTGGCGGTGGCGACGTACGAGGAGTTGGCGACGAGGAAGCTGTCCTTCGGCGCGGTCGGGAACTCCTTCACCACGCCCGCGAAGTGGAAGGAGACGGTGCGCAGTTGGTGCGTACGGCTGTCCTGGAGGCGCAGCCGCACCTGGTCGCCGGGGTGGAGCTGGAAGTCCTTCGCGGTCTCGGCGCTGACCAGCAGGCCGTCCGGTTGGCTTGCCAGGCGGTTCATGAGCTGCCGGGCGGTGCCGCCGGAGAAGTAGGCGTCCTGGAGGCGCCCGGCTCCGACGACGGTGGAGGGCTGGACCCCGTACAGGTCCTGGAGGTCAGCGCCAACGTACGCGAAGCGGTGCTGCAGCGGCTCGACGTGCCGTACGCCGGGCAGGGCGGCGACCCGGGCCGCGTCGGCGGGGCCGCTCGTGGAGCCGGCCGCCTCGGTGACGGTGACGTCGGCGCCGTTGGTGAGCACCGCGTCCGCCTGGGCCTGCTGGCGGTACGTGGAGTTGAAGACCGCCGTGGAGGCCGCGAAAGCCGCCGCCAGGCCGAGCAGCACCACCGCCCGCACGACCGTGCCGCGCTGCCGCGACAGGCTGGCGGCGACGGTGCCGGACAGGGCACCGGCAGCGGGGCGCAGCAGCCGGGCCAGGATCGGTCGGCCGCGCCGCAGCATCAGGTCGACCAGGAGCCAGGCCAGCAGGGCGCCGCCCGCCCAGAGCAGGGCGGGGCCGGCGAAGGCCCAGTAGTCCACCGACAGGGTGGGGGTGCCTTCAGGGGCGAGGACGAGGGCGTAGTTGGTGCCGCTGGTGATCCGGAAGACGATCAGGGAGACCGCCAGCAGTCCGGCTGCCAGGGCCCACCAGGCCGTGCGGGGCACGTGGCGGCGTTCCATCGCCGTGCGCCCGGACACGACGGTGGCGTTCTTGAGGTCCCGGCGGGCGGGCACCAGGATGGTCGCCCCCGCGATGAGCGCGCCCACGACGAGCGCGGCGGGCGCCCAGCCGGCGGCGAAGCCCCCGGTCGAGCCGAAGGCCGTACGCGACAGCACCGCCGCCACGCCGAGGCCCACGGCGCCGCCGACGGCGGCCACGACGAACGCCTCCACCGCCGCGAGGCCCAGCAGCCGGCCGGCGGTCGCGCCACGGGTACGCAGCAGCGACTGCTCCCGGCGCCGGCGGGCGGCCCCGGCTCCGGCGACGGCCGCGGTGAGGGCCCCGGCCAGCAGGGCGCCGGGCACGCCGAGGAAGAGGAAGAGCAGCTGGGCGTAGAGCGCGTCGGAGCGGGCGGCGTCCAGTACTGCCCCGAGGTTGTCGCCGATCTGGCCGGCGACGCCGGTCAGCTTCACCTCGGTGTTGTGCGCGCTGCCGGTGGCCACGCTGTACGCGGCGGCCGGGTCGTGCGGCAGCCTGTGGCTGCGCAGCGCGTGGACCTGGGCGACGACGAGGCCGGGGCGTGCGGTGGCCAGCGGGCCGAAGGCCGCGTGCCAGTCGGCCTGCGGCAGCAGCACGACGTTGTCAGGGGGCGCGGACGCCTGTGACTGCGGGGGTGCGCCGACCTTCTGGAAGAGCGAGTCGGCGTACGGCAGGTCCACGACGCCGTCCACCGTCACCTTGACCGGCGGCAGTCCGGCCGCCCGCCCGATGGTCACCGTGTCGCCGGGGGCGGCGTGCAGGTTGGCGGCGGTCTGCTGGGCCAGCAGCACGCCGTCGGCGCGGCCGGCCAGCACCCGGATCTCGCCGGGGAAGGCCGACCGGTATCCGGCCGGGATGCCCAGCACCTTGCCGGGCCCGGTGGCCTGTGAGGTGCCGCCGGTGGTCGCGCTCAGGCCGCTGGTGTCGGCGTAACCGACCGGCAGCGCGGCCCGGGTGCCCGAGGTGTGCCGGACGGTGTTGAGAACCGATCGCGCGTCGGCGCCGGTCGCCACCTGCACCTGCCAGTCCACGGAGACCCCGCGTACGGACTGGGCGGTCATGGTCGCCCGGGTCGAACCGAGGAAGCCCCCGAGCGCGGCCAGCAGCGCCACGGCCATGGCCACTCCGAGCGCGGTTCCGAGCAGTCTGCCGCCGCGCCGCCGTAGCAGCCCGGCCAGCCAGATCCTGAGCATCACGCTCCCCTTTCCGGGACCAGGCGCCCGTCGGCCATGTACCAGCGGACGTCCAGCTCGCGGGCGACCCGTGGATCGTGTGTGGTCAGTACGACCGCTGCGCCCATTTCCTCGGCGGCGGCCAGCAGTACGGCCAGCACCTGGCGGCCGGTCTCGCGGTCGAGCTGTCCGGTCGGTTCGTCGGCCAGCACCAGGCGCGGCCCGCGGGCCAGCACCCTTGCCACGGCGACGCGTTGGGCCTGCCCGGCGGACAGTTCGTCGGGCAGCCGGTCGGCCAGGCCGCCGAGGCCGAGGGTGTCCAGGGCCGCCAGGGCCCGGGCGTCGGCCTCGCTGCCGGGTACGCCGTCGATGCGCAGCGGAAGCGCCACGTTCTCGGCGGCGGTCAGCGGCGGCAACAGGCTGGGGCCCTGGAAGATGACCCCGATGTGCCGGGCGAGCGTGCCGTCCGGGAGCCCCGGGTGGGTCACCTCGCCGGCCGTCGGGCGGTCCAGGCCCGCCATCAGGTGCAGCAGGGTGGACTTGCCGGACCCGGAAGGCCCGACCACCGCGATCCGTGCCGCGGGCGGCACCGTGCAGCTGAGGCCGTGGACGGCGACGACCGCCCCCGTCCCCTTGCCGTACGTACGGGCCGCGTCCTCGCATCGGACGAGGGCTTCTGCCATCACACCCACCGCCCGTCACGCAGCCGCAGTACTCGGTCGGCGGCGGCTGCCACCGCCCGGCTGTGGGTGACCACGACGATCGCTGTCCCGTCGTCGGCGCGCTCGCGCAGCAGCACCAGAAGCCGCCGTTCGGTCTCCCGGTCGACCTCGCCGGTCGGTTCGTCGGCGAGCAGTACGTCCGGCGCGTTGGCCAGGGCCACGGCGAGCCCGGCCCGGGCCGCCTCACCGCCGGAGAGCTGGCGCGGCAGGGCGCCCGCGCGGCCGGCGATGCCGACCCGTTCCAGCAGCTCCTGCGGCGGGGAGGTGGCGGTCTGCCGCGCCAGGCGCTGGACCAGCGCGATGTTGTCCCCCACCGACAGGTGCTCCAGCAGGTTGCCCGACTGGAACAGCACCCCGATGTGCCGGGCCCGCACCATGCCTCGTTCCCGCTCGACCCGGTGGCTGAGCCGTTCACCGGCGATCCGGACTGTGCCGCCGTCCGGCTCGTCGAGCCCCGCCAGGCAGTTCAGCAGCGTGGTCTTGCCCGACCCGGACGGCCCGGTCACGGCCACGATCTCGCCGCGCTCCACGTCCATGCTCACGCCCTGCAGGGCGAAGGTCTCCTCGTCCCCGGCCCGGAAGAACCGGTACAGGGTCTGCGCGCTCAGCGCCGCGGTCACCGGGGGCGCCGGTGCCGTCGCGGTGCCCATCACGACCACCGGAAGGAGTCGGTGACGGTACGCCACGGGTCGACGTTGTCCGCGCCCACGGCCCCGGACAGGGTCAGCACGACTTCGCCCTTTCCGGCCTTGTAGAACACGTATCGCTGCACATCCAGGGACACGCTCTTGCCCGTCACCTGGTCGGGCGCCGAATCGGTGTGGTACTCGGCCAGCATCGCGCTCCCGCCCTTGCGCTGCACGACGCTCACGTCGACCAGGCTGAAGCCCTTGCTCTTCGCGCGGATCGCCGGGATGTCGGTCGTACGGACGGACTGGACCGTCGGCGCCGACGTGGCCGCGACCGGTTCGGCGCGCACGCTGTTGTACTTGTCCGCGAACACCGTCGCCGACCCTTGTGCCGTACGGGACCAGCCCTCGGGCACCTTCACGGTGTACCCGCCGCCGGACGGCGACCACGGGACGTACACCTGCGTATCCGGGATGTCCCCAGGTGGATTCGTCTCCTTCGGCACCGCGGACGACGACGAGGCCGACGAGGAGGACGCGGACGACGTGGATGTTGAGGACGACGAGCAGGCCGCGGCTCCGGCTCCGGTTCCGGCGACCAGGACAAGCCCGGCTGCGGCGGAAGCGAGTGCACGACGCATCGGACGCCACCTCCCAAGACGTGGGCGGTGTGGGCACCGCCGTTGTCTCCGACGCTAGAAACCGGTCGAACAGCGCCAGCCCTGCGTGGGGTAAGCGCGCGGTTAACAGCAGGTCATGGAGATCAACAGCTGGCAAAGGGGCATAGGCCGCACAGAGTTTGCTGTGGAAGGGTGCCTGCCATGGCAACAGGTCAACTCCACCAGCACGGCACCCACCGCATCGTCCGGCACGCGGCGAGCAAGGTTCCCGAGGTCACCGTCTACTTCTGGATCATCAAAGTACTGACGACCGGCATGGGCGAGACGGCTTCGGACTTCCTCGCCCACCTGCTCGGCCCCATCCCCGCGGTCGGGCTGGGCGGCGTGGGGCTGGTGGCCGCCCTGGTGCTCCAGCTGTCCATGCGGCGGTACGTGGCGTGGATCTACTGGACGGCCGTCGTCATGGTCAGTGTCTTCGGCACCATGGCCGCCGACATCCTGCACGTCGGCCTGGGCGTGCCGTATCTGGTGTCCACCCCGTTCTTCCTGGTGGCGCTGGCGGTGGTCTTCGCGGCCTGGTACGCGAGCGAGAAGACCCTGTCCATCCACAGCATCCACACCCGCCGCCGCGAGCTCTTCTACTGGGCCGCCGTCCTCACCACCTTCGCCCTCGGCACCGCTGCCGGCGACCTCACCGCGGTCACCCTGGGCCTCGGCTACCTGGGCTCCGGCGTCATGTTCGCCGTCGTCATCGCCATCCCGGCCCTCGCCCACTGGCGGTTCTCCCTCAAGGCCATCCCCGCCTTCTGGTTCGCCTACATCGTGACCCGCCCCCTCGGCGCCTCCTTCGCCGACTGGATGGGCGTCTCCTCCCAGCGCGGCGGCCTCGCCCTGGGCCTGGGCCCCGTCACGCTGTACTGGACGATCGCGATCCTCGGCCTGGTCGCCTACCTGGCGGTGTCCCGCAAGGACGTGGCGACCGCGGAGTCGTAGCGGGTCGTGGGCCCGGTACACGCAGACGAGGCCTTCCACCCAGGGGTGGAAGGCCTCGTCTCGAACAGCTCGGTCGGGTCGGCCCGGCTTACGAGGTGATCGCGACCGGCGCGTCCCAGGCGCTGCGGTCGACGGTGATGGTGTAACCGCCGCGGGTCTCCTTGCTGTTGACCAGGTACTGGTGGCCGCGCTGGTGGTGGACCCACCAGGTCGACTTGTACGGCCAGTCGGTGGTCGTGGTGTTGACCTTGTCGTAGTACGCGTACCAGATGGCGTCCGGCAGGCTCGTACGGTCCGGGTCGTTGGCGACGGCGGAGGCGCTGGTGCTCTTGAAGCCGTAGAACCCGGCGTAGTAGTTCTTCGCCTTGACGGCCTTGTCCCAGGCGTGGACGTAGGTCAGGACGGCGTTGACGCAGGAGGTGTCGGTGATGTCGTACGCCTCCATGTCCAGGTAGACGGGGCTGCCGGCCTTCATGCCGAGCGCGGACGCCTTCGCCACCGCGTCCGCGCCGTCCGTGGCGCCCAGCGATGCCGCGGTGGACGCGGTGAGCTTCTCCGGGCTGCTGCTGGTCTGGCAGGGCGGCTGAGCGCCCACGTACAGCGGTATGAGCTTCCAGCCGGCGGTGCTGACCGACTTCACCCACGCCGACGTCAGGTTCGGCTGCGAGCAGCCCCGGTTCTTGCCGCCGACGTAGACGGCCGCCGCGCCGTAGAAGTTCGAGGACTTCCAGGCCTTCATGGCCGACAGCGACGGGGCAGTGCAGGCGTCGAAGGCGCGCCCGGAGTACGTCACCGCTGCCGGCCTCCCCGTCGTCGTGGTGGCGGCCTGGGCCGTCAGCGCGCCTCCCACCAGCAGGGTCGCGCCCGCGACCGACCATGCGACGTACCGTTGCCGCTTCGACAACCGATGACGGGACATCCCCACCCCTTAACAGGAAAACGAGCTCCGGCTCCGGAGCAGACGCACCCTAGCCGAGCCCGGGATCATCCCCGCAGCCGGGGCCGTGGAAATGACAGGATGCTGTGCTATGACCGACGACTTACGTGATCCGGAGCTGCCGGGCCGCCTGCTGCTGACCGAGCGCGACGCCCTGATGCCCCTGCTCCGCGGCACTCCGGACGATGCCTTCATCCTCCGTACGGCCTGCCCGGACTGGAACGCACGCCAGGTGCTCGCGCACTGCGGCGCGGCCCTCATCCGGATCGTCGAAGGCCGGCTGGAGCGGGGCGTCTTCTCCCCCGAGTCCAACGCCGCCGATGTCGCCGAACGCGACGACTGGCCGCTCGTCCGCGTCCTGGACGAGCTGGAGCGCGGCTTCACGGAGGCCGGGCCGGTGATCGCCGCTCGAAGTGACGGGCTGCTGGACCTGGTCGCGCTCGGGGAGTGGGTGCACGCGGGCGACGTACGGGAGGCCTTCGGCGTGCCCGGCGCCTATGCGGGGGAGTCCGCGGAGGCGGCCCTCGCCCTGCTCGTCATCGCCGGCCGCAGGCGCAGGACGCCGCTGCTGCACGCCTTTCTGCCCGGCCGGAGCGCGCCGCTGGCCATCGGGACCGCGCACGACGGGCGGCCCGCCGCCCGGCTCGCGACGGACGTACCGACCTTGATCCGGCTCTTCGCCGACCGGCCGCTTGCCGGCGCGCGCTATGAGCTGACCGGAGCGGAGCGGACGGAGCTGCACATCTTCGGCTGAGGGCAGGCCTGGGCAACAGGCCGTGTGCGAGACTCCGATGATGTCATCGGAGAAGATCAACGCGGCTGCCGCGGGCACCTGGAAACTCGGCGATCTGACGGTCAACCGGCTCGGATTCGGCGCGATGCGCCTGACGGGCAGTGCCGCCTTCGACCACGGGACGCCGAGCAACCGGGAGCGGTCGATCAGCGTGCTCCGGCGCGCGCTCGAGCTGGGCGTCAACCACATCGACACCGCCGCCTTCTACTTCTCGTCGCTGCGCTCCGCCAACGAGCTGATCAACCGGGCGCTGGCCCCGTACGCGGACGACCTGGTGATCACCACCAAGGTCGGCCCGGGCCGCGATCCGTCGGGCAGGTGGTGGTGGGCCACGCCGGAGGAGCTGCGCGGCCAGGTCGAGGAGAACCTGCGCCAGCTCGGCCGCGACCACCTCGACGTCGTGAACCTGCGGACCGACGGCAAGGGTTCGATCGCCGAGCACTTCGGCGCGCTGGCCGACCTGCGCGACGCCGGGCTCATCCGTCACCTGGGCGTTTCCGGGATCAAGGCCGGACACCTCGCCGAGGCACAGGCCATCGCGCCGGTGGTCTGCGTGCAGAACCGATACGGCATCGGTGACCGGCAACCCGACTCCGAGGACATCCTGCGGGCCTGCGGTGAACAGGGCATCGCCTTCGTGCCGTTCTTCGCGATCGCCGGCGAAGGACGCGAAAAAGGACGCGAAAGGGGCGCGAGCGGCACTGAGAGCGACGACGTACTCGCCATCGCCCGCGCGCACGACGCGTCGGCGGCGCAGATCCGGCTGGCGTGGACCCTGCACCGGGGGCCACACCTGCTGGCCATCCCGGGCACCGGCAATCCGGACCACCTCGCCGAGAACGTGGCCGCGGGTGCGATCCGGCTCACGGACGGCGAACTGGCCCGCCTCGAAGCCCTTCACCGGGGTCAGGCCGGATAGGCGTGGGTCTGGGCGGCCTTGACGGTGGCCCAGACGGCGGCGCCGGTGTGAAGCCCGAGTTCGGCGACGGCGGCGGTGGTGAGGTCGGCGGTGAGGGGGAGTTCGCCGGTGAGGTCGACACGGATCTGGTCGCCGTGGGACTCCAGGCCGGTGATCTCGCCCTGCCAGGCGTTACGGGCGCTGGAGTCGGGGCGGTCGCGGTGCAGGGTGACGGCGCTGGGCGGGAAGGCCACGAAGACCGGGCCGGTGAGGTCCTCGGTGGTGGTGATGTGCGGGCCGTCGTCGAGGTGGACGGCGTGGCCGTCGGCGCGGCCCTGGTAGAGGTTCAGGCCGACGAGGCTGGCGATGTAGTCCGTACGCGGATGGCGGGCGATGTCGGCCGGGGTGCCCTCCTGCACGACCCTGCCGCCCTCCACGACGACGAGCCGGTCGGCGAGCACCATGGCGTCCAGCGGGTCGTGCGTGACCAGGACGGCGACGGCCTCGAAGGCGGCGAGGTGGCGGCGGAGTTCGGCCCGTACGTCAAGGCGGGTGCGGGCGTCCAGGGCGGCCAGCGGCTCGTCGAGGAGCAGCAGCCGGGGGTGCGTGGCCAGGGCGCGGGCGAGGGCGACGCGCTGGGCCTGACCGCCGGACAGCCGCCGGGGTTTGGCGCCGGCGTGGTCGGCCAGGCCCATGCGGTCCAGCCAGTCGGCGGCGTGGGCGCGGGCGGCGGCCTTCGGCATGCCGTGGCAGCGCGGGCCGAAGGCGACGTTGTCCAGGGCGGTGAGGTGCGGGAAGAGCAGGTAGTCCTGGAAGACGACGCCGACCGGTCGGGTCTCGGGCGGGGTGCCGTCCAACTCGGCGCCGTCCAGGCGCAGATGGCCGGCACTCAGCGGGGTGAGGCCGGCCAGCGCCCGTAGCGCGGTGGTCTTGCCGGCGCCGTTCGGGCCGAGCAGGGCCACGACGTCGCCGGGGGCGGCGGCCAGCCGCAGGTCCAGGTTGAAACCGCCGCGGTCCACGACGAGGTGGGCGTCCAGAGTCATGGCGCGGCCATCCAGCGGTCGCGCAGCCCGGCCAGTACGGTGATGGAGACGGCCAGCAGCACCAGGCTCAGCGCGATGGCGGCGGCCGGGTCGCTCTGCAGGGCGAGGTAGACCGACAGCGGCATCGTCTGCGTACGGCCCGGGAAGTTGCCGGCGAAGGTGATGGTGGCGCCGAACTCGCCCAGCGCCCGCGCCCAGGCCAGCACGGCCCCGGCGGCCACGCCCGGCGCGATCAGCGGCAGCGTGACCCGCCGGAAGGCGGTGAACCGGGAGGCCCCCAGGGTGGCGGCGGCCTCCTCGTACCGCGCGTCGGCGGCCCGCAGGGTGCCCTCGACGCTGATGACCAGGAAGGGCATCGCCACGAACGCCTCGGCGACGACCACGCCCGCCGTGGTGAACGGCAGCGTGATCCCGAACGCCGAGTCCAGCCAGCGCCCGACGACCCCGTTTCGGCCCAGCGCCAGCAGCAGCGCCACGCCGCCGACCACCGGGGGCAGCACCAGCGGCAGCGTGACCAGCGCGCGGACCATGCGGCGCCCGGGGAAGCTGGTGCGGGCCAGCAGCCAGGCCAGCGGCACCCCCAGCACCAGCGCCACGGCGGTCGCCGCCGTGGCGCAGACCAGCGACAGCCGCAGCGCCTGCCAGACCTCGGCGCTGGTCAGTTGCTGCGGCAGGCTGCGCCACGGGGCGCGTACCAGCAGGGCGAGCAGCGGCACCAGCAGAAAGGCGAGGCCCAGCAACGCCGGCAGCAGCAGCGGCAGCGGGGCCCGGCCCCGTCCCCGCCCGCGCGCACGCGAGCGGGGACGGTTCTCCACGACCTCCGCTGTCACGGGTTTCACGGCTTGAGGAAGCCTGCCGTCGTGAGGACCTTCTGGCCCTCGGCGGACTCCACCAGCCCGATGAACGCCTGGGCCGCCGTGGCGTTGGGGGCGTTCTTGAGCGCCACGATCGGGTAGTCGTTGATGACCTTGGACGACTCGGCGAACTCGACACCGGCGACCTTGCCGGCCGCGGCCTTCACATCGGTCTTGTAGACGATGGACGCGTCGACCTCCTTCAGCTCCACCTTCGTCAGCGCGGACTTCACATCCTGCTCGTACGAGACCGGCGTGAGCTTGAGACCCGCCGCGGTCAGCGCATTCTGCGCGGCGGCGCCGCAGGGCACCGTCTTCGCGCACAGCGCGACCTTCAGCCCGGACGTGGTGAGGTCCTTGAGCGAGCTGATCTTCTTGGGGTTGCCCGGCAGGGCCGCGATCTCCAGCTGGTTGCGTACGAAGGTGACCGGGGTGCCCGTCGCGTCCTTGGCGTCCGTCACGATCTTCATCGTCTTCGGGCTCGCGGCGGCGAAGACATCGGCCGGGGCGCCGGAGGTGATGCTCGCCGCCAGCACGTCGCTGCCGCCGAAGTTGAACTCGACCTTCGTGCCCGGGTACGCGGCCTCGAACTCCTTGCCCAGGGTCGTGAAGCTCTCCTTGAGCGAGGCGGCGGCGAAGACGGTCACCGTCCCGGAGAGCTTCGTCGACGAGGACGCCGAGGGGGAATCCGAGGCGCCCGAGGCGTCGGAGGAGGACGAGGAGGAGCAGGCGCTGAGCGTCAGCAGCACCGCCGTGCCCCCGACGGCCAGCTGCAGGGTCCGGCGGCGCGCGGAACGGATCATCACAGGGTCTCCCTATCTGCCGCGCCCGATGCGCGGATTCACGGTTCTTCCACGACCTGTCCGGTACGTGCCCATGTGACGATCATAGTGTCGCATCTGCGAGCGCTGAGTCTGTTGTCACATTGCATAAGCCCAACGGTTCGGGGAGGGCGCATCGCTTGTGCCTTCCTCCGAGCAAAGCGATCACCATGGTGAAGCAGTTGCGCACAGGAATGGCCTGAACAGGTGGCATATGAGTGATGCTGCTCATATTTGCCTGGCTCATGCGGCATGAACAACCGCCGCGGAGGGAATCACCGAGAGGCCGGCAGGAAGCACCTTCGGAGGTGGAAGCCCGTGAGCAGTCCCCCCGCAGGGCTCGTCCTGGCCGGCGACATCGCCCGTCCTGCCCGGCTCACCGTCCGGGACCTGCACGCCTGGCCCCAGCGGCAGGCCGAGGTCAGCTTCGAATGCGCCACCAGCGGAGTGCAGTGCCATCACTTCCAGGGCCCGCTCCTGCATGACGTCCTGTGCGCCGCCGAACCCGACTTCGACCCGGCCCGCCGCAAGGACCGGCTGCGCTTCCTCATCGCCGTCACCGGCGCGGACGGCCACCACGCCCTGCTGTCCTGGGGCGAGATCGACCCCGACTTCGGCCGTGCCCCCGTCCTGCTCGCCACCGCGATGGACGGCGTCCCGCTCGACCGCCAGGGCCCGCAACTCGTGCTCCCCCAGGACCGCTGCGGGGCCCGGCACATCAGCGCCATCACCGCCATCCGCGTCGAGGCTCACGTACGGTCGGGGGTATGACGGACGAAGCCACGCGCGCGGCGCGCCTGCTGGAGGCCCAGGCCAAGGCCGTCGAGCTGTTCGCCGCGATCGAGGACCGGGGCCTGGTCGCGGCGGGCGAGGGCGAGCGGGCGGTCAGCGACCGTATCCGTGATCTGGCGAACGAGATGTTCGGCAGAACCCGCCACTGGCACAAGCGCGTCGTACGGTCCGGGCCGAACACCCTCTTGCCCTACCGCGAGAATCCGCCGGACCGGGTCATCGGCGCGGACGACATCGTCTTCGCCGACTTCGGTCCGCTCTTCGAGGAGTGGGAGGCCGACTTCGGGCGCACCTTCGTCCTCGGTGACGACCCGGTCAAGCACCGACTGCGCGACGACCTGCCGAGGATCTTCGCGGCCGGCCGGCGGGCCTTCGAGGCCGCGCCCGACATCACCGGCAAGCAGCTGTACGCCGAGGTCGAGCGGCTGGCCGCCGAGGCCGGATGGACGCTCGGCGGCTGGCACGCCGGGCACCTGGTGGGCGAGTTCCCGCACGAGACGATCGACGGCGCCGACGTCGAGTCGTACGTCGCACCCGGCAACGACACGCCGCTGCGGCGCACCGACCGCGCCGGACGCCGCTGCCACTGGATCCTGGAGATCCACCTCGTCGACCGGGAGCACGGCTTCGGCGGCTTCCACGAGCAGCTGCTCGACCTGGGCTGACCCGCCTCACCGGTGGCCCTCGGCCCGGCCGGACACCGCGGGGCCCGGCCTGCGGGCGGTCGACGGTATACGTCGGACAGGGCCTAGTGCCGTGACCGGCGATGTTTGCCCGTCAAGGAGCGTCGTCCGGTGCGTGCGATCGCAAGGCGGCCGGAGGTTCTTGTAGCGGAGCTACCAGGGCTTTTGGCCAACGCCGCGAGCGTGCGTGCTGGGCGGCGCGACAGGGCAAAGCTTGCCGGGAGGGGCACTAGGATCCGGAGCATGCAGTCCTACACCATCGGTCAGGCCGCGCGGCTGCTCGGCGTCAGCCCCGACACGGCCCGCCGCTGGGCGGACGCGGGACGGGTTCCCACGCACCGGGACGAGGCGGGCCGCCGACTGATCGACGGCCCGGATCTCGCCGAGTTCTCCGCCGAGCTCGGCAAGAGCGGGAACACGGACGAAACGCCTTCCCACACCTCGGTCCGCAATGCCTTCCCGGGCATCGTCACCGCCATCAAACTCGGCGATGTCGCCGCCCAGGTGGAGATTCAGGCGGGTCCCCACCGGCTGGTCTCGCTGCTGACCCGCGAAGCCGTCGAGGAGCTGGGCCTGGAGGTCGGTATGGAAGCCACCGCGCGGGTGAAGTCCACCAACGTCCACATCGACCGCACCGCCTGATCCGGCTCCGCCCGGTGCTCCGCCCGGTCAGGCGGTGAGTTCAGCGGGGGCCGCCGCGAGCGCCTCCTGGACGGCGGCGACGAGCTGCCGGGCCGACTCCGCGGTCAGCTCCAGTGCGACCCGGGCCGAGGGGCCCTTGGACGGGTCGGCGAAGTCGATGTTCAGGGTGTGCTCGGCCATGGCGTGGACGGGATGGTCGAAGTACACCGTCACATCGGACACGTGGAACCAGGAGCTGCCCGGTCCCTTGGCGCTGCCGTCGACGGAGCCCTTGATCGTCGTGTAGGTGCACATGGTCAGCCTCCGAGGTGCTTGGCGAAGAAGGCGGTGATCCGCTCCCAGCCGTCGTTGGCCGCGGGCACGTTGTACGCGGGGCGGTCCACCGAGAAGAAGGCGTGGCCGGCGCCCTCGTAGCTGTGGAACTCGAAGTCCTTCCGGTGGGCGGACAGGATCTGCTCCAGCTCCGCCACCTGACCGGGACTGGGGTGCGTGTCGTCGGCGCCGAACAGGCCCAGCAGCGGTGCGCGCAGCCCGGGCAACTGGTCGACCAGGTTGGTGACCTTCAGCGGGAAGCCCTCCGGCGGGGTGCCGGTGACGAAGGCGCCGTAGCAGTCCACCGCCGCGTCCACGTCCAGGTTGCAGGCCGCCAGGACGCTCTGCCGGCCGCCGGAGCAGTAGCCGATGACGCCGACCTTGCCGTTGGAGGAGTCGAGCGCACGCAGGTGGGCCGCGGCGCCGGCGACGTCGCCGAGCAGGCGGGGATCCGGCACACCGCCGTTGGCCCGGGCGACCGCGGCGGCGTCGTCGGGAGCCGCGCCGGGCGCTTCGCGGAAGTGGAGGTTGGGGCAGATCGCGTCGTAGCCGAGCTCGGCGAACCGACGGACGATCTCCTTGGTGGCCCGGTCGTAACCGGGCATGTGGTGGATGACCACGACGCCGCCGCGCCGCCCGTCGCCCTGCGGGCGGGCCAGGTACGCCTCGACCTCGTCGCCGTCGTGGCCGCTGATCCGGATTGTTGTCGCGGTAAGGGAATCACTCATGGGCATATAGTAAGCCTCGACTGAACAGTTTAGACTGTGGATTGTGACGAAGATCCACGACGACCCGGCGCGTCTCGCCGCGGAACTGCGCGCCTGCCTCGGGCCCCTGGTGCGCCGGCTTCGCCAGGTGCACCTGCAAGGCGAACTCACCCTGTCGCAGACCTCGGTGCTGGTGCGGCTGGACCGCGAGGGCCCGGCGACGGCGAGCGAGCTGGCGGCCGGTGAGGGCATCCGCCCCCAGTCCATGGGCACGATCGTCTCCGCGCTGCGGGAACGCGGGCTGGTGGGCCGTGACCGGGACCCGGACGACGGGCGCCGGGTCGTCGTATCGCTGACCGACGCGGGGCTGGAGGCGCTGCTCGGCATCCGCAGGGAAAAGGGACGGCGCCTGACCGAGGCCATCGCCGAGGAGCTGACCTCGGCCGAGCGTGAGCAGCTGTCCGCCGCGATCCCCCTCCTGGAAAGGCTCGGTCGTCGTGTCTGACCACACAGGGATACCCAAGACCCCCGGGGGCGTCGAGGCGGGAGCCCGTCCGGCGGACGGCGCCACGCCCGGACCGCTGCCGGATCGCTACAAGTGGGTCGCGCTGTCCAACACCACGCTGGGGATGTTCATGGCCACCGTGGACGCCTCGATCGTGATCATCTCCATGCCGGCGATCTTCCGGGGCATCCACCTGGACCCCTTCGCGGCCGGGAACATCAGCTACCTGCTGTGGATGATCATGGGCTACATGACGGTGACCGCCGTGCTGGTGGTCACCCTCGGGCGGCTCGGCGACATGGTGGGCCGGGTGCGCATCTACAACCTCGGCTTCGTGGTGTTCACCCTGGCCTCGGTGGCTCTGTCCTTCGACCCCGCGCACGGCGGCGCCGGAGCGCTGTGGCTGATCGGCTGGCGGATCGTCCAGGCGCTGGGCGGCTCGATGCTGATGGCGAACTCCGCGGCGATCATCACCGACGCCTTCCCCGCACGCCAGCGCGGCATGGCGCTCGGCATCAACCAGATCGCGGGCCTGTCCGGCCAGTTCGTCGGCCTGGTGCTGGGCGGCCTGCTCTCCGCCTGGGACTGGCGCGCGATCTTCTGGATCAACGTCCCGGTCGGCGTCCTCGGCACCATCTGGGCCTACCGCTCACTGCGCGAGACCTCCGTCCGCCGCCACGCCCGCATCGACTGGTGGGGCAACATCGGCTTCGCCGGGGGCTGCGGCCTGCTGCTGGTCTCCATCACCTACGGCATCCAGCCGTACGGCGGCCACACCATGGGCTGGACCAGCCCGAAGGTGCTGGCCGGACTGGCCGGCGGGGTCGCCCTCCTCGTGGTCTTCGGCGTCGTCGAGACCCGCGTCGCCCAGCCGATGTTCCACCTCGGACTGTTCCGCAACCGCTCCTTCGCGGCCGGGAACGCCGCGGCGCTGCTCGCCTCCATCGCCCGTGGCGGCCTGCAGTTCATGCTGATCATCTGGCTGCAGGGCATCTGGCTCCCGCTGCACGGCTACGACTACGCCGACGCACCGCTGTGGGCCGGCATCTTCCTGCTGCCCCTGACGGGCGGCTTCCTGATCTCCGGCCCGCTGTGCGGCTACCTGTCCGACCGCTTCGGCGTGCGTTACTTCACCACCGGTGGACTGCTGGTCTTCGCCGCGAGCTTCGTCGGCCTGCTGCTGCTCCCGATCACCTTCCCGTACTGGGCGTTCGCGCTGTTGATCGCGCTCAACGGCATCGGCTCCGGGATGTTCTCGGCACCGAACACCTCGGCGATCATGAGCAGCGTCCCGCCGGCCCACCGGGGCGCGGCCTCCGGCATGCGGTCCACCTTCCAGAACTCCGGCATGGCGCTGTCCATCGGCGTCTTCTTCTCCCTGCTGATCGCCGGCCTGGCCAGCCGCCTGCCGCAGACCCTGGAGGCCGGACTGCGGGCGCAGGGCGTTCCCGCGTCGGTGGCCCAGCACGCCGCGTCGCTGCCGCCGGTCTCCACCGTCTTCTCCGCCTTCCTCGGCATCAATCCGGTGCGGACCCTGCTCGGCCCGACCGGCGTGCTGCAGACCCTTCCCCCGCACAACGCCGCCGTCCTGACCGGCAAGCAGTTCTTCCCCAACCTGATCTCCGCGCCCTTCCACCACGGCCTGGTCATCGTCTTCGCCACCGCGACCGCGATGTCCGTGCTCGCCGCCGCCGCCTCGCTGCTGCGCGGCGACCCCACCGCGGACGTCAGGGCCTGAGGACCCGCGATGCCCGACGCCCGCCGGCCCCGGGGCAAATCCCGGAATCGGCGGGCGTCGTGGCCCCCGCCGTGGTCAGGCGAGGTGCGGGGTGAGGAGGTCGGCGAGGCCGATGCGGTCGAGGAAGGTGGCCCGGATGCGGTCGGCGACGTCGCTGACCTCCTGGGAGCCGTCGTCGCTGGGGTCGATGTGGACCCGGAACGGGCGCTTCCCGTAAGGCGCGTCGACCACCGCCACGATGGCGTCGGCGACGGCGGACACGTCCGCGTCGGCGGGCGCCAGGGTGGCGAGACGCCCGGCGACCTGCTCCATCAGCCCGGCGTAGAGCTTCTCGTACGCCGCCACCCTGGCCTGGTCGGCGGGGTGGCCGCCGTTGGCGAAGTGGTTGGTGCCGGAAGTGAAGGCGCCGGGCACGATGACGGACGTCTCGATGCCGAAGCGGGCCAACTCGGCGGCGTAGCTGACGGCGAGGGAGTCCATCGCCGCCTTCGCCGCGAAGTAGGGGGCCAGGTAGGGCGGGGTGCCGCCGCGGGTGCTGCTGCTGCCGACCCAGAGCAGCAGGCCGCGGCCCTGGGCGCGCAGGTGGGGCAGGACGGCCCGGTTGACGCGCTGGGTGCCCAGGACGTTGGTGTCGTAGACGCCGGCGATCTCCTCGGGGGTGAACGCCTCCGTGGGGCCGGTGACCATGTGACCGGCGTTGTGGATGACGACGTCGATCCGGTCGGCCCCGGCCAGCACCTGGTCGACGGCGGCGTCGACGGACGGCTGCGAGGTGACGTCCAGCTCGACGGTGCGCAGGTCCACGCGGTGCTCGGCGGCGTACGCGGCGGCCTCGGCGGTCCGGGGGGCGTTGCGCCCCGCGGCATCGCGGATCCCGGCGTACACGGTGTGCCCGGCGCGGGCGAGGGCACGGGCGGTGAGGGCACCGAAGCCGCTGGAGGCGCCGGTGATCAGGACGGTCTGGCTCATGGCTGCTTGCTCCTTGGACGCGGGGGGAGGGGGGAAGGAAGGTCAGACGATGCCGCCGTTGGCCCGGACGACCTGGCCGTTGACCCAGCGGCCGGGACCGGCGAGGAAGGCGACGACCTCGGCGATGTCGTCCGGGGTGCCCAGGCGCTCCAGCGGCGGCTGGGCGGCCATCCTGGCGATGGTCTCCTCGTCCTTGCCGTCCAGGAACAGCGCCGTCGCGGTGGGGCCGGGGGCGACGGCGTTGACGGTGACGTCCCGCCCCCGCAGCTCCCGGGCGAGGATCAGCGTCAGCGCCTCGACGGCGCCCTTGCTCGCCGCGTACGCGGCATAGCCGGGGAGCGCGAGGCCGACCACCGAGGTGGAGAAGTTGATGATCGCTCCGCCGGGGCGCAGCCGGCGCGCGGCCTGCTGGGCGACGACGAAGGTGCCGCGGATGTTCGTACGGTGCATACGGTCGAGCGCGTCGAGGTCGAGGTCGGCCACCGGCGACAGGACCATCGTCCCCGCGGCGTGCACGACCACGTCCACCCCGCCGAAGGTCTGCTCGGCGGTGTCGAACAACTCCTGCACCGCCTTCTCGTCGGCCACATCGGCCTGTACGGTCACGGCCCGGCCGCCGGCCCCGGTGATCGCCACGACCGCGGCGTCCGCCTCGGTCTGGTTACCGGCGTAGGCGATGACGACCGCGTGGTCGTCGCCCGCCAGCCGCTCGGCGGTACGGCGGCCGATGCCGCGCGAGCCGCCGGTCACGATCGCCACACGTGAATTCGTCATGGTTGTGGTCCCTCCGGACTCGAGTTCGTCTCCACTGGTGCGTGCTGCTGCTGACAACGACGATCCCGGTCCCGGCGGACGGCAGCGAGAGTGCTCCTCACCCTGGGGACGGCAACCCCTGGTTGAGGTCCGCGCGCTCCCCGACACTCGGGAGCATGGAACTCGGTGACTTCGTGGCGACCCGCCGTACGGCGCTGCGTCCCTCCGACGTCGGCCTGACCGGCGGCCCGCGGCGCCGCGTACCGGGGCTGCGGCGGGACGAGGTCGCCAGGCTCGCCGGACTCTCCCCCGGCTACTACGCCCGGATCGAGCAGGGCGGTGAGCCCCGCCCGTCGGAGCGGGCGCTCAGCGGTGTGGCGCGGGCCCTGCGGCTGAGCCGGGACGAGCGCGACCGGCTGTTCCGCCTCGCCGACCGCACCCCGCCCGCCGACGGACATGTGGAGCCCGGCCTGCTGGCCCTGCTGGACCGGCTCACCGACATCCCCGCCCTGATCGCGACCGGCGGCGGGCACGAGGTGCTGGTACGGAACGCTCCCGCCACGGCGCTGCTCGGCCCCGGCGCCATGGACGGGTTCCCGGTCGGCGTCGCCGGTCCGGTCCGCGTGGTCCACCCCGCCCTCGGGCCGCTGGAGCTGGTGTGCGGCACCCTGCTGACCGCGGACGGCGGCCAGCGGCTCGTATGGTTCACCGCCCCTCCCGGCGGTCCGGCGGCCGACCTGTTGCGCCTGCTCAGCGTCATCGGGGCGCAGGAATTCCATGCTGGCGGTGCCGAGTGAGGCGTGTGACGATTTCCTGATGGACCGCAAAGAGCTGGGCAGCTTCCTCAAGACCCGCCGGGCGAAGGTGCGGCCGGCGGCCGCTGGGCTGCCCGACGGCACCCGCCGCCGGGTGCCCGGGCTGCGGCGGGACGAGGTCGCGCTGCTGGCCGGGATGTCCACCGACTACTACATCGAGCTGGAGCAGGGCCGGGGCCCGCGCCCCTCCGAGCAGATTTTGACCGTGCTCGCCCGCGCCCTGCGCCTGACCGCCGACGAACGCGACTACCTGTTCCGCCTCGCCGACCACCCCCCGCCGGTCTCCTCCGTCGCCGGACAGGTCAACCCGCGCCTGCGGGATCTCTTCGACAAGCTCGACGACACCCCGGCGCTGATCATCACCGATCTGCACGAGGTGCTGGAGCAGAACGCCCTCGCCGTCGAGCTCCTCGGCCCGCACAACATCGGCCCATGGCCGCAGGGCAGCTCCGCCCACCAGTGGTTCACCGACCCCGGGGCCAAGGGCCTCTACCCGAAGGAGGACCACCCGCACCACTCGTGGGTGTTCACCACCGACCTGCGCGCCGCCCTGGCCAGGCGCGGCAACGACCCGGTCACCGCCAGGATGATGGCCGAACTGCGCGCCGAGAGCGAGGAGTTCGCGGCCCTGTGGAAGTCGCATGACGTCGCCGTACGGCACACCGACCTCAAGCGGATCGTCCATCCGGAACAGGGCATCATCGAGGCCTACTGCCACAACATGCCCACCGACGACGGCCGCCAGCGCCTGCTGTGGTTCAGCCCCGGGCCCGGCGCCGAGTCCGCCCGTCAGCTCGGCGCCCTCGCCGCCAGGCAGGGCCGTCGGATGTTGGACGTGCCGTAACGGACCGTGCCTCCGGGTGAGGTTTCGCGTTCACCTGCGCGCAAGTTCCATGGCCCCTTATAACGGCTAACCCGCGGAGTGCGGCGGCGATGGAGTACTTGTCCGAGGCGGGTGATCGTGTGCGCGTGACGCACGGACTGCGCGTGCTGTCGGTTTACGAGGGGTTCTTCTCCGGTGGAGCCCGCATCCTGCACAGCGACGTCGTACGAGGGCTGCACAAGGGCGGCCAGCACCACCGGGTGCTGAGCATGCACGGCGAGGTGCATCGCGAGGCCACCCGGCAGCCCATGGAGGAGGACGCCTGCTACCGGTCGCTGACCGCGGCCGGGGTGGAGGTCACCTCCCTGGGCCGGAGCCTCGGCCCGGCCGACGACCCGGCGGTCTTCACCGGGCCGGAGCTGGCGGCGACGGCCAGGGCGACGGCGGCCGCCGACGTCATCCTGTCCCTGAAGGAACAGCCGATCGGCCTGCTCAACCAGGCCGGACTGCCCCGCAGGCCCATCGTGGTCTGCCTGCACCGCTCCGATCCGGAGAACCAGGGCCCCGCCCTGGACGAGCTGAAGGCCGCCGTGGCCGACGGCAGGATCGCGGCCTGCGTCTGCTGCGCCGAGTCCACCCGGGCCGCGTACCAGGCCGCGGGGATTCCGGCCGGGCTGCTGCACGTCATCCCGAACGGCGTGGACCTGCTGCGCTTCCGCCCCCACCCCGCCCGGCGGGCCGCGCTGCGGTCGTCGCTGGGCGTTCCGGGGTCCGCGCCGGTGGTCGTCTTCGCCGCGCGGTACGCCGCCATGAAGGACGTACCGCTGTTCCTGCGGGCCGCCCGGGCGTGGCTGCGGCGCGAGCCCGCCGGGCACGTCCTGATGTGCGGCGCCGGCATGACCGCGGCCAACCCCGCGTTGGGCGCCGACATCGCGGCCGCGTTCGGCGAGGGGCCGGGGGTCCCCGACCGGCTCCACCTGCTGGGTGTGCGGTGCGACATGGAGTCCGTCTACGCGGCCGCCGACGTGGTGTCCCTGACGTCCGCCACGGGGGAGGCGGCGCCGCTGTGCCTGATCGAGGGCATGATGTGCGGCGCCGTCCCGGTCGCCACCGATGTCGGTGACTGTGCGGTGATCGTGGCCGGGCACGGCATCGTCACCCCGCCCGACCCCGAGACGATCGCGCTGGCCTGGGCCGACGCCACCTGCCGCGGCCCGGAGTTCGCCCGTGCGCTGGCCCGCAGCCGTGAGCGATTCAGCCGTACGCGCATGATCGCCTCGTACGCCGCACTCATCGACCGCGTACACCGGGAGGCGAGAACAGCACCCCTGCCGGAGACGTATCCGGGCTGACCGACCATCAGCACCCTTACGGCGGCGGCCTGTCGCGATCGACGCCCGACCGGGACAATGGGCTCGGCAGTCCATCGAACCGGCTGCCGGGCGGGGCGGCCGGGTACTGAGGTCGGGGGAGGAACCGTGGCGAGACGCGCACGGGCGCAATGGGGGCTGGTACGGGAGAAAGCACTGCTGATCAGTGCGCTCCTCCTGGTCTCCGGCAGCTGGCTGTACATCGCGACGCTGTCGAAGGCCGGCCCTGGCGGGCCGACCGCGGGGCAGTACTGGAACCTCATCGGCAACACCCTGATCCAGGCCGGCGCGGTGGCGCTCATCCTGGACCTGATCAACCTCAAGCGCTACGCCACCCAGGAGATGGTGGGCGCACTCCTGTCCAACGAGGAGTATCTGGGCCGGCTCAGCACCCTGGAGCAGGAACGTCACCTCAAGCGCACCGTCCAGGCGCGGTTCCCCAACGACGGCGGCGTGGTGCAGGCCGTGGACTGGCTGGTGGCGACCCTGACCGCGCCGCCCCGCAGCAGCTACCGGGCCGAGATCGAGCTGTCCGACGAGCCCGCCGAGGAGCGGTTCTCCGACTCCGCGCCGCCCCTCCCGGACAGCGTGCTGCGCATCAAGGCGTCCTTCACCTACCGCACCGACGCCAACACCTCCCGCCGCCCGGTACGGATCAACGGCGACGGCGTGATCCACTCCCAGCTGATCCCCATCCCGGCCAACACCGAACTCACCCGGCGCTTCCGGGCCGGGCGGCTGCAGGAGGAGGACTGTCTGGTCTGGGTGCGGCATGTGCTGCAACCCAGCATCAAGGTGGTGCTGCCCAGTCACGCCGTTCCGCTGCGGATCGAGCCCGACATCGGCGGCATCTCGCTCAGCGAGAGCTCCAACGGGACGCTGTGGCTGGAGTTCGACGTCACCTGCCAGCAGATGCTGATGCAGCCCGGGGAGCAGGCCTGGGTGACGTACACCCACCGGCAGCTCTGCAACCGGCAGGACAACTACGTGTGGCGGTCCTCCGCCCGGACCTACGACTTCTCCTTCCGGGCCATCGGCTTCCGGGAGTACCAGCTGATGCCGATCGCCAACCTGGCGTCGCAGTCGACGGTCAGTCAGCTCGACGTGCTGAACGACGAGATCCGCTGCTCGGGGATGATCCTTCCCGAGTCGATGTTCGCCTTCGCCTGGAGCCCGTGGTCCGAGGAGCAGATGGTGGGCCAACGGGCCGTAGGACACCGGGAGTGGACGGCCCCGCTCCCCGGGCCGCCGATCGCCGAACCGCTGCCGGAGCCGCTGCCGGAGTCGCTGCCGGAATCGGACGGCCGACGGGTCGACGGGCACGGGGAGCCGGAGGAGCGGGCCCAGCCCGATCCGGTGTGACGCCGGCCGGGCGGCCCGGGTGCGTCAGCCCTCCGAGGCGTACAGGTCGCGCCACTCCTCGCGGGGGCGCACCACCCGGTGGCTGCCGCCCTCCACCGCGATCTCCGGCGGGCGGCGGTTGGTGTTGTAGTTCGAGGCCATGACCATCCCGTACGCCCCCGCGTCCAGGAACGCCACCAGGTCACCGGGGACCAGGTCCGGCAGCTGAGCGTCCTCCGAGAAGGTGTCGGTGGACTCGCACACCGGGCCGACCACCTCCGTCGGGCCCGCCGAGGGCGCTTCCCGTACCGGCAGGATGCGGTGGACCGACGTGCGGTACAGGGCCGGGCGGATGAAGTGGTGCATGCCGGTGTCGAGGACCAGCATCCTGCGGCCGGGGCGGTGCTTGCGGTACAGCACACGGGCCACCAGCACCCCGGCGGGCCCGGCGATCGAACGGCCCGGCTCCAGGAACAGCTCGAGGTCGTCCCGCCCGCGCAGCAGCGGGGCGAGGGCGGCGGCGAACTCCTCCGGTCCCGGCACGCTCTCGCCGCCGTGGTCGATGGGGAAGCCCCCGCCGATGTCCAGCCGGCGGAAACCGGTCAGGCCGGCCTGCTGCCCGTACTCCAGGACGTCCAGCAAGACCTCGGTGGCCCGCACCATGCCCCCGGGCTCCGGCACCTGCGAACCGACGTGCATATGGACGCCGACCGGCTCGAGGTCCGGGTAGCGGCCCGCGACGAAGGCGTCCACCAACTCCCGTGCCTCGTCGGTCGGCACGCCGAACTTGGCCCGCGCGCTGCCGGTCTGCATCGGCGCCAGCGTGGCCACGGTGACGGCGGGATTGATCCGCAGGCCCACCCGCACCCGGCGCCCCACGCCGGCGGCGGTCCGCTGCAGCGCGTCCAGTTCGTCGGCGGACTCCACGTTGAGCAGCACACCGTGGCGGACGGCGAGCAGCAGTTCGTCGTCGGTCTTGCCGACCCCCGCGAAGCTGGTACGGGCCGGGTCGGCGCCCACGTCCAGCACCCGGCTCAGCTCGCCGCCGCTGACCACGTCGAAGCCGGCGCCGAGCGCGGCCAGCCGGGCCAGGACGGCCTGGTTGGAGTTGGCCTTCACCGAGTAGGAGACCGACCCGCCGATCGGGGCGAAGGCCTGCTGGACACGGAGCAGGTTCGCCGCCATGGCGTCGAGCGAGTAGACGTACGCGGGGGTACCGACACCGGCCACGACCTGGTCGAGTGGCAGCCCGTCCAGGCACAGGATGCCGTCGATGTAGCGCACCGGCGTGGTGTGAGCGGAAAGGGTGGGTGAGGCGTCCATGGAGTCCCCTTCTCCCCTGGAAGGTCGGGCTGAGCATCGGTTCGGCCGCCCATGATTGTGACAGTACGCCACATCGTATGAGGCGAGACGATGTTGATGGCTTCCGGCCCGCAGAACACGCTTGAACTGGCCGGACGGCCCTGACCCACCCCCAACGGCAGAGGTCCCCCGGGCCGTCGCCCGGGGGACCCCGTGTCTCGTGCGGTGATCGTCAGCCGAGGGTCGCGATGGCCTCGTTGAAGATCTTCGACGCGCGCATGACCGCGGACGCCTTGGCGGCGTCCGGCCGGTAGTAGCCGCCGATGTCGGCCGGCGAGCCCTGGACCGCGATCAGCTCGTCGACGATGTTCTGCTCCTGCTCGGACAGCGTCTCGGCCAGACCCGAGAACGCCGCGGCCAGCTGCGCGTCATCGGTCTGCCGGGCCAGCTCCTGCGCCCAGTACAGCGCCAGGTAGAAGTGGCTGCCGCGGTTGTCGATGCCGCCCAGACGACGGCTCGGCGACTTGTCCTCGTTGAGGAAGGTGGCCGTCGCGCGGTCCAGGGTGTCGGCGAGCACCTGGGCGCGCGCGTTGCCCGTGGTCTGCGCCAGGTGCTCGAAGCTGACCGCGAGCGCGAGGAACTCGCCCAGGCTGTCCCAGCGCAGGTAGTTCTCCTTGACGAGCTGCTGGACGTGCTTCGGCGCGGAGCCGCCGGCGCCCGTCTCGAACAGGCCGCCGCCGTTCATCAGCGGGACGACGGAGAGCATCTTGGCGCTCGTACCGAGCTCCAGGATCGGGAAGAGGTCGGTCAGGTAGTCACGCAGCACGTTGCCGGTGACCGAGATCGTGTCCTCGCCCCGGCGGATGCGCTCCAGGGAGAACGCGGTCGCCTCGACCGGCGAGAGGATCCTGATGTCGAGGCCCTCGGTGTCGTGCTCGGCGAGGTAGGCCTTGACCTTCCCGATGAGGACCGCGTCGTGCGCACGGCCCTCGTCCAGCCAGAAGACGGTCGGGTTGCCGGTCGCGCGGGCGCGGGTGACGGCGAGCTTGACCCAGTCCTGGATCGGCGCGTCCTTGGTCTGGCACATGCGGAAGATGTCGCCGGCGCCGACCGTCTGCTCCAGTACGACGTTGCCGCTGCCGTCGACGACCCGCACCGTGCCCGTGGTGGGGACCTCGAAGGTCTTGTCGTGGCTGCCGTACTCCTCGGCCTTCTGCGCCATCAGACCGACGTTGGGCACCGAGCCCATCGTGGACGGGTCGAAGGCGCCGTGCGCGCGGCAGTCGTCGAGGACGACCTGGTAGACGCCGGAGTAGCTGCTGTCGGGCAGGACGGCGAGGGTGTCCGCCTCCTGGCCGTCCGGGCCCCACATGTGGCCGGAGGTGCGGATCATGGCCGGCATGGAGGCGTCGACGATGACATCGCTCGGCACGTGCAGGTTGGTGATGCCCTTGTCGGAGTCGACCATCGCGAGGGCCGGGCCCTCGGCGATCTCGGCCTCGAAGGACGCCTTGATCGCATCGCCCTCGGGCAGCGACTCCAGGCCCTTGAGGATGCCGCCGAGCCCGTCGTTCGGGGTCAGGCCGGCCGCGGCGAGGGTCTCGCCGTACTCCGCGAAGGTCTTCGGGAAGAAGGCCCGCACCACGTGCCCGAAGACGATCGGGTCGGAGACCTTCATCATCGTGGCCTTCAGGTGCACCGAGAACAGCACGTCCTCGGCCTTGGCGCGGCCGATCTGCGCGGTGAGGAACTCACGCAGCGCCGCCACGCGCATCACGGACGCGTCCACGACCTCGCCCGCGAGCACCGGCACCGACTCACGCAGGACGGTCGTGCTGCCGTCGTCCCCCGCCAGCTCGATGCGCAGCGAGCCGGGCTCGGCGACGACCGCGGACTTCTCGGTCGAGCGGAAGTCGTCGGCGCCCATGGTGGCGACGTTGGTCTTCGAGTCGGCCGTCCACGTGCCCATACGGTGCGGGTGCGCCTTGGCGTAGTTCTTGACCGAGGCCGGGGCGCGGCGGTCGGAGTTGCCCTCGCGCAGGACCGGGTTGACGGCGCTGCCCTTGATCTTGTCGTAACGCGCGCGGACGTCCCGGTCCTCGTCGGACTTCGGGTCGTCCGGGTAGTCCGGCAGCGCGAAGCCCTGCTGCTGAAGCTCGGCGACGGCCGCCTTCAGCTGCGGGATCGAGGCCGAGATGTTCGGCAGCTTGATGATGTTCGCACCGGGCGTCTTGGCCAGCTCGCCCAGCTCGGCGAGCGCGTCGTCGATCCGCTGGCTCTCCTCGAGGTACTCGGGGAAGCTGGAGATGATCCGCCCTGCCAGGGAGATGTCGCGGCTGTCGACGCTGACCCCCGCCGTTGAGGCGTACGCCTGGACCACTGGCAGGAAGGAGTACGTCGCCAGGGCCGGGGCCTCGTCAGTGTGCGTGTAGATGATGGTCGAGTCAGTCACCGGTGCTCCGCTTCACGTCTACATCGTCTTGATATCAAGATATCTCTTGTTCGGCCCTCCCGGACACCCACCCCCGCATCAATGCCGAGCGGACAGGCTAAGCCCCAGGTCAACGACCTGGGGCTGCGCCAGGACGCGCCGCCACTGCAGACGCAGCAGTGCCGGCGCGCTCCCCCTTGGGTCTGACAAGCCCCGCGTCCCCCCATAACGGTCAACGGCTTCGCCCGTGCGGGGGAAGCACTGCGTGTCGGGGTGGACAGCCCGGCGCGGGCAGGCGGTAGTGGAAGCCGACAGCCAGGCCGCCCGGACTGGCTTTGCCCCGCCCGCGTGGGTGGATCGTTCCTACGGGAGTTCTGATGAAGCGGACCGCCGGCGTGATCACTGCGGTGGTAGGGGTCGTGTTGCTCGTCGCCGTCGGCAGTGGGTGCTCCAGCAACAAGAGTTCGACGCCGACCCCGACCCCGTCGGCCTCCATGTCGTCGGCCGGCTCCGCCACGCCCAGCACCAGCGCGAGTACCGGTGCCACCGCGACCGGGGCGTCGGCGGCCCTGAGCACCGCCTCCAGCTCGCTCGGCCCCATCCTGGTCGACGGGACGGGCCGCGTCCTCTACCTCTTCGAGGCCGACACGTCCTCGAAGTCGACCTGCTCCGGCAGCTGCGCCGCCGCCTGGCCGCCCCTGCTGACCTCCGGCGCACCCACGGCAGGCCAGGGCCTGAAGGCGAACCTGCTGGGCACGACCACCCGTTCGGACGGCACGACCCAGGTCACGTACAACGGCCACCCGCTGTACTACTACGCGGGCGACAGCAAAGCCGGTGACATGAACGGCCAGGACCTCAGCCAGTTCGGTGCCAAGTGGTACGTCCTCGACGCCAACGGAGACAAGGTCGAGAAGAGCTGACCGGGTGCCCACAGCGCGGCGATCCGCCCTGACGGCGGCGGCCACCCTGCTGCCGATCGCCGTCGCCGTCGCCCTGTACGTCTTCGGCCGGGTGCATACGCCCGACTACGCGGCCGGCCTGTTCGGGCAGCGGGGCAACGCCGCCAACGACCTGAAGACGCAGCTGGCGACCGCCCTGTTGGGGCTGGCGCTCATCCAGCTGCTCCTGGCCCTGTGGATGTACCGGCGACTGCCGGGTGCCGGGGCGGCGCCGCGGCCCGTGCACACCGTCCACCGCGTCGTCGGGCTGCTCGCGCTGCTGCTGTCGCTCCCCATCGCGTACCACTGCATCACCGCCTACGGGGTCCAGCTCACCGACACCCGGGTCGCCGTGCACTCGGTCACCGGCTGCGTCCTGTACGGCGCCTTCGCGGCCAAGCTGCTGGTCGTACGCAGCCGGCGGCTGCCCGGCTGGGCGCTGCCGGCGGCCGGCGGGGTGCTGGTCGCAGCCATCGCCCTGCTCTGGTACTCGGCCGCGCTGTGGTTCCTGGACGGGCACGCGCCAGGCCTGTGACGGCCGACGGGACGGCCTACGGAAGGATGGAGTCGACGTAACCCCCGTCCACCCGGACGGCGCCGCCGGTGGTCGCCGAGGCCAGGGGCGAGCTCAGGTAGACGACCATGTTGGCGATCTCCTCGGGCTCGATGAGCCTTTGGAGCAGGGACTGGGGCCGGTGCTGCCGCATGAAGGCGCGCTGGGCCTCGTCCCAGGGAACGTCGCGGTCGACGAGTTGGTAGACGAAGTCCTCCACACCCTGGGTGTGGGTGGGGCCGGCGAGCACGGAGTTGACCGTCACACCGCTGCCCGCCGCCTGCTTGGCGAAGCCCCGTGAGACGGCGAGGAGCGCGGTCTTGGTCATTCCGTAGTGGATCATCTCGACAGGTGTGGCGACGGAGGAGTCGCTGGCGAGGTACAGGACACGTCCCCGGCCTCGCTCGATCATGCCGGGCAGATACCTGCGGGTGAGCCGGACCCCGGTCAGCACGTTCACCTCGAAGTAGCGCCGCCATTCGTCGTCGCTGATCTCCAGGGCGGGCTGGGCGCCGAAGATGCCGAGGTTGTTGACGAGGATGTCGACGTGGTCCAGGGCCTCCTCGATACGCCGGGTGCCGTCCTCGGAGGTGGCGTCCGCGGCCACGGGCACGAGGTCGGCGCCCGGCACGAGGGCGCGGATGCGCTCGACCGCCGCCCCGACGGTCTCCGGGCCGCGCCCGTTCACCGCCACGCGTGCGCCGGCCCGGGCCAGACCGATGGCGATGGCCTCTCCGATGCCTTGGGTGGAGCCTGTCACCAGGGCGGTTGAGCCGGTGAGGTCGAGCTGTGTCATCGGCGGAGCTCCTGTCCTGCGGTGCGGCCGGGGGCGCGGGGGGCGGGTGCACGGGGGTGCGAGTGCGGTCCGGTTGCGGGCACCTCAATTGTGGAAACCGGCGGAGTCGGCGGGGAACGCCACGCGGTGCCCGCCGGACTCTCGCCCCGCATGGCCGAGAGGCGGACCTCGTGGCCGAGGGCGCCCCGGAGGTCGGACACCTCGGGCCGGCGATCGTCATTTACAGGTCTAGACCTTGACATGCTCTGCTCACCGCGCAACTCTGAGAGCGCTCTCAAACGACGCCGTGAACACCTGCCGGCGTCGGTACGTCGCAGTTCAACTCCGGTGGGCGATCCACCTGATGAGGAGGAAGAGCGTGCTAGCCATACGCAAGGTGCTGGTGGCTCTGGTCGCCGCGGCGGCCGTCGCCGCGGGACTCACGGCCGCCGGTCCCACACCCCGCGCCCAGGCCGCGGTGCCCACGACCATCCCGCTCGAGTTCAAGAACAACTCCGGGCGCAGCGACCAGATCTACATCTACGACATCGGGACCCTGCTCGCGACGGGCCAGCAGGGCTGGGCCGACGCGAGCGGCACCTTCCACGCCTGGCCCGCCGGGGGCAACCCGCCGACCCCCGCGCCCGACGCGTCGATCGCGGGACCGGCCAACGGCCAGACCATGACCCTCCAGATGCCGAAGTTCTCCGGCCGGGTCTACTTCTCCTACGGCCAGAAGCTCGTCTTCAAGCTGACCACCGGCGGCCTCGTGCAGCCCGCCGTGCAGAACCCGTCCGACCCGAACGTCAACATCCTGTTCAACTGGTCCGAGTACACCCTCAACGACTCCGGGCTGTGGATCAACAGCACCCAGGTCGACATGTTCTCGGCTCCGTACGCCGTGGGCGTCAAGCTCGCCGACGGCACCACCAAGAGCACCGGCCACCTCAAGGCGGGCGGCTACGCCGGCTTCTTCAACGCCCTCAAGGGCCAGCCCGGCGGCTGGGCGAACCTGATCCAGACCCGGTCCGACGGCACCATCCTGCGCGCCCTCGCGCCCGGCCACGGCATCGAGTCCGGCGCCCTGCCGAGCACGGTCATGGACGACTACGTCAACAGGGTGTGGACGAAGTACGCCACCTCGACGCTGACGGTCACGCCGTTCGCCGACCAGCCGAACACCAAGTACTACGGCAGGGTCTCCGGCAACGTCATGAACTTCACCAACAGCTCCGGAGCCGTCGTCACCAGCTTCCAGAAGCCCGACGCCGACAGCATCTTCGGCTGCTACAAGCTTCTGGACGCGCCCAACGACCAGGTACGCGGCCCCATTTCCCGCACCCTGTGCGCCGGGTTCAACCGCTCCACCCTCCTGGTCAACCCCAACCAGCCCGACACCAGCTCCACGAGCTTCTACCAGGACGTGGTGACCAACCACTACGCCCGCAAGATCCACGCCCAGATGGCGGACGGCAAGGCCTACGCCTTCGCCTTCGACGACGTCGGCAACTACGAGTCGCTGGTGAACGACGGCAACCCGCAGAAGGCGTACATCACGCTCGACCCGTTCAGCTGAGGCCCAGGGCACCCGGGCAACGGGGGCCGGGGCGGCGGGCCCGCGCGATCGGCCATGGCGGTGTCAGGCCGGTGGCGCGGGCCTTCAGGCACGTACGCGACAGCTCCGCGACACCTCAGGTGACGCCCACATGACGCACCCATCAGTGGCCCCGAGGGGCTCGCCCTCCGGCTCGGCCCCGGCGCGGACCTCACCCCGGAGAGCGGCGCTCCGTACCGTACGGCCGCAGGCGTCACCGGCGAGGTCCGCGGCTTTCGCCCGCGTGACCGCCTCCGGGTCACCCAGGGCGCCAGCACCCTCCGGGCCACAGGAGCGCATGGCGAGCGGCGAGAAGCGCGCGGGGCAGCGGGCGCATGGGCAGCAGGTGACGGACGCGGTCGCCGCCCCCTCGACCGGGGCTGAGTGCGGCGACCTGCTCAGGAACGGGCCTGGCGGCTCAGCGACCGACCTCGTAGTTGTGCACACGGTCCGCCAGCGGCAGCGGTGTCTCGTCGACGCCGTTCACGGACCCGCTCGCCATCCGCGCGCACACCCCCTCGCAGGCGAGCAACTGCGCGTCGCCGTGATGCGAGACCACCTTCGCCTCCCTGTCCGAAGACCGCCGGTAGTCCGTACGGCAAACGCTGCAGACCAGCCCGGCGATCATCTCCTCGGTCGGTTCGGCGCGCCCGTTACGGCGTTTTGCGATCCCGTCGGCTGAATACATTCGCGGCACTCTTCTCTGCTGGCGATGGGGCGCCCGCAACGGCTGGGCAGCCTGGAGTGCACGGGATACGCCACCGTACTCCGGTCCGGGCGCAGCACCGCACGCATCCACCACAGCGGCCGGCTCAGCGGCGGCGTCCCCGACGCACGGAGGAGGACCAGCCGGTACCGACGCCGGCCACGTGCAGAGCAAGGAGCGCGAGACCGAAGAGCAGGAGACTCGTCGGGCTGAAAACCACATCGGTCGATGTCTCGGTGGCGTTGATGAGGAAGGCGATGCCGAAGAGCACGGCCGCCACGAATGCCAGCATCTGTCTTCTCCAACGGGTAGACGGCAAACCACGCCGGATGGCGGTGGCCGCGCCGCTGTCATGCGCCTGCCCTGTCAAAGGCTGATCATTCGTGCGAATCCCGGGGCCGGCAGATCGGTAGACCGGCGATGCGGGGTAGACGTCCGGTAACGAGCAGAGGAGGACGACGGTGTTCGAAGCCGGCGATATCCGGGAGTGGCGGGGCCATCCCGTCGTCGACGTGGCCGGCCACAAGGTCGGCACGCTCGAGGCGGTCTACGTGGACACCCGCACCGACGAGCCCTTGTTCGCGACCGTCACGGTCGGCCTGCCGACGCGGCACCGGCTGGTGTTCGTGCCGCTCACCGGGGCGACCGTGGGACCCGGATACCTGAAGGTCACCTTCGACAAACAGCAGATCAAGGGCGCCCCCTCGATCGACACCGACGGAGAGCTGGCGGTCGCCGAGGAGGAGGGAGTCTTCGCGCACTACTCCTTCGCCTATGAGCTCGGCAGCAAGGGTGAGCGGCGGCTCGCGCGCCGCTGAGGCACCGGAGAGGTGAGAGGAGACCGAAGATGGCGCTGTTCCTGCTGCTGCTTCTCCTGGCGGTCGCGCTGGGCCTCGTGGGCGCGGTGGTGAAAGGCCTGATCTACCTGCTGGTCGTCGGGGTCGTCGTCTTCGTCGCCGCCCTCTTCCTGGGGGCCGTACGATTTCGGCGCAGCGGCAGACGCCCGGCCCGCTGATGCGCGCTACCGTCCCGTCGGGCCCGGCGGAACGGCCCCGACAGGACCGCAAGAGCCGCCTCAGCCTGCCGCGAAGACCTCGTAGTGCTGCACGGTGAGGTCGCGTTCCACCAGGTAATGCTCGTCGTCCGGGTAGAAGACCGCCTGCTCGGGGTTCTCCCCGGCGAAGGCGCGGATCGCGTCCCATGACTCCCAGACGGTGATCAGGCAGAACTCGGTCAGCTTGCCGATCTCACGGCGCGCCATCCGGACGCCCCGATTGCCCGGGGTCGAGCTGTAGCCCACGAATCCGGTCTCGCGGAGATAGTCCTCGTACGCGTCGGCTTCCTGCCGTCGCGTGCTGCCTCGCCATATACGTACGATCTGCGGGTTTCCCATCGCTGTCCCCTGCCGATGTGCCATGCGCCGGGTGAGGCGCAGGCCGCGCCCACCCCTGATCCTCCAACGCATGGGTCTCGACAGGTCGGCTGCCCTGGAAGCCCTGCCGCACTCATCGGTTCCTCAACTGCTGCGGCTGCCCGGAGGTGAAACTCCGTCAGCGGGGCAGGCGTCGTCGTACCGACTCGCTTTGGAGGAGCCTGACATGCCTCTGCGCTTCCACAAACCTTCCGGATCCTCCCGGGAGTGCGCCTCAACATCAACAAGGGCTCGGTATCCATCACCACCGGTGGAAAGACCGGGCACTACACCGTCGATTCGCGCGGCCGGCGGACCGAGTCCGTCGACCTGCCCGGCCCGTTCTCCTGGCGGCGTACCACCCGCCGGAAGGGCTGACGGGCCCTTCCGCGGGAGGCGGCCCCGCGCGGCCGCCGGGACGGCGGGGGGGGGGGGGGCGCCGCCGGGGGGGGGGAACGCAACGTGGTTTAGACCCGCCGCCGGGTGGTTGCGGCGGGGGCGGGGGCGGGGGGGTGCGGGGGGCCCCGCCTCCGTCGGACGTCATCGCACGGTGATGGTCACCGTCGCCGTGCTGGTCGCGGCGGGGAGCCGGGTGGTGTCGACCGCGAGGTACTCGCCGTCGTCCTGGCGGCCGTTGGGCAGGATCTTGGCGTGCAGGGTGTAGGGCGGTGTGTCGCCGACGACGCCGTCGACCCCGAAGTCGCTGTCGTTGCTGACGAGGATGGTGCGACCGCCGTCAGTGGTGGCGACGCCCTCGATCTTGTCGTGGCCGAAGAAGCCACCGCTCGGGTCGAGGCTGCTGACCAGGGCGCCGAGGTCGACGTCCAGGCTCTTGGCGACCGGGGTGATGCCGACGGACGTCAGGGCCGCCTGCGCGGTCGCGGTGTCGTCCTGGCCGACGTACGCATCGATCGTCTGCCGGCCGGAGCCGACGAGCAGTCCGCCCTTGGCGGCGTCGTAGACCGCCCCCGGCACCTGGGCCGAGGGGCCGATGTCGGTGGCGCCCGCGGTGTCGATGGCGAACAGCTTCTTGTACGTGCCCGGTTCGAAGCTGCCGTCCCGCTCGTCGACGAGGAAGCGCGTGTCGCTGAGGGCGGTGATCTCGCTGACCGCCCCGCTGTTCACCTTCGGGTCGTCGAGCAGGTAGGCGTACTCGTGGGTGGCGTGCGTACGCAGGTTGTACGTCACGATGCGGACCGTGGTGACGTTCTTGGCCTTCGTGCTGCTCGACAGGTCCGGCTGCTGGAGGGCGGACTGCATCATGCCGACGAGCGTGCTGCCGTCGGGGGTGACGGTCAGGCCTTCCATGCCCTTGTTCGGTACCCGGTTGGCCAGTTCGGCGGGGAGTGAGCCGTCGAAGGGGGACAGCCGCTCGATGGCCCGGCCGGTGCGGTCGAAGTGCGTGATGTACGGCCCGTACTCGTCGGACACCCAGAAGGTGCCGTCGCGCATGGCCACCAGGCCCTCCGGGTCGTAGCCGTACGCCGACTGCGGCAGCGCGTTCCCGCTGAGGTCGACCAGGCTCTCGCCGGTCGCGGCCTGCGAGTTCACCAGGCCGTTGTACGGGGTGCCGTCGGCGGCCCGCAGCGGGATCGTCTTCTCCAGTACGGCCTTGGTGCCGACCATCCGGAACCTGCCGATCGCGGGGTCGAAGTCCGGCAGCGGCAGGACCTTCTGGCCGTTCGGGGCGCCCGCGTTCGGGCCGCGGTCGGTGAGCCCGTAGTACTCGTCCTTCGAGCCGGGCACCGGATACAGCGACGAGCCGTACGCCCCCGCGGTCACCGGCACCCCGCCTATGGTGGCGAGCGGGCTCAGGTGGGTCCGGTACAGCCGTACGGCGTCGCTGACCGTGTAGCTGAAGGTGTCGGTGCCGGTGAAACCCGCCTCGGGCTCGTAGGAGAACGAACCGTCCTGATTCAGCGTCAGCGAGCCGTGGGCGGTGTCGGTGTGCGATATCAGGGTCACCGGGCGGCCGCTGTCATTGGCCAGTACGCCGCTACCGCGTACGGTCAGCGACGTGCCGGCGTGCGTGCTGTAGGCGTCGCCGCGGGCGCTGAGAGCGGGCCCGGAACCGTGGTGGACTGCGTCGGCTGCGGCTGCCGAAGCGCTGCTCCCGGCCAAGGACAGGATCACCACCATGGCTGCGGAGGTGGCGTTTCTCGGACGGTTCATCTGGTCCTCCTTGGGCCCGCGCGTCCCGGTGGCGCGTGCGACCGGCAAAGTTTCAAGACCGCACATGGCTACAGCGCCGGGCTCAGCCGACGGGGCAGAGGCGAATCGGTGACGTGCGGGTGGCCAACAGGTACAACCCCGGTAAAGCCGGGCGGCCCTGTCTACGCCGACGCCTCCACGCCCTGCAGACCGGCCGCGCCGGCTAGGCGGGGCGTTGGATGCCGGTTCTGACCAGGTCCAGGAGGCGGCCGGTCAGGTCCTCCCCGTCGGCGGCCTGTTGACCGGCCCAGGCGATGGCGGTGGCCAGGGCGAGCAGGTCGTCGATCGCCAGGTCGCCGCGCACCTGGCCTGTTTCCTGGGCGCGGTACAGCAGTTGGGCGGCTGCGGTGCGCATGGCGAGGCAGGAGCGGTGGAGTTCGGAGGTCTCGTCGTGGAGGGCGGCGAGGAGGGAAGCGGGGAGGCCCTGGTATCGGGTTGAGCCGGTGGCGAAGGCGAGCAGCCAGGCGGCCAGGGCGTCGGCGGGGGACGCGCTCTGCAGCAGGGTGTCGGCCCGGGCGCAGAGGGCGTCGAGGCCTTGGCGCATGGCGGCCTCGAGGAGTGCCTCGCGGGTGGGGAAGTGCCGGTAGAGGGTGCCGATGCCGACGCCGGCGCGGCGGGCGATGTCGCGCAGGGAGACCTCGGTGCCGTGCTCGGCGAAGGCGGCCCGGGCCTCGTCGAGGAGGCGCTCGTAGTTGCGGCGACCGTCCGCACGCATCGTGTCCGCCATGAGTTCCGCCGTTCCTCTTGCCAATCGGAGCGCTGCTCCGGATATATTCGGAGCAGCGCTCCGGATGGCAGCATAGCCGTTCCGGCCCGCCTTCGACCCCATGAGGAGCTGTGCCGATGCCACCGATTCCCGACGACTGGCAGGCCCGCAACGGCCGCTACGTCCCCCGACCCCGCTTCGAGGACTACGCCGAGAAGTACGCCGACTACTTCGCGATGACCCGCCGCGACGGCGTCATCGAACTGCGCATGCACACCGACGACGGCCCCGCCGTCTACGGCCTGGGCATGCACAACGCCTGGGGCCAGGCCTGGCTGGAGGTCGGCAACGACCCGGACAACGAGGTCCTCGTCCTCACCGGCACCGGCGACTGGTGGCTCAAGCCGGCCGACCCGGCGCGGCTCGCGGAGATGATGCGCGAGCCCCGGCCGGACGACTTCGCGTACAACACCTACTACGACGCGATCAAGCTGCTGGAAAACCTGGTCTTCGGCATCGACATCCCCACCATCGCCGCGGTCAACGGGCCCAGCCCCGGCCACACCGAGTTCGCGTTGCTGTGCGACATCACGCTGGCCGCCGAGACGGCGACCTTCACCGACCCCCATCTGCTGTCCGGCACCGCCCCCGGCGACGGCCTGCACCTGGGCCTGCAGGAACTGCTCGGCACCAAGCGCGCGGCGTACTACCTCTACACCGGCGCCGAGATCGACGCACCCACCGCCCTCGACCTGGGCCTGGTCAACGAAGTGCTGCCGGCCGACAAGCTCCTGCCGCGCGCCCGGCAGCTCGCCGAGACCATCCGTTCCCGCCCGAAGGCCGCGCGCCGGCTCACCCACGCCATCGCCTCCCGCCCGTGGAAGCGCCGTCTGGTCCAGGACTTCGGCTACGGCCTGGCCCACGAGATGTTCGGCATCTCCGCCGACAAGATCTTCGGCTAGGCGGCCCTGGCCGGCGGTGGCCGTCGCGGAAGGTTCTGCGCAGAATTCCAGGAGGAGCTGTCGATCGGGCCGTCTCCTGTTCGACGCATGGGTGAGAGCAGGAACAGCCCGACCTCCCCCAAGGAGAACGCCATGCCCAAGCTGCGCGGACACAACCTCACGGTCACGCTGGACGGCTTCGCCACCGGCACCGACCAGCGCCTCGACGCACCCTTCGGCGACGGTGTCGAGGGCCTGCACGAGTGGATGTTCGCCGCGATGCGGGACCGCGCCGACGGCAAGGCGGGCATCGACGTCGACCACGTCGAGCGCAGCGAGCAGAACATCGGCGCCACGATCATGGGCCGCAACATGTTCGGGCCCGTGCGCGGGCCGTGGCAGGACGAGTCGTGGACGGGCTGGTGGGGCGACAACCCGCCGTATCACCATGACGTGTTCGTCCTCACCCACCACCTGCGGCCGCCGCTGCCGATGGAGGGCGGGACCACCTTCCACTTCACCGACGAGCCCATCGAGACGGTGCTCGAGCGTGCCTTCGAGGCGGCGAAGGGAAAGGACGTACGCATCGGCGGTGGCCCGGCCACCATCCAGCAGTATCTGCGCGCCGGGCTGGTCGACGAGCTTCACCTGGCCATCGTCCCGCTCCTCGCCGGCAGGGGTGAGCGCCTGCTCGACCATCTGGGAGACGCGATCGACGGCTACCAGGTCGCCGAGCAGGTCAGCTCCGCGGCCGCAACTCATGCCCGCCTGGTCCGCCGCTGACCCACCGGCGCGGAACCCGTACGTACGTTCGAGTTAACTCGACGGCGGGTGCACGGGGAGCGGCCCACCCGTGTTCCGGATACGGTGAAAGAGGGGGCGGCCACTGGACCACGACCCTCCACGCGAGGCACGAGATGGGGAGAAGCCCCAATGACGCCAGAGCCGTCCGAGGCTGACGTGACGCCGGTCGGCGCGCACGACGACGGCCCCCGGCTGGCGGCGGTCGTGGTCTTTGTCCGCGACCTCGACCAGGCGGCCGGGTTCTACAGCGACCTGCTGAAGATGGAGACCATCGCCCGGGAGACCACTGCCCTGGTGCTCGCGGGGTCCGGGAACTCCAACGTGGTCCTGCGCACCATCGGCCCGCGCGGCGAGCACGCGCTGGGGGCGATCGGAGTCCAGTACACGTGCTGGTCCGCCCACGACCCGGAAGACCTAGAGCGGTGCGAGCGCTACCTCAAGGAGCGGTCGGCCCACGTCGAGACCAATTCCGAGGAAGGCCGCACCGTGGTCGAGGGTCGCGACCCGGACGGACTGCCGGTGATGGTGATGTATCCCGGTCCGGACCGTAATGCTCTGGGCAAGATCATGAGCCGCGTTTACGCGTGGTGAAACGTGTTGCGCGCTGAAGGGCCCTCACCTCTCGACCACGGCCGCCCCCTCTCGCTGTGTCGCGCCAACTCCTATTGACCTGTCCTCTTTGCGTAGGATGATCCGGGTTCGCCCGGCCTTTCGGATCCTGCGGAAAAGGGACCATGAAGAAACTCCCCGAGATCACCCTGGCCTTCTGGGTCATGAAGATCGCGGCCACGACCCTGGGTGAGACAGCCGGGGATCTGCTCGCCCAGACCATGAAGGTCGGATACCTCGTCAGTTCGCTGATCCTGATCGGGTTCTTCCTCGTGAGCCTGGTGACCCAGTTGCGGGTCCACAGCTTCCATCCCGCGCTGTACTGGACGGTCATCCTGTCCACCAGCACGGCGGGCACCACCATGTCGGACTTCATGAACCGGACCGCCGGACTCGGTTACGCCAGAGGGGCTCTGGTCCTCATCACCGCGCTGAGCGTGGTGTTCGCCGTATGGAAGCTCAGTGGCCTGACCTTCGACGTCGCACGGATCAGCACCTTCGGCGGCGAGATCCTCTACTGGACCGCGATCCTGTTCTCCAACACGCTGGGCACTTCCCTCGGTGACTTCCTCTCCGACGACTCGGGACTCGGCTACGGAGGCGGAGCGCTGCTGGTCGGCGGCGTGCTGCTGCTGACCCTCGTCGCCAAGTACCGCACCCCGATCTCGGACACCCTGCTCTTCTGGGTGGCGTTCGTCCTGACCCGCCCGCTGGGCGCGACCGTGGGTGACTTCTTCAGCAAGCCCACCGCCAAGGGCGGTCTGGGGTGCGGCACGATCGGCTCGTCGCTGGTCCTCGCGGCGGTGCTCGGTGCGCTGATCGCCCGTACGGCATGGCAGCAGCGCAACCGGGTGCCAGCGGTCGACCAGCCGGAACCGGGGAGGCCCGACCCGGTCGACGCGACGCTCTGACGGGCGGTCCGCCGACGGTCACCAGCCGTCCCGGAGGGTGCGGGACAAGGCGTTGACGAAGAAGTCGGCGCTTTCGGTGGTGAGGCACAGCGGGGGTTTGATCTTCAGTACGTTGAGGCGGTCGCCGGTGGGCTGGACGATGACGCCCAGTTCCAGCAGGCGTTCGCAGATCGCGGCGGTCTCCTCGGTGGCCGGTTCCAGGGTGTCGGGGTCCCGGACCAGCTCGATGCCCAGGTAGAGGCCCATGCCGTGCACGGCACCGATCACGGTTCCGGACCCGGGGAGGTCGCGGGCCAGCCGCTCGACGCGGCGGCGCAGGTGGTCGCCGACCACGGTGGCGTTCGCCTGCAGTCCCTCGTCCTCGATGACGTCCAGGACCGTCAGCCCTACCACGCAGCTGACCGGGCTTCCGCCGGCCGAGGAGAAGAAGTAGCCGTCCTTGGCGAAGGCGTCGGCGATGTCGCGACGGGTGATGACCGCACCCAGCGGATGACCGTTGCCCATGGCCTTGGCGACGGTGACGATGTCGGGGGTCACCCCCTGCTGCTCGAAGCCCCAGAAGTGCTCGCCGAGGCGGCCGTAGCCGACCTGCACCTCGTCCGCGATGCAGAGGCCGCCGGCGGCGCGGGTGGCTTCGTAGAGCGCGGGGAGGTAGCCGGTCGGGAGCAGTACGCCTCCGGCGTTGCCGTACAGCGCCTCGCAGATGAAGGCGGCGGGCGGGCGGCCGGAGGCGACGGCGGCGTCGATGACCCGGTGGGCGTCTGCGAGGTAGTGGGCGGTGGCGTCGGGACCGCGGAACTCGCCGCGGAAGGTGTTGGGGGCGAGAAGGGTGTGCACCCAGTCGGGGCGGGTGGTGAGGGCGCGGGGGTTGTCGGCGAGGGAGGTGGAGACGGCGTCGGAGCCGATGGTCCAGCCGTGGTACGCCTCCGCGACGGAGACGATGTCCTGGCGGCCTGTGAAGGTCTGGGCGAGCCGGAGCGCGAGGTCGACGGCCTCGGAGCCGCTGTTGACGAAGAAGACCGTGTCGAGCGGGTCCGGCAGGAGGTCGGCGAGGCGCAGCGCGAGGTCGGACACCGCGCGGTAGTTGAACCGCGAGTTGGTGTTCAGTAGATCCCACTGACGGGCGACGGCCGCGGTGAGGCGGGGGTGGGCGTGGCCGATGGAGGCCACGTTGTTGATCATGTCCACATACGTGCGGCCGTCGAGGTCGGTGAGGTGCTGGCGCCAACCCCGCTCGATGCGGGGCGGGTTGTCGTAGTAGTGCTCCTGTACGTCGGCCAGCGCCGCGTGCCGCCGGCGCAGCACACTCGCGCCCGTCGGCTCCTCGCCCCGGGCCGGGAGGGCGAGGCCGAGCAGCGCCGAGGGGTCGGGGCAGACGGTGAGCCAGGCGCGGGCGGTCTCGGCGGTGGCGTGACCGGGCGGGACGGTGCCGCGCAGGGTGCAGAGCTGTACGGACAGCCTGCCCTCCTCGCCGACCTCGCCCAACGCGGCGCCGGGGTCGAGCCGTTGGCCGACGGTCGGCGCCGCACGCAGCCCCGTCAGGCGCAGGTCGGCGTCGGCTCCCGCGAGGACCGGCCCGGTGGCGTCGGACCGTACGACTCCGGCGAAGGGGGCCGCCACCGCGGTGCCCGGGGCGCAGAACAGGTCCATGCCCAGGGCGACCGTGGCGGGAGCGTCGGCGCTGTGGAGGCGGGTCCGGGTCAGCCTGGCCTCGCCGTACCGGGCGATGGCAACGCCGGGGCGCGTGGCCGCGAGGCGGGCTTCCGTCTCCGGGGCCAGCCAGGTGCCGTCGGAGAGGTCCGGGCTGAGGGGGGACAGGTCGAGGACGGTGGCCTGGTCCCCGGCGAGGCCCGGGAGCAGCGGCGCCTTCACGACCGGGGCCCGGGACGCCGTCACGGGCAGCCCCAGCGCTTCGCGGATCGCGGCGTGCGCGACCTCGGCCGGCAGGCTCACGGCGACCTGGCAGGCACGCCACTCGTGCTCCTGGGCCCGCAGCGCGTACTCGTTGGCCGGGTCGATGAGCCCCTGGTGCAGGCCGCTGACCACGAGGAGGGCGGTGCGGGCGGTGATCGCCGGCCAGAGGGCGGCGAGCTCGGCCCCGGTGAGCGGGACGACCTCGTGGAACGCGCGCACGGCGGCGAGCAGGGCCAGGGGCCGCGTCGGCTCGTGGTGGAGCAGGCAGGCGCAGGTGGTGGCCAGTTCGGCGACGGTCCAGCCGAGACCGACGTCGCCGAAGTCGATGACCCCGGAGGGGGCGGGGCGGCCGTCGGGTTCCCGGCCGCAGACGACGTTGTCGTCCGTGATGTCGCCGTGGATCGCCTGGACCCGCAGCTGCGGGGAGAGGACGTCGAGCCGGTCGCACGACTCCTCGACGGCCCGGCTCAGGGTCTCGGCCCGCTCGGGGTCGGCGACGAACGCGGCCAGCGTCCGGTGGACCCGGCGGGCGTTGCGGATGTCCCACTGCAGAGTCCGGTCCAGCCCGGGGTGCCGGTAGTCGGCCAGCCCGGCTGCCACCCGGCCGGAGAGCGCGCCGAGCCGCGCCATGACGGTGGGGGCGAGGTGGCCGGCGTCCGCCAGCGGTCGGCCGGGGACGAAGCTGAGCAGCCGGGCCCGCAGAGCGACACCGTCGGCGTCGAAACGGGCGACGAAGCCGCCGTCCCGGGTGGGTTGGGGCCGCGGGATCACCAGGTCGGGCGCGGTGCCGGCGAGGTGCAGCAGCGCGTGGTCCTGGGCCGCGAGCTCGTCGTCCGAGAACGCCGGGTTGGCGATCTTGAGCACGAACCGCCGGCCGGACGACGCGTCGATGACGAAGTTGCGCTCCTGCTGGCTGCCGACCTCGCGGAACCGCCCCTCGACCCCGAAGTGTTCCGCGGCCACCGCCCTGGCCCGTACGGGACTCACCTGCGGGCGCGGCAGGTTCGGCTGGGCGAAGAAGTCATGGCCGGTCATCGGTGGGTCTCCTGTCGGCCCGTACGCTCACAGGCCCTCATCGTGGACGATCTTCCCCGCCGCCACCGTGAGCCGTACGCGCGCGTCGGCGACGGGCGGGGCGCCGGGTGCGAAGAGGTCGCGGTCCAGCAGTGCCAGGTCGGCGCGGCGGCCGACCTCGAGGGTGCCGCCCTGCTCGTCGTGGTTCACGTAGGCGGAGCCCGAGGTGAAGGCGTCCAGGGCGTCGTCGAGGCGCAGCCGCTGCTCGGGGAGGAAGGGCGCGTTGCCCCGGTTCCCGGGGTCGACGCGGGTGACGGCGACCTCGATCTGCTCCAGGGGGTCGGCCGTGGTGACGGCCCAGTCGCTGCCCATGGCCAGGCGCGCGCCGGAGGCCAGCAGGTCGGCGAAGGGATACTGCATCCGGGCCCGCTCCGGGCCGAGGTAGGGGATGGTCAGCTCGTCCATCTGCGGTTCGCTCTGGGCCCAGTACGCCTGGCAGTTGACGACCACGCCGAGTTCGGCGAAGCGCCCGACGTCCTCGGGCTGGACCACCTGCACATGGGCGATGTGGTGGCGGCGGTCCCCCGGCCCGTTGGCGGTCCGGGCGGCGCCGACGGCGTCCAGGGCCTCACGGACGGCGCGGTCGCCGATGGCGTGCAGATGGACCTGGAAGCCGTGCCGGTCCAGTTCGGTGACGGCCCGGCGGAGCGTCTCGTACGGGAGGTAGCTGAGGCCGCGGTTGTCGCTGTGGCCGCCGCATCCGTCGCAGTAGGGCTCCAGCAGGGCGCCGGTGTGGTTCTCCAGCACCCCGTCGGTCATGATCTTGACGGTCGTGGGGTGGAAGCCGGACCCCAGCGCCGCGCCGGGCGCACGGACCGCGAGGCCCCGCTCCCGCCGTTCGCGCAGTTCGTCGATCTGCTCCAGGCCGCGGTGCCGGTCCCACCACAGGGCGCCCACCACGCGGGCGGTGAGCCGGCCGTCGGCGGCGAGGGACTGGTAGGCGGCCTGGGTGCCGGGGGTTACCCAGGCGTCCTGCCAGCCGGTGATGCCGAGGGCGTGCAGATACGTCTGCGCCTCCAGGATCGCAGCCTCCCACTCCGCCTGCCCCGGCTCGGGTACGACATGGTCGTTGACCCGGTACGCGGCACCCTCGTGCAGGGTGCCGGTGGGCAGGCCGGTCGCCGGATCGCGCTCGATCCGGCCGTCGGCGGGGTCCGGGGTGTCCCGGTCGATGCCCGCGGCCTCCAGGGCGCGGGAGTTGACCCAGGCGCCGTGGACGTCCCGGTTGAAGAGGAAGACCGGGCGGTCCGGGACGACGGCGTCCAGGTCCTCCTTACGGGGGGTGCCGCCGGGGAAGTACTCCATCGCCCAGCCGCCGCCGATGATCCAGGGCTCGTCGGGGTGGCTGTCGGCGTAGGCGGCGATGGCGTCCAGGTACGCGTCCCGGCCCGCCAGGTCGTTGAGCCACAGACGGAGCCGGTTGCGTCCGGCGAACGGCGCGTGGATGTGGCTGTCCTGGAACCCGGAGACGACCAGCCCGCCGGCCGCCCGCACCACCCTGGTCCCGGGGCCGGCCAGTTCCCGCACTTCGGCATCCTCGCCGAGGGCGGAGATCCGGCCGTCGCGAACCGCCACCGCGGAGGCCCACCGGCCCTCGCCGAGGCGCACCCGGGCACCGGTGACGATCAGGTCGGCGGTGTCGTCAGTGGGCACCCTCGAGAATCCCTTCCTCGGCCACGATCCGCCGCTCGGCCTCCAGGTCGAGGCTGCGGCAGAAGAGCAGGTAGAACAGGCCGGCCACGGGCAGGCCGACGAACATCGAGTAGTCGGCGCCGCCGAGCGCCGTGGCGATCGGGCCGGTGAAGGGACCGGACACCATGAACGGGACCATCACCAGCAGACCGAGCAGGTAGGCGAGATTGCCGCGCCAGCCCCAACGGCCGTATATCCCGGCCGGGTTGAAGATCTCCTTGATCGCGTACAGGCCGCGCCGGACGAAGAAGTAGTCGACCAGGTTGATCGCCGTCCACGGGGTGAAGACGTACGCGAGGAAGATCAGCACATTGCCGTAGAAGGAGTTGAAGCGGTCCACCCCGACGAACTGCGCCACACCCCAGACCAGGAAGAACATGATCCCGATGCAGACGGCGCGGATCCGCTGGTTGGGGACGACGGGTGAGAACGAGTCCTTGATCGAGATCATGGACATCATCCCGCCGTACTGGTTGATCGCCATCACCGAGAGCAGTCCGACCAGCAGGGCCAGTACCACCACCCGGCCGAGCCCGCCCACCAGTGCGTCGGCTGCCGCCTTGAAGGCCTCCACCGGGGTGGCGTCGGGGTGCGCGGCGGAGATCACGGCGCCGATCGCGAAGACCCAGATCGCGGACAGGCCGCTGGACAGGTACGTCCACCAGAAGGCCGGGCGGACGCCGACGTTCGCCGGCAGGTAGCGGGAGTAGTCCGAGACGTACGGGGCCCAGCCCAGCTGGAACCCGGCCGTGATGACGAAGACCGTCATGACCGGCCCGGCGTGGAAGGCGCCGAGCGTGAAGGCGCCCTTCGGCAGCGCGCCGTCGCCCAGCGCCGCCGCCGTGAGCACCGCCATCACGACGACCAGGGGCCAGGTCAGCCAGCGGCTCACCCGGTGGATCCAGCGGTAGCCGAACAGCGCGATCATCGCGGCCACGGCGGCCGCGATGAAGTACCCGGCGCTGGAGCCGAGCCCGAAGAGCGTGTGCATCGCGTCGCCGGACAGGATCGCGTCCGAGGTGTTGTACGCGACGTAGTTGACCAGGGCGAAGACCCAGACCGTGAGCGCGGCGCCGAGATACCCGAACTGCGGCCTGGACTGTACGAGCTGGGGCAGGCCGAGCTGCGGTCCCTGGGCGGAGTGGAAGGCCATGAACACGGTGCCGAACAGCGAGCCGGTGACGGTCGCCACGATTGTCCAGAGCAGCCCGGCGCCGATGCTCAGCGCGGTGACGCCGGTGGCCATGGCGGTGAGATTGATGTTGCCGACGAACCACAGCGCGCCCAGGTGGGCCGGGGTTCCGTGGCGCTCGGCGGTCGGGATCCAGTCGACGGAATGGATCTCCAGCCCGGTGCTCGCGGCGGTGGGGCCGGGCGAGGACGAGGGGCTGGACGGTTCGCGAGGGGGGTCGGCGGACGGCGTACGAGCGGATACGGAGGGCATCGTTCTCCAGACGGGGGAGTGGCGGTGCGGCTCGCCGATCGTCAGTGTGGGAGATAATCAACTCCATAGTCAATGACATTGACTAGAGGTAACCGGCGATTAACACGGGCCGGTAGCATCCATCTGGCGAGGAACGACGGCGGGCGACGAGAGGACACGGCGGGATGGCGGCCACCCCCAAGGCGGGCGCGGGACGCGCGCGGCGCCCCCGGGGCAGTCTCAACCAGCAGGTCATCACCGAGGCCGCCCTGCGGATCTGTGACCGCGCCGGGATCGAGTCGCTCACCTTCGAGGCGCTGGGCCGCGAGCTGGACGCCCACCCGACGGCCATCTACCGGCACTTCCGTGACAAGGACGAGCTGCTGCTCGCCCTGACCGACGCCCTGCACGCCGAGACCACCGCCGGCGGCCTCCCCGTCAGCGACGACTGGGCCGAGGACCTGCGCGCCGTCGCCCACCGCATCCGGGGCGCCTTCATGGCCCACCCCCAGGTCGGCCAGCTGGTCGCGGCCCGCACCGCGCGCCGTCCGCACGAGTTCGAGGTGGTCGAGCACATCCTCGGCTGCATGCGCCGCGCCGGGCTCCCGGACCGGGACGCCGCGCGCTGCTACCGGGTCTTCGCCGACACGGTCCTGGCCTACTCCAGCATGGAGGCCGCCCTGTACGCCCTGGACGCCCCGACCCGTGAGGCCGACCTGCGCTCCTGGCGGGTCGACTACCGGGAGCTTCCCCCGGACACGTACCCGAATCTGGCCGCGCTGATCGACGACATCCCGCCGCTGGACTCCCCCGACAACTTCCGCCTCGCCGTCGAGCTCCTCATCGACTCGATCCGCTCCCGGGCGCGTTGAGCCCGCATCTCCGACGGGGAACCTGGACCACCGCCGTCCCGACGACGACACCCTCTTGCCCTGATGGTGGGCCCCTGTCGGCAAACCCTGCACATCGTGCACACATGAGGTGCTCAGCAACTTGACAGAATCCGGCTTCGGCGAGCGGTCGGCGAAATTAAATGCGGGTATGTCCGATCGGGATCAACCGCGGATCCTGCCCACGTTAATTGGCCGTTGAGATCGCGTGAAGAAGGCGTCACCGTCCCGTGGGTAAATGCACGCAGGTGCGTTGCGGCGGCCAACCGGTGGTGCGGATCTTCCGATGGGTGGGTGGACGGGTGGCCTGTTGGGGTGGTTCCATCGTGCCCCGGACGGGAGTTGTCCCGGTTTTTCGGGAATCGGACAACCGTTTGACTGACCGGCCGGATCGGGATTACCCGCCGAGCCGGCCGACGCTATTCAGAGACACAAAAACCATGAAGGGAATCGCAATTCATGCGTAGCTTCACTCCTCAGGTCGAGACCCGCGAGATCGCCGACGCCGACCTGGACAACGTCGCCGGCGGTATCGCCATTTCCGGCGGTGCCACCACCGGCCTCGTCGGCCTTTCCGGCGGCGTGTCCGTCGACGGCCTCGATGAGGCCCTCGGCGCCGTCGCGCCCGCTCTGTCGATACCGCAGCTCGCCGGCGGCGTCTCTCTCTGACGGCGGCATCTGCCGTAAGCCTTCACAGCGGCCATGGACCCCGGAACCCCTCCCTCCGGGATCCATGGCCGCTGTTGGTCATTGCGCAAGGAATCATGCAAGCAGCGCAAAAAACTTACATAGGGTCGCCACTTCAGTAGCAGCTCCAGGAAAACATCTCGCAGGAGCCTTGTGGAGCGGCGTGCCGGGTCCTTACTGTCGCCTCACCTCACGACGTCCGCTCTGACTCGAACGTCCCGGGCGGTCGCGCCTTACGAGAGAAGCGAGTTGGGGATGGCAGGGAGCAGCAGCAGGAGCGCGTGGCGAAGAACCGTGGCGGTGGTCGCGGTGACGGCCGGGATCGGCCTCGGGCTCGGTGGGACGGCTCAGGCCGGCGCGGAGAAGACGGCGGGGGCCGTCGTGACGCGGGCGGGGCTGGACCCGGCGCTGGTGGCGGGGCGGGGGGCCGACGTCGGGTTCGCCGAGCAGGAGGCGGAGAACGCCGCGACGAACGGGAAGGTCATCGGGCCCGACCGGAGCGCCTACACGCTGCCCGCGGAGGCGTCCGGACGGAAGGCGGTGACGCTGGAGCGGGGGCAGTACGTCGAGTTCACCCTGCCGAGCGCCGCCAACGCGATCACCGTGCGGTACAGCATTCCGGACGGGCCGAGCGGGGGCGGCATCACAGCGCCGCTCGACGTGACGGTGAACGGGGGCGCCCGGAAGACGATGACGCTGACCTCGCAGTACGCGTGGCTCTACAACCAGTATCCGTTCTCCAACGACCCCAACGCCGGGCTGCTGCACGACGACTGGTGGATCACCGAGTGCGGCTGTGTGCCCAGCGCCACCACGCCGGCGCCGGTGATCACCAAGCCGTTCCGGCCGAACCACTTCTACGACGAGCAGCGTCTGCTGCTGGGCAGGACGTACAAGGCGGGTGACACCGTCCGGCTGGCGGTCCCGACGCGCACAGGGGCCGTGTCGACGACCGTGGACCTGCTGGACTCCCAGCTGGTCGCCACCCCGCACGTCGCCCTCGCCGCGGTGAACGTCCTCGCCTTCGGCGCCGATCCGACCGGGCGGCGGGACTCGGCCGGGGCGATCGACAAGGCCATCGCCTCCGCGCGGCGCGGGCACCGATCGGTCTACCTCCCGCCGGGCACGTACCAGGTGAACCGGCACATCGTCGTGGATGACGTGACGATCGAGGGCGCCGGCAGTTGGTACACGATCATCAAGGGGCACCAGGTCACCCTCGACGCCCCCGCCCCCGACGGCTCGGTGCACACCGGGGTCGGCTTCTACGGAAAGGACGCGTCGGCGGGCGGCAGTCACAACGTCCACCTCTCCGGCTTCGCGATCGAGGGCGACGTCCGCGAGCGCATCGACACCGACCAGGTCAACGGCATCGGCGGGGCGCTCAGCGACTCGACGATCGACGGCCTCTACATCCACCACACCAAGGTCGGCATGTGGTTCGACGGGCCCATGTCGAACCTGCGGATCACCAGCAACGTCATCACCGACCAGATCGCCGACGGCCTCAACTTCCACACCGGCGTGACGGATTCGGTCGTACGCAACAACTTCGTCCGCAACTCCGGCGACGACGGACTCGCCATGTGGTCGGAGAAGACCGGCGACGCCCGCAACACCTTCGACCACAACACGGTCCAGACACCGGTGCTCGCCAACGGCATCGCCATCTACGGCGGCACCGACAACACGGTTTCGGCCAACCTCATCGCCGACCCGATCCGCGAGGGCAGCGCCCTGCACGTCGGCTCCCGCTTCGGCTCCGAGCCGTTCACCGGGCATCTGTCGATCACCGGCAACACCACCGTACGGGCCGGCACCTACGAGCTGAACTGGAAGATCGGTCTCGGGGCCATCTGGTTCTACGCGCTGGAGAAGAACCTCGACGCGGACATCCGCGTCACCGGTGACACCTACCTCGACAACACCTACAACGCGATCATGCTGGTCACCGACTGGCCGGTGAAGGACACCTACTCGATCACCAACGTCCACTTCAAGGACATCAAGATCGACGGCACCGGCACCTCCGTACTCAGCGCCCGCGCCGCCGGATCGGCGACCTTCGAGAACGTCGACGCCCGCAACGTCGGCGCCGTCGGCGTCAACAACTGCGGCTCGTTCAACTTCCCCGCCACCGGCTCGGAGTTCACCCTCACCGACCTCGGCGGCAACGCCGGCGGCGGCACCACCGGCCCCTGGCTCGCCCCCTGGGAACTCCCCAACACCATCACCTGCGACGACCGCCCCCCCGTCCTCCCACCCCCCGCCCCCTCCCCCTGGTAACACCCCACCCCACCCCCGGCCCAGGGCCGTCCGCGAACACCGCGGGCGGCCCCGTCCTTGATCCGGCCGTCCTTGATCCGCCGTCGTACGACAACGTCCGGCGGCCGGAGGCGGGCTGGTGCGGGCTCGCGACGGGAGTCAGGATGATCCTCATGCCTGACTCAACTGCCTTTCACGACCTGGGGGCGTTTGTCGCGCTGCCCCGGGTCTCCTCGCTGGCCCTGTCGCCGGACGGAACGCGTCTGGTGACGGTGGTTCAGGAGCTGTCCACCGATCGCACCAGGTTCGTCGGGGCCCTGTGGGAGGTCGATCCGTCCGGGGGACGGCCGGCCCGGCGGCTCACGCGCTCCGGGCGCGGGGAGTCCGCCCCGGGGTTCCTGCCCGATGGGACGCTGCTGTTCCTTTCCTCCCGCCCGGTCGCGGACCCCGGTGAGGGGGAGGACGACAAGCGGGAAGCAGCGTTGTGGAGCCTGCCGGCAGGTGGTGGTGAGGCCTCGCAGTTGCTGGCCAGGCCGGGGGGGATCGACGAGTACGCGATCGCCACCGGGGCGTCGCGGATCGCGCTGGCGGCGTCGCAGCTTCCGGGCGCGGTGAACCCTGAGCAGGATGCGGAGCTGCGTGAGGCGCGCCAGAAGGCCAAGGTGTCGGCGATCCTGCATGAGTCGGTGCCGGTGCGGTACTGGGACCATGACCTCGGTCCCGGGATGCCGCGGGTGTTCGCCGTTCAGGATGCCGCCGCCGAGGAGCCGGCCGTGGTGGACTGCGGCGGGCGCCGGATCGGAGCCCATGAGGGGATCGCGGTCTCCCCGGACGGCTCGCTGACCGCCTACACAACGGCCGTGGGCACGCTCCCCGACGAGATCCGCGCCGCGATCGTGGTCGCGGACGCCGCTACGGGCAAGCAACTGCGGGTACTGGAGTCCCCCGACGCCGAGTTCGGCGCTCCGGCCTTCACGCCGGACGGCCGCCATCTGGTCTGCATCCGGGAGCGCCGGATCACCTGGGACGAGCCTGGTGACGTCACGTTGTGGCTGGCGGGCGCCACCGACGACCAGGACCCCGGACGTGACCTGCTGCCCGGTTTCGACCAGTGGCCGGGCGCCCCGGTGGTCTCCCCGGTGCCGGGCGAGGACGGCACGCCGGTGGTCTGGTTCACCGCCGACGAAGCCGGGCACGCGCCGGTCTTCCGGCTCTCCACCGGCAGCGGCGAGGTGGTCCGGCTCACCGCGTCCGGCGCCTACTCCACCGTGGTCGTGAGCCCGGACGGCCGCACCCTGTACGCGCTGCGCTCGGCGGTCGACAGCCCGCCGACCCCCGTACGCCTCGAGGCCGCGGCGCCCGACCAGCAGCCGGTGCCGCTGGCGTCACCCGGGGAGGTGGGCGAGTTGCCCGGCAGCCTCACCGAGGTGCACACCACCGCCGAGGACGGTACGGCGCTGCGCGCCTGGCTCGTACTGCCGCGGGACGCCTCCGCCGCGACCCCCGCGCCACTGCTGCTGTGGGTGCACGGCGGCCCGCAGACCAGCTGGAACGCCTGGCACTGGCGCTGGAATCCCTGGGTCGCCGCGGCCGCCGGCTACGCGGTTCTGCTGCCGGACCCCGCGCTGTCCACCGGCTACGGGCAGCGGATGCACGAACGCGGCTGGGCCCACTGGGGCGGCGCGTCGTACCAGGACGTGACGGCGCTGACCGACGCCGCGCTGCGCCGTGACGACCTCGACGGTGAGCGTACGGCGATGATGGGCGGCTCGTACGGCGGCTACATGGCCAACTGGATCGCCACTCAGACCGACCGCTTCAAGGCGATCGTCACCCACGCCAGCCTGTGGAACATGTACAGCTTCGCCGGCGTCACCGACTTCCCGGCCTACTGGATGCGGCGTCAGGGCGACCCACTCGTGCGCACCGACCGGTACGAGCTCGAGTCCCCGCACCTGCGGGCCGCGAAAATCACCACACCCATGCTGGTGATCCACGGCGACAAGGACTACCGCGTACCGGTCGGCGAGGCCCTCGCCCTCTGGAACGACCTGGCGCGGTTCGAGGTCCCGGCGAAATTCCTGTACTTCCCGGACGAGGGCCACTGGATCCTCAAACCGAACAACGTCCGCCTCTGGTACGCCACCGTGCTGGGCTTCCTGGCCCACCACGTCCTGGGCGAGGAGTGGGTCCGCCCCGAGCTGCTCTGACCCGTGGCCGCCGCCAGGGCCCGTCGGCACCACCGGGCCCTGGCGAGCGGGTCCCGCCGGTGAGGGCCATGAACGGCCTTCTCCGCGATCGTTGCGTTGATCTTTGCGTTCTCTTGAAGCGCTCTGCCCGAGGCCGTTGCTAGGCTCGGCCGACCTGCGTGGGGGTGACGCCGGGGGGACTTGAGAATGCGCGGCTGACGCGCGCAGGGCCGCCGTTGCCGCACCGCGCCTTCGTCTCGTACAGGAGGAACGGGTGGCTTCGCGTGCCCTCGTCCGCTCGGCCGTCGCCGCCGCGGTATCCATCTCGCTGGCCGGGGTCATCGGCCCCCTGAGCGGCCCGGCACACGCCGACACCGCCCCGTCGGCCCCGGTGGTGATCCCGGCGGGCGCACGCTACGCCCCGCGTGGCGACACCTTCGTGACCGCCTCCGCCGACGGCTATCTGCACCAGCAGGAAGGCGTCAACGGCTACCAGTGGACGTCGTACGACACCGGTGCCACCACCCCCGCGACCCCGGGCACCTTCCAGGAGGTCTCCGCCGGCGAGATCGCGCAGTTCGTGCCGGCGACCCGTCAGATGCAGGTACGCGACGCAGCCACGGACGCCGTCCGCTACACCGTCACCCTGCCCGTCGCTGAACGATGGACCGGGGGCTTCGGCGGCCAGAACATGCTGACCCAGGAGCGGGTCACCGGAACGCCGACCGTCGTGCACCTGGTGAGCCCGCAGGACGGCGGCGGCCTCACCGAACGTACGCTTTCCGGCCTGGACTTCGGGGACGGCGCGGTCACCATCGGGCTCGCCCAGGACGCCCACGGGGCCGTCGTCGTCTACACGACCTCGGCCGCGAGCGACGCCGTCCGGCACCTGGCGTACATCGACTTCGACACCGCGACCGCGACCCCGATCCTCCAGGACGTCACCGGTTTCCTGCCGTACGTCGTCCTGTCCCAGGGCTACATCGTCGACTACGGCGGCAGCACCACGGCCTACGTCGTGCGGCGTGACGACCCGTCGGCGGCCGTGAAGCAGGTGACCGTCCCGGCCGACGCGGGCGGTTACGCCCAGTTCGCCGTCGTGGGCGACTGGCTGCTCACGCCCTGGTACGACCCCAAGACCTCGACCGAGACTGACCCGTTGGCGGTCGTCTCCCTGCGCGACAGCACGCCGCGCTACGTGCTGCTCGACACGGCCTCCCCCCGTATGATCACCGCCCCCGACGGCACCGCGCTCGTCGTCGGCGGCCGGGACTCGGCACACTGGGCGGTGCAGCGCGTGGTGACCGGTGACGACGGCAAGCCCCAACTTGTGCCTGTCGCCGACGTACCGCCGGTGGCCGCCACCGTCTACGGGCTGACACTGAGCGCCGACCGGCTCCAGTACGGGACCAACACCAGCCAGCTACGGACCCTGCTCCGGCGCGACCTGGCGGTCACCGGCGCGCCGGAGGCCGATGACCCGCACGTAACGACGAGCGACACGGGCTGGGGCGAGAGCTGCCCCGGCGTCGACAGCACCGGGCAGAGCGCCGGTGTGCCCTGCGCGCAGCTGCAAGGTCTCGGCGACGACCGGGTGGCCTATGTGGACGGGACGGACGTCATGTCGCCGTCGGCCGAAAGCCCGGTCTACTTCAACATGATGCAGGTCCCCGCCACCGGGGGCCGGATCGTTGACGGCTCCGGCCGGTACGTCGTGGTCGACGTCCGTTCCACGCAGTACGTCGGCGACTTCGAGCAGGGCTACGACAGCGATGTGCTGATGACCCGGCCCGTCACCGCCGCCGCCGTATGGGGCAGCACCCTGTGGGTCACCGGCTCGACCCAGGGCACGGTCAGCTCCATCGACCTGAAGACCAAGAAGACGGTCGGCGTCCTCGCCACCGGCGCGCCGTGCGTGCCGGCCGAACTGCAGGCCGTCGGCCGCTGGATCTACTGGTCCTGCGGGACCACCGGCCCGGCCGGGGTCTACGACCGTACGGCCGCCAAGAGCATCGCCGTCCCGTCGGGCGAGGCCCTGCTCGGCGACGGCTACCTCGTACGTCACGACACCGGCACCGACGCCGATGCCGGGAAGCTGCTGCTCACCGACTTCCACACCGGCACCGCGGTGACCCGGGACCTCGCCGACCTCCCCAAGGGCGCCCTTGACGACGATCGGGGCATCACGTGGACGGTCGACAAGTACGGCGGCGACGTCGCCTACGCCGACGACCAGCAGCAGATCCACATCGTGCCGACCGGCGTGCCCACCCAGAACCTCACGGCGATCGAATCGCACACCGTCCCCACCGTGGGCCGGTCCACCCCCTACGGGCCGATCTGGGCATCGTGGCAGCTCAGCAAGCCCGCCTCCGGCTGGAGCCTGACCGTGCGCAACTCCCTCGGCCGGGTCGTCGACACGGTGACCGGCGGGGCCACCCGCGGATCGCTGGTGACCGAGTGGGGCGGCCTCACCAGCACGGGCGCGCTCGCACCCAACGGCACGTACTCCTGGACCCTCACCGCCCAGCCGGCCGACGGCTTCGGCCCCGCCATGGTCAGGACGGGCAAGGCCGCCTTCACCAAGGGCGCGGCCGTCCGCCGGGACTACGGCAACGACGGCATCGGCGACCTGCTGACCATGAACTCCTCCGGTGGCCTCACCGTCCAACAGGGCACCGGCACCGGGAAGTTCGGCGCCAAGACCTCCGGCAGCGGCTGGCCCGTCTCGTCCCTGGTGGTGCCGGTCGGCGACATGAACGGCGACCGGTGCGACGACCTCCTCGTACGCAGCAGCTCCGGCACCCTCACCCGCTACAACGGCGGATGCGGCACCGCGTTCACACCCTCCACCAAGCACGTCTCCCTCGGCACCGGCTGGAACCAGTACAACGTGCTCACCTCACCCGGCGACCTGACCGGCGACGGACGGGCGGATCTGATCGCCCGGCAGACCTCGACCGGTGACGTGTATCTGTACGCGGACAACGGCACGGGCAAGTTCACCTCCCGCGTGAAGATCGCCTCCAACTGGACCGGCTACACCAAGATCGTGGGCGCCGGCGACCTGAACGGCGACGGAACCGGCGACCTCCTCGCCCGCGACAAGCACGGCAGCCTGTGGCGCTACTACGGAAAGGCCACCGGCGGCTTCACCGCCCGGGTCCGGATCGCCACCGACTGGGGCGGCTCGTACAACGCCATCGTCGGCGTCGGGGACATCACCGGCGACGGCAAGGCCGACATCGTCGAGCGGGACACCTCCGGCAACCTCTGGCGCAACACCGGCACCGGAGGCCTCCGGCCCCGGGTCCGCATCGCCACCGGCTGGCAGGGCTACAAGGGCGTCTTCTAGTCGAGGCGGGACAGGAGCCCGTTCCTCGGTACACGGCGGTGACAACATCGGCACCCTGGGAACGGTGTACCTGACCTGGAACGACCGCACCGGCGAGAACTGCGCGGTCACTGTGCGCACCAAGCCGGGCGCGGCCGTCTACACCAACCACACGCAGGTCAGCGCCTCCGACTCCGGCGCCTACACGACCTACGCCGGCCCCGTCCACATCCCCGGGCGCGGCGAGTGCGTCACCTGGCGGGGCCAGATCGCCGACCAGTACGTCGTGGACGCCGGCCACTGCGGCTGACCACCGCAACCGGCCCCATCGGGTGCGGCCGGGCGGTGGTGAACCGCCCGGCCGCGGGAGTCAGCGCTTGCGGGCGAGGGTGACGCCGTCGGCCATGGGGAGCATGGAGAGGTCGACCCGCTGGTCGTCGAGGAGGTTCCGGTTGACCGTCCGGACGCCTCGCGTGTCGGCGTCCCGGACGGCGGGGTCGACGACCCGGCCCGACCAGAGGGTGTTGTCGAGGACGATCAGGCCGCCGGGCCGGGTGAGCGCGAGGGACTGCTCGTAGTACTGCGGGTAGTGGGCCTTGTCGGCGTCGATGAAGACGAAGTCGAAGGAGCCGGGTCCGCGTTCCGTCAGGAGTGTGTCCAGGGTGGCGGTGGCGTCGCCGAGGCGGAGGTCGATGCGGTCGGCGATGTCGGCGCGTTTCCAGGCGAGTTGGGCCGTCGTGGTCCATTCCTCGCTGATGTCGCAGGTGACCAGGTGGCCGCCGGGCGGCAGGGCGCGGGCCATGCACAGGGAGCTGTAGCCGGTGAAGGTGCCGATCTCCAGGATGTCGCGCGCCCCGGTGAGGCGGACGAGCAGGGCCAGGAGCTGGGCTTCCTCGGGGAGGATCTGCATGATCCGGTCGGGCAGCGCGGCCGTGTCCTCGCGCAGCTCGCGCAGGACCTGGTCCTCGCGCAGGGAGGTCTCCCGGAGGTAGTCCAGCAGGGCCGGGGTGAGGTCGATCTGGTCACGCATGAAGGCTCCCGGTGACGTGGTTGGGGCCCGTAGCGGCGGGCTGTGGTGGTGCTCTCGTACGGCAGGCCGGGGGATGCCTGGACGAGTTCCAGCTGCATGCCCCAGGGGGTGAGGAAGTAGATCCACCGGTTGCCGGCGATGGGTCCGTCGGGGATGGTCCGCGGGGAGCCGAGCAACCGGACGCCGGGCTGTTCGCGGAGATAGCGGGCGGCGGTGTCGATGTCGGTGACGTGGATGGCCAGGTGGTGGCCGCCCCAGTCGCTGTTGGCGGGCGGGACGCGGTTCTGGCCCGGGGCTTCGTACGCGAAGAGCTCGAGGTTGGTCACCGGGCCGAGCCGGAGCATGGCGATGTGGGCGACGGCCCGTGGGTGGACGCCCAGCCGGCGGGTCATCAGATCGCCGTCAGGGTCGTGGACGGGCCCTTCGCGGTAGATCAGTTCGGCGCCGACGACCTCGGTGAAGAAGGCCACCGCCTGGTCGAGGTCGGGGACGGTGTAGGCGACGTGGTCCACATGGGTGGCGCCCGGAATCATGACGCGACGGGCAGCCGGGGCGGCATGGCGGAAGTGAGGTGCCGGGGCGCCACGGCGATCAGGACGAGCTCCATGCCACCGGCCCCCGCCCGCAGCCGGGTGTCGCTGTTCAGCGAGCAGGCGGCGAGCGCGCCGGGGTGCAGGTGACCGGCCGGCGTCCCGTCCGGGTGGAGGAGGTGGCCGTCGCCGCTCGCGACGTACCAGATCTCCTCGGTGCCCCGGCGTCCACGCGGCCCGATCTCGGCTCCCGCGGCCAGCCGGACGTGATCGACGGCCTCGGTCTCGGAGAAGAAGAAACCGCGCCGGGCCAGGGACCGGCTCGCGGCCTGCGCGGCGCCGTCCCGGAACGTACGGGTGGTGCGCTCCACGGTGGTCACGATCACCGGGCACTTCCCTCGGCCGACGGCACCATGAGGCTGGCGTGGAAGTAGCGCAGCGGCTGCGGACCGGCCGTGATCGTCAGCGTGCCGCCCAGCGGCATGGTGACGGCCGTCCCCTCGGACAGTTCGACGGCGGTGGTGCCCGACGTCGCCGTGCCGGTGCCTTCCAGGACGAAGACGGTGTGCTCGCGGTCGGCGGCCGACAGGGTCTCGGTCCGGTCGGCGTCGAGGGTGACGATGCGGGCCTGCCGCAGCGGGCCGGTGAGCAGGGCGGAGAGGTCGACCTCACCGCGGGCCGCGAGGTCGATGATCGTGGCGTTGGTCATGATGTCCTTTCGGAAGCGGTAACGGCGCCGGCGCCCACCAGCGCCTGTGCCGTGGCGGGGCCGAAGACCTCGATGACCAGCCAGTTGAGGTCCTGGTCGCCGAGGTTGCGGAACTGGTGCCGGGTGCCGAGCCCGTTGACGACCAGGTGGCCGGGGCGGATGCGATGCGGCACGTCGTCGAGGAGGATCTCCCCCTCCCCGGAGATGACGAAGTACAGCTCCTCGGTGCGGGTGTGGCGGTGCTCCCCGCACACGGCGCCCGGCGGGAGAGAGGCCCACTCGATCGCCTCCCACGTCCCGGCCAGGCCCATCCGGCGGGCCAGGCACTTCCAGCGGGCGACGTCCGCGCCGCCGTGCATGGCGTGCACGGCGGAAGCACCGTGCACATCGGCGACGAGCAGCTCGTCCCATTCATCCGGTCCGTCGAGCATGTACGTTCCCTCGTTTCCGTACGTACGCAGAAAGGCCGCGGCGGCCCGCACTTCGTCCCCGGTGATGTCGTCGACGAACCGGGCCGATCCGATGCCGGTGGCCAGTGGCAGCCGCTGGCGGCCGTCGCGGTGCCGGACGATGTCGGACAGCGCGCCGTCCAGCACCCCGGTCCCGCAGGCGGCGTGGGTCAGCGGCAGTCCCAGCGCGGTCGTCACCGCCAGTACGCGGTCCCGCTCGCCGGTGGTGAGCAGGCCGCGTTGGCAGGAGATGACGGTGGTCAGTGCCATGTCGACGGCGACGGCCTCGCCGTGCAGAAGCCCGAGCCCGAGTCCGGGCAGGGCGTCCACCTCCAGGGCCGGGCTGAAGGAGTGGCCGTAGTCGACGCGGCGTTCCAGCTGCTCCTCCCACAGGTTCGGCTCCAGCTCGGCGAGCATGCCGCCGATCGCGCGCCGCAGCACCTCGTCGGCGGCGTCCGCGCCGGCCGGCGTGAGCCCTTGCAGGCGTTCGCCGCGCAACAACGGGCCGTGGGTTTCCAGCAGTTCGAAGAGCGGTCTGTCCAGGACCAGGGCGATCTTGAGGATCTCCGCCAGCCCGTTGGTGATGTGGCAGTCCGGCAGGGTCGCCAGGAAGGCCGGGTCGAGCAGTGTGCGGCGTGGGGGGAAGTAGCTGCCGATGCGGTTCTTCCGGTCCTTGTGGTTGACGCCGGTCTTGGCGCCGATGCCCGCGTCGACCAGGCCGATCAGTGTGGTCGGGACCTTGATGTGGGGCAGGCCGCGCCGGTAGGTGCTGCACGCGAACCCGACGATGTCGGTCAGGACACCGCCGCCCACCGCGACGACGGGCTCCTGCCTGCGCAGCAGCCCGTACGCGTCGAAGGCTTCCACGACCCGCAGGACGGACTCGATGGTCTTGTGCTCCTCGCCCGGGTCCAGGACCAGCCACCGCGCCTCGACCCCGCGGGCCAGGAAGTAGGCCCGGAGCCGGTCGCCGTAGAGCTCTTCGACGGTTGCCTCGGTGACGACGCAACAACGTTTCGGCGTTACGCCGGGGAAGGGGGCGCCGGCGTGGGCCAGGGCGTCGTTGGCCGGGTCCAGCACGTCCCGGGTGAGGACGACTTCGTACTCCACGGCCTGCTGGGCGCGCATCTCCCAGACCGCTTCCCGGTGCTGCGGAGCAGGCCGGCGAGGGGCGGTGCCGATTTCGGGCATGGCTGAGGGGGACCTCTGCTTCTGGGATCGGGGAACGGGTGGTCACCAGGACCCCCGTTGCGACGGAGATTACACGGAGTCACCAGAGTGACACAATACGTAAGATCCGTAAGGGATCACCGGGTTTTCGGGCACGGATTTCGGATGTGGGAGGACGTGTGTCACCGCGAGTACGACGTCGTCATGGCCGCCGAGCTGATCGCCGATCGCTTCGAGGGACGGTGATGTCCCCGGGGCCGGGGCGGGGGATCCCGTGCCGGCACGCAAGCGGCACTAACGGGGCTTCGCCCGTACGTGCATGCGCTCACCCTGTCTCCCGAAGAGGCTCAGGATCTCGACGGGCTCCCGGCCCGCGCTGCTGAACCAGTGCGGCAGCCGGGTGTCGAACTCGGCGGCCTCGCCCGGCCCGAGCACGAGGTCGTGGTCCGCCAGCACCAGCCGCAGCCGGCCGTTCAGCACGTACAGCCACTCATAGCCCTCGTGGGTACGCGGGTCGGGTTCCGCACCACGGTCCGGGATGATCATCTTGAACGCCTGGAGCGGACCCGGACTCCGGGTGAGCGGCACCACGGTCCCACCCGGAGTCGTGCGCGGTGCCAGCCGCACCCGGGGGTCGCCCACCTCGGGTGCGCCGACCAGCTCGTCCAGTGGCACCTGATAGGCCCCGGCGAGCGGCAGCAGCAACTCCAGGCTGGGGCGGCGCTGCCCGGACTCCAGCCGGGACAGGGTGCTCTTGGAGATGCCGGTGGTCTCGGCGAGCGCGGCCAGGGTGATGCCGCGCTCGGCACGCAGCCGCTTGAGGCGGGGGCCGACCGCGGCGAGGACGGGTTCGTAGGCCGGTGACTGTTCCATGCCCCGCATTCCACCGCGTGTGTCCCGGAAACGGCAACACAAGTTGCCACGGCCGGGCACGGGGAGCACGCTGCCCGTCATGAGCGCACACAGCCGTTCCGGACACGGCCATGGATCCGGACACCACAACACCGACATCGACTGGGGTGCGATGGCCACCCGGTTGGAGAACAGCGGCGAGCTGCAGCTGCCCGTCCTCCGGCAGACCGCGGCCCGGCTGCGCGAGCTGCTCGGCCCGGACAAGGAGGTGCGGCGCATCCTCGACATCGGCAGCGGTCCCGGCGTGATGACCTGCGTACTCGCCGAGGCCTTCCCGGAGGCCCGGACGGTCGCCGTGGACGGCGCCGCCGCCCTGCTGGACCGGGCCACGGCCCGCGCCGAACGACTCGGCCTCGGCGCCCGGGTGACGACCCATCACGCCGAACTGCCCGAGGGCCTGGACGAGGACCTCGGCACGGCCGACCTCATCTGGAGCAGCCGGGCCGTGCACCACCTCGGCGACCAGCAGGGCGCGCTGGACGGGCTGGCGGGGGCGCTGCGCCCCGGTGGGCTGCTCGCGATCGCCGAGGGCGGGCTGCCGACGCGCTTCCTTCCCCGCGACATCGGCATCGGCAGGCCGGGGCTGCAGGCCCGGCTCGACGCCGCCTTGGAGGACTGGTTCGCGGCCATGCGCGCCGAGCTGCCCGGCAGCACCTCCGTCGTCGAGGACTGGCCGGCACTGCTCACCCGCGCCGGGCTCGCCCCCGCCGGCACCTTCAGCCTCCTCCTCGATCTGCCGGCGCCGCTCGACGGGCCGGCCCGCACCTATCTGCATGCCGAACTGAGCCGGCTGCGCGAGTCGATGGGCGAGCCTTTCGATGCCGAGGACCGCACGACGGTCGACCAACTCCTCGACGCCGAGGCGCCGGAGGGCATCCTGCGGCGGCCGGACGCCTTCCTGCTGTCCGCGACCACGGTGTTCACCGGCATGCGCCGCGCCTGAGAACGAGGTACCGGAACAGCAACAGGGGGTCACCTACCGGGGGTCAGCACGATGCGCCGGCCGGGGGCGGTGGGGGTGTTCCACGCCTGCTCGACCTGGGAGAGGGGAAGGGCGAGAGGGTCGACGGCCAGGGTGCCGGAGGTGATCTCCGTCGCGAGGGACGGCAGTTCGGCGAGGATTCCGGCGGTGGTGACCGAGCCCTGGCCGCTGCCCATGATCTGCAGGTTCGCCGCGCGCAGCAGGTAGGACGGCAGGGTGATGTCCGTTCCGGCCATGGAGCCGATCTGGATCCAGGCCAGCGGCTTGCTGCGCTCGGCGCGGGCGGTGAGCAGGGCGGGCATGGCGTGTTCGGCGGCCGGGCCCCACAGGTAGTCGATGACGACGTCCGCGTCGCCGGCGCTCTTGCCGAGGCGTTCGGCGACCTGCTCGGGGTCGCCCAGCAGGGAGACCGTCTCGTCCGCGCCCAGGCCGGGCAGGAGATCCAGGCGCTCGGGGTCCCGGCCGGCGGCCACGACGTGGGCGGCGCCGAGGTGCTTGGCGATCTGTACGGCGAGCTGTCCGGCGTTGCCGGTCGCGCCCAGGACCAGGACGCCGGCGCCGGGCCGGAGGGTGACGCGGCGGCGGAGGGCGACCCAGGAGGACATGCCGGGGTTCATCGCGGCGGCCACCGCGACCGGGTCGGTGTCCGGCGGCAGGGTGATGGCGCGGCGGCGGTCGACGACGGCCTGCTCGGCCATGGTGCCCAGGGCGGTGTCCGGGGCGACGAAGTAGAGCAGTTCCCCCTGCGGGGTGCGGCCGACCGCGTCGATGCCCGGGACCAGGGGCAGGACGCCGTCGGAGGTGTAGTGGGTGCCGTCGGCGCTGGAGCGCACCCGCGGGTGGAGACCGGCGGCCAGGACGTCCACCAGGACCTCGTGCTCCCCGCGGGGCCGGGGGGTGTCGATGGTGTCGAAGCGGGGCGGGGCGTCGAAGGAGCGGACGACGGCAGCGCGCATGGCTGGCCTCCTGGGCTCGGGCGGGAACGCGTATGGTTTGTGGCGCGTACTAATTCGACGGTAGTTTGTGCCACGTACCAAGTCAAGCGGAGGCGGCCACCATGACCCCCAGCCACACCCCGGAGTTCGCGGACGACCGGGGGCCCGACGAGCCGCAGGACACCGTGGACGCCCTGGTCCAGCTGTCGTTCCTGGTGCAGGGCGTCCTGGCGCGCATCGCGTCCGACCACGACCTCTCCCTCATCCAGGTCCGCCTCCTCGGCATCCTGCGCGACCGCCGGCCCGGCATGCTCGAACTCGCCCGCCACCTGGGCCTGGACAAGTCCTCCATGACCGGCCTGGTCACCCGCGCCGAGAAACGCGGCCTGGTCCAGCGCCTCCCCTCGCCCCACGACGGCCGCTCCGTCCTGGTCAGCCTCACCCCGCTCGGCCGGCAACTCACCGACCGGTGCACCGCCGAGATGGACCAGCAGATCGCCGCCCTGACCGCGTCACTGACTCCCGCCGAACACACCCAGATCCGCGTCCTGGCGGCAAAACTCCTGCACGCCGCCGGGTGACCGATCCCCGCGGATCCCTGAACGAACGCCGAGAGCCCGTCCGGTGCGCGGACGGGCTCTCGGCTCCAACAAGGCTCTTCGCTGCGCTCAGCCCTGCGCCAGTTCAGCCACCGACTGCCACTTCTCCCACGTCGCGAGACGTTGCTCGTAGTCGGCCTTCGCTATGCCCAGCGGCGCCGCACCGAAGAAGCACCGCAGCGGCGGCTCATCGGCATCCACGAGCTCCAGCACGGCTGCGGCGGACGCCTGCGGGTCACCCGGGGTGCCGACGCGCTGACGACGCTGCTCCTGTACCTGCTCGTGGAACTCGGCGTACGCCGGCAGCTGCGCGGACGTACTCGACGAGGAACCGGCCCAGTCGGTGGCGAACCCGCCGGGCTCGATCAGCGTGACCTTGACGCCGAACGGCGCCACCTCCTGGGCCAGCGACTGGCTGATCCCTTCGAGCGCCCACTTCGACGCGTGGTAGATGCCGACCAGCGGAAACGCGCTGATCCCACCGATCGAGGAGACCTGCAGGATGTGGCCGCTGCCCTGCTCACGCAGGAACGGCAGTGCCGCCTGGGTGACCCACAGCGCCCCGAACAGGTTGGTCTCCAGCTGCGCGCGGGCCTCCGCCTCGGTGAGCTCCTCCACCATCCCGAAGTGGCCGTATCCGGCATTGTTGACCACCACGTCGAGGCGCCCGAACCGCTCGTGTGCCTGCCGTACGGCGGCGAAGTCGGCGTCGCGGTCCGTGACGTCGAGTCGCAGCGGCAGGAACCGCTCTCCGTAGGTCGCGACAAGATCGTCCAACGTGGACAGATCGCGTGCCGTCCCGGCCACCGAGTCGCCGCGTTCCAGCGCCGCGATCGCCCACTCCCGCCCGAAGCCCCGTGAGGCACCGGTGATGAACCAGATCTTCTGTGTCATGGCGTGCTCCTCATCAAAGCCTGTTGCCTGCCAGCGAACACCCTGGAGTGCACTCCAAGGCAAGTGAGGAGCCTCGAAGATCGCCGCGACCATGGTCCGCAGCCAGGCCGACGTGATGACCATCACGTGAGATTCGGGTCATATAGCCGCATTGAAACGTTAGGCATAGTTTACGTAATTCCATCTGCGAACCGGCGTCCACGAGTCGCCTTTACGTAAGGACAGGGATATGGGTGTGCAGGTCAAGGGGCCGCCCATCGCGAGCCGAAGCACCACCGCCCGGTCGCTCGGACGGATGCGAGCCCCCCAATGGCTCCGCCGGCGGATGCAGGCGAAGGGCCAGTCGTTCGAGCCGGCGCAACTCACACCGCTGCTGGTGATCGCGCTGGTCGCGGTGACGGACATCCTCACCCCCCATCTGCAGTTCAACCGACTGCTCGGGGCGGCGCCGGCACTGGCAGCCGCCATGTACTGCGTGATGGGCACGCTGGGCATCGGGCTGCTGGCCCTGGCGGTCGGCTTCGCCCTCTCCGCCGTCAACCACGACCTGGGTCGGACACCGGGCCTCTTCACCCTGCTCGCGATCACGGCCATCACCCTGGCCGCCGCCTACGCCAGCCGCGTACGGCAGCAACGGGAGCGCACCCTCGCCCAGGTCCGCGCGGTGTCGGAGACCGCTCAGCAGGTACTGCTGCGCCCGCCCCCGCAGCACCTCGCGCACATCGACGTCGAGGTGCTCTACCAGGCTGCCGCCGCGCACGCCCGTATCGGCGGCGACTTCTACGAGGCGATGCAGACCCCGCACGGGGTGCGGCTGATCATCGGCGACGTGCGCGGCAAGGGACTTCCCGCCGTCGAGGCCGCATCGGTCATCCTCAGCACGTTCCGGGTGCACGCGCACGGCGCGCCCGACCTGCCGTCCCTGGCAGGCCTGCTGGAGACCGTCATGGGCCAGTACTGCCTGAACGTCCCCGACGGCGCGGTGGAACGCTTCGTCACCGTCGTGCTCGTCGAGATCCCCGCCGGGGAACCCGTCGCCCGCGTGCTCAACTGCGGGCACCCCGCGCCACTGCTGCTGCACCACGGCGACGTGCGCGAGGTGGAACCCAGCGCGCCGTCGCCACCCATCAACATGGCCGACCTCCTCGGCGACCACTACCAGGTCGACACCATCCCCTTCGCCACCGGCGACCGCCTGCTGCTCTACACCGACGGCGTCAGCGAGACCCGCGACCGCACCGGGACCTTCTACCCCCTCACCCAGCGCGTCCGCCCATGGGCCTCCGCCCCGCCCCGCCAACTCCTCGACCACCTCCACCAGGACCTGCGCACCTACGTCCACGGCGCCCGCGACGACGACCTCGCCGCCCTGGCCGCCCACCGCGTCACCCCGTGCGACCGGGAAACGCCGAAACCCGGACGTGCTGTCCCCCTCCAGCGCGGCCACTGACCTGTCGCGACGGTCCGTAGGAGTCCGGCAACGCAAGGGGAATCCCCGGTGACGCCGGGCTGAACGCGACGAACGCACAACGGGAGATCGAAAATTACCCGTCCGGTGCGTAGTGCTTGGGGTCGCCGCGGCGCTCGACCGGAGGCAGGTTCCGGCGCGGCGTCTCCACCGGCGGTACGGACAGTCCGCGGGCACGCCGCCAGGCGGCCCGGGCGCGCGGGTGATAGCGCCGCTCGAACGGCACCAGACGCCAGCCGAGCGCGACCGTACGGCCCAGCAGCCACAGCACGAGCGCGCTCCGCCGCGACCAGCGGTAGCCCAGCCTGGCCCGCACCGCCGACGGGTACATCCCGACGGTGAGCCACACGAAGGACCGCGTCAGCGGGAAGCGGATCACGCGCCATGTGGCGTCCGGCAGCCATCCCAGCGCGGGCGGCTTGCCGATACGCCGCAGGTCCAGCACGGCGCGGGTCGCCCGGTTGTCCTCCAGCACCTCGGCGCACATCCGGTCGAAGTACGCACAGAAGCCGCGCCAGTCCGCCGGGGCCGGACGGTCGCTCACCCCGTACAGCCGGTACCACTGGAGGCCCTCGGCGTAGAGCTGCTCCTTCTGCTCCTCCGTCAGCGGGCGGCCGAAGTGCCTGCAGACCAGCACCGGAACCATGACGAAGGTCGCGTGAGCCCAGAAGAAGGTGTCCGGGTCGAGCGCGTGGTACGGGCGGCCCTGGCGGTCCGTGCCCTTGATGCCGAGGTGGTAGTCGCGCACCGCGCGAGCGGTGCGGGCGGCGTCGGGGCCGTCGTACACCACCCCGGCGATCGGGTAGAGCGAGCGGAACAGCCGCTCCCAGCGCTCGTCGAAGAACCGCGAGTGCTCCTCCACCCCGGCTCCGAGACCGGGGTGCATGTTCTGCATCGACCCGGCCCACAGGCTCACCAACAGGCCACGCCAGTCACTGAAGTACCGCCACGCCAGCGACGAGGGGCCGAGCGGTTCGGACGCCGACCGATCGCTATGCACGGTCACGGGGCGTCCTGCGCGTACTCCGGCCGGATCACCTTGACGGCGGCTGAGCCCCGCGCACCGGTGGCGTCCCGGCCCAGACAGACCCGGCCCATACCGCCGCGCCCGAGCACCGACACCGTAAGGTACGGGCCGACCCGCCGGGGGTCGCCCTCCCGCAACGGGGTCGGCGGCGGTGGTTCCGTACCAGCCGCCGCGTAGGCCATCGCATGGGGTCCGACGCGGTCGTGGTCTGGCATGGGATCCCGGTTTTCTCGCGGGCGGTGTGAGCGCGAGGGTAGCGTAGCGGCCCTTTGTGACAAGGGAGTTGGGCTGAGGTGCTGGTCAGCCGATCTCGTCGAAGCGCGGGACGAGGTGTTCCGCGACCAGCTCCGCCTCCTCGGCCAGGGGCCAGCCGGCGAGGATCAGGGCGGACAGGCCGGTCTGCTTGCGCAGTTCGGCGACGGTGGTGGTGATGTCGTCCGGCTCGCCGACGTAGTAGACCGCGGAGGATCCCGTGGCGAAGATGTCGAGCGGTGACCAGGCCGTGATTCCGGCGTAGAGACCGTGTCCCAGGTAGAGGTCCTCGGGCTCGGGGAGGCGGCCGGAGAGGATGGTGTCGACCCAGCCCTGGTGCTGGGCGTCGCGGGCGGTGAAGGTCTTGAGGTCCTGCGCGCCGTGGGTGCGTCGGCGAACCGCCTGGTCGAGGACGTCGGTGAGGCGGTCGATGCCGGTCTCCTCGAAGAGCGAGCGGAAGCGGTCGAGTGCTTCGCGTTTCGTCGGCCGTACGACGACGCCTGCCAGGGCGCCGAAGTCGCTCAGCTCGCGGCCGTGCGCGCGGGCGGAGTCGCGCGCGGCCTGGAACTTCTCGCCGAGGAAGGCGGGTTCGCGCATCATCGTGAGGTAGGTGTCGAGGACCTGCCCCGAGCTGGCGAGCCCGGCGGCCGAGTCGCCCGCGCCCCATACGGGGATGCCGGAGGCCTGGGTCGGCTCCATGCGCAGCGGGGTGTTGGGGAAGTTGGAGTCCGCGCCGGCGAGGTAGTGCTCGCGGAACTCGCTCCAGTACTCCCGGCCGAGCGCGTATCGCTCGTCGTGCTCGGTGCTCATGTCGTACTTGGTGAGGATGTTGTCGCGCCCGTTGACCGAGTTGATGAGCAGCCGTCCGCCGCTCAACGCGTCGAAGGCCAGGGCCTTTTCGGCCAGGAGCCGGGCGGGGATCATCCGGGCGTAGACCGCGACCAGGAACTTCATCGAGGTCGTGTGCGCGGCGGCGAAGCTCGCCGAGACGAACGGGTCGTTCGGCCACGTGGCGACCAGCGCGCCGAAGAAGCCGCCCTGGTCGATGGTCCGCGCCAGTTCGATGTACCGCTCGCTGCTGAACGGGTACAGGCCGCCGGGGCTCCACGGGTACTCGCCGTCGGCCGGGGTGAGGTACCAGAGGGTCTTGATGCTCATGAATGGGCTTCCACGCGTCCGTGCTTGCGGATGTCGTCGGGGTCCACGGCCGCCAGGGCGTCAAGGAACGCGGGTACGAAGGAGCCAGGGCCCTGCGCGTTGCGTTCGGCGATCTCGGAGGCGACCGCGAAGTGGGTGTGGGCCGCGACCAGGCCGGTGAAGGCGTCGGGTGCCACCGCGATGTACGCGGCCGACAGCGCGCCCAGGGAGCACCCGGTCGCGGTGACCTTCGGCAGAAGATCGCTGCCGCCCAGGACCCGGACCGTCCCGGTGTCGCCGGCGGCGGTGCGTCCGACGACGTAGTCCACCGGCCCCGAGGCGGAGACGGTCTCGCTCACCGCGAGCAGCGCGAGGGCGGCGGGCACGGCGTCGGCGGCGTCGGAGGCGCTGTCGACGCCGCGGGTGTCGCCGCCGAGGCCCGCGACGGCGGTGATCTCCGAGGCGTTGCCCCGGATCGCGGTCGGCCGGAAGTCCAGCAGGCCGGCCGCGAGTTCGGTCCGCCAGGGCAGGCCACCGACGCCGACCGGGTCGAGGACCCAGGGGCGGCCCGCGTCGTGTGCGGCCCGCGCGGCCTCGGTGAACGCCTCGGCCTGGCCGTCGGTGGGCGTACCCAGATTGACCAGGACGGCGTCGGCGATCTTGGCGAAGAACGCCGCCTCGTGATGGTTGTCGATGACGGCGTTGGTGGCACCGGACGCGAGCAGCACGTTGGTGAGGAAGTTCGCCGACACGATGTTGGTCAGGGACTGCACCAGCGGGACACGGGAGCGCAGCTCTTCGAGGGCGGCTGCGGCGGTGTCGGCGGTCGGGAGAGCAGGGGAGGCTGTCATGGGGAGGCCTTTCGGACGGTGCGTGACGCTACGGAGGTCTACGGGCAGGGCATCTACGGACATCTACGGGCATCTACGGGAGCGGCGTGGCACTCTGCCCCGGACATCGGTGGCCCGTGGCGACCGGGAGGGACAGGTCGGCGGTCCACTCCTCCAGCGAGCCGTCGTAGATCTTGACGTCCTGGCGGCCGTTCAGCGTCAGCGCCAGCGCCGTCAGGCTTGCCGAGATCCCGCCCCCGCAGTAGATGACGACCGGGGATTCCGCCTCCGCGAGTGCGGCGGCGGTCAGCTCCGACACCTGCCGGTCCGGGACAAGGGTCCGGTCGGCGCCCAGCAGGTCGCGGGCCGGCAGATTCAGGCTGCCCGGAATGTGGCCCCGCCGCGTGTACCGGGTCGGCTCCGTGCCCGCGAACTGCCCCACGCCCAGCGCGCACACGAGGCTGCCCGGGCGCAGGCCGAGGCTGATCTCACGTACTTCCTGCTTGTCCGCCCACAGCCCGAGTTCCCCGGCCGGCCCGGGTAGCGGCTCCGCCGCCCCGCTCCGTACGGGCTGCGCCTGCGGCTCGCCGCGCTCCACGGCCTGACCGTCGCCGAGCCACTTCGCCAGGCCGCCGTCGAGGATTCGTGCCTCGACCCCCACGTTGCGCAGCATCCACCACGCCCGTGCCGCCCAGTGCATCGCCCCGTCGTCGTACAGCACGATCCGCGTCCCGGCCCCGGCGCCGAGCCGCGTCAGCCCGTCCCGTACGGCCTCCGGCCTGGGACGGCCGAAGTGGTACGGGGCCCGCTCGTCCACGAATTCCGTCAGCAGGTCGACATGGACCGAGCCCGGAATCCGCTGCGCCCGCCACTGACCGGCACCCGACTCGGCGCGGTAGTCCCCGTCGTACGCCGGAGAGGCCAGCCGCACCGTGACGTCGATGACGGCGAGTTGCTCCTCGCCGCCCAGCCGGGAAGCCAGCTCGGCGGGGGAGATGAGCACTCCGGCGCGGTCCACGATTCCTCCTCCTGCTCCTGCGCGACGACAAGCGTCGACGTGCGTATACGCAAATGTACGCGCTGATAGGCTGGGCAGGTCAAGTGATGACGGAGCGAGGGGAGCCCATGGCAGCGGAGAAGCCGGTCGCGCAGTACGACGCGGCCGAGCAGTCCGAGCAGGCGTCCGGCCACTACTGGCGGCTGCGCCAGGACATCCTCGACGGCAGGTTCCCCAAGGGCGCGCCCCTGCTGGAGACCTCGCTCAGCACCCAGTACGGCACCTCGCGCACCCCGATCCGCGAAGCCCTCAATCTCCTGGAGCACGACGGCCTCCTCGAACGCGCTGCGCGCGGCTACCGGGTGCGCTCCGGCACCCCCGAGGACATCGTCGAGATCTACGAGGCACGCATCGCCCTCGAATCCGAGGCCGCTGCCGCCGCCGCACTCCGGCACACCCACCTCGACATCGCGCGGCTCCAGCACCTTCACGAGAGTTGCTGTCAGGCGACCGACGACACCGAGGCACGGGCGGGCAACTTCCGCTTCCACGAAGCTCTTTGGCGCGCCGCCCACAACTCCACCATCGCCGGGCTGCTCGTCAAGCTCACCACCCAGCTCCGGATCTACGACAGCGGACCCCCGGCGTCCTTCGGGGACCTCGACCTGCTCAGCGCCGAGCACGAACGGATCCTCCAGGCTCTCCGCGAGCGCTCGGCGGAGACGGCGCGCTCCGAAATGCGCGCGCATCTGCAGCGCAGCCTCGAGCAGCGCATCCGTTCGTTCGTCAGCGACTGAGCCCCGACCGGAAACCGGGCCGGGGCCCGTGAGCGGGCTTGTTCCGCACCCCCGGTCCACGTCCGGGCGGCCTTCCGCGTGCCGTCGCGACCTGCTTTGCTGGTGATATGAGCAGGGCATTCGGTGCCGGGGTGGCGGGTTGCCCGGGCCCGTCGGCCCATCGCCCGTGGGGTGCGTCGGCGGGGCGGGCCGGACCATGACCGGCCGGTACGTCATCGCATTCGACGCCCCTGCTGATGCCGCCGTGAGCCGGGTCGGGGGCAAGTGCGCCGGCCTGCTGGCGATGACCCGCGCGGGCTGCCCCGTGCCTCCTGGGTTCGTCGTGACCACGGACGCCTTTGAGGCACTGCTCGCCGGCGCCGGTCTGCGCAGGTGTGTCGACGCCGTCCTCGCCGGGCTCGATGTCACCGACCCGGGCGGCACCGAGGTGGCCGGCGCCCAGATCCGCCGCTTGGTGGGCGGGCAGCCGGTGCCACCGGGGGTCGCGGCAGCCGTCGAGGGCGCGTACGGCTCCCTCTGCGAGGAGGTCGGCGAACGGGAGGCGGCGGTGGCCGTCCGTTCCAGCGCGCCGACGGAGGATCTGCCGGGTGCGAGTTTCGCCGGACAGTACGACACCTACCTGGCGGTCCGGGGAGCGGACGCCGTCCTCGATGCCGTACGGCGTTGCTGGGCGAGCCTGTGGACCGCCCGCGCGATCACCTATCGCGCCGCCAACGCCGTGCCCGAGGATGGGCTGAAGATGGCGGTCGGCGTACAGAAGATGGTCGACGCGCGCTCTGCCGGTGTGGCCATGACCGTGAACCCGGCCGACGGCGACCGCTCGAAGATCGTCATCGACGCCGGATGGGGCCTCGGGGCTCCGGTGGTGTCCGGGGAGGTGACCCCTGACAACTACGTGGTGGACAAGGTACTGCTCGTCGCCGTACGCACGACCGTGTCGCCGAAGGAGTACGAGCTCGTCGCCGCCCCGGGCGGCCGGGGACTCGTCCGCAGCGGCGTCGAGGAGGGCCGCCGCCGGGTGGCGTGCCTGGCGCCCGGCGAGGTCGCCGCGGTCGCCCGGCTGGCCAAGGAGGTCGAGCGCCACTACGGCTTCCCGCAGGACATCGAGTGGGCCATCGACCGTGTGCCGTCCGCGCCCGGAGGCGTCCTTCTGCTCCAGGCACGGGCCGAGACGGTCTGGAGCCGCAGGCCGGGGAGGCCCAGCGGAGTAAGAGAGGGAGCGGGCGTCGGGAGCATCGCCGACACCATGCTCGGCCTGGGGAACCTGCCGACCTGAACCTGCCGACCCGAACATCCCGACCCGAGCCCGACGCCCCGAGCCCGCCGACGAAGGAAGGGACCGTGCCATGGAGACGGAGTCGCGTACGACCTTCCCCAGCCCCTACGAGCTGCCGGTTCCCGCCGGAGCCGAGGGCTGGGAGGGCCTCTACCCGTACCACGTGCTCTTCCAGGCCGGCCGACGAGAGGCGGAGGAGGCGAAGTTCTGGTTCTGCGACAGCCAGCACTGGCCCCACGTGCTCAAACCCTTCGAGACGATCACGCCCGAGTTCGCGGCGAAGTGCCTGGGCCAGTACAACACCCGGCACTTCATGGTGCCGCCCGCGTACGGCATCGAGTCCCGCGTCGTCCAGGGCTACGTCTACCTGAGCCCGGTCGCCGCACCCGAGAGCGAGGTCGCGGCGCGCGTTCCGCAGTTCCTCAAGCGCGCGGGCTACTACTTCGAGCACTGGGACCCGCTGCTGGAGAACTGGAAGCGCAAGGTCCTCGACACGATCCGGGACATGGAGGCGATCCGGTTCACCGACCTCCCGGACGCCCAGCCGTACGAGGAGATCGAGGCGGGCATCGGGCTGGACGCGACCGACGCCCTGCTCGGCGGGTACGACCGGCTCATCGCCCTGTGCCACCGGGCCTGGCAGTACCACTTCGAGTTCCTCAACCTTGGCTACGCGGCCTACCTGGACTTCTTCCAGGCATCCAAGCAGTGGTTCCCCGACATACCGGACCAGGGCACCGCGACGATGGTCCAGGGCGTGGACATGGAGCTCTTCCGCCCGGACGACGAGCTGAAGCGGCTGGCGAAGCTCGCCGTCGAACTGGACCTCGACGCAGCACTGACCGTCCCCGGCCCCGGCCCGCACACCCTCGCCGCCCTGGCCGGGCGGCCGCAGGGCCGCACCTGGCTCGACGCCTGGCACGCCGCCCGCGACCCGTGGTTCAACTTCACCTCCGGCAACGGCCTCTACAGCGACGACACCTACTGGAGGGACACCCTGTCCCTGCCCCTGGCGTACATCCGCGACTACATCCTGCGGTTGCGGCGGGGCGAGACCATCGACCGGCACGTGGCCGAACTCGTCGCCGAGCGCGACCGGATCACCGGCGAGTACGCCGATCTGCTCGATCCGGACGAGCGGGCGACCTTCATGGCCAAGGCCGAACTCGCCCGCCAGGTCTACCCGTACGTGGAGAACCACAACTTCTACATCGAGCACTGGGCCATGGGCGTCTTCTGGCGGAAGGCGCGGGAGCTGTCCGCGCTGCTCCACCGGGCCGGTTTCTGGCCCGGCGAGAACGACATGTTCTACCTCACGCGCGGGGAGGTCCGCGAGGCGCTGTTCGACTACGCCTCCGGCTGGGCCGTCGGTGTCGCCCCCGCCGGCCCCGACCACTGGCCGCCCGAGATCGAACGTCGGCGCCGGATCGTGGACGCCCTCGCCCGCCGACGCCCCGAACCCGCACTCAACCGGCCCCCGGCCAAGGTCACCGAACCGTTCAGCATCATGCTCTGGGGCATCACCAGCGAACGGCTCAGGTCCTGGCTGAGCGACCCCGCCGCCGCCGACGCCGACGCCACCGCCACCGCCACCGCCACCGGCGACCTGACCGGTATGGCCGCCTCGCCGGGGACCGCCGACGGCACGGCACGTGTCGTCCACCATCCGGACGAGCTGGATCTCGTACGGGAAGGGGAGATCATCGTCGCCCCGGTCACCGCACCGAGCTGGGCCCCCGTGTTCGGCAGGATCCGTGCGGCGGTCACCGACATAGGCGGGGTGATGTCGCACGCTGCCATCGTCTGCCGCGAGTACTCCCTGCCTGCCGTCACCGGGACGGGCTCGGCGTCCACGCGCATCAGGACGGGCCAGCGCATCCGCGTGGACGGGACCGCCGGCACCGTCACCCTCCTCGACCGACCGGAAATCGCGGTGCATCGGCCGGTGGGTACCCGCAGCCGTTCAACTTGATTACGTGCATGTTCCGCACCACGCTTGACGCCATGGAGACGTACGGCCCTTCTCCGCCGGACAGGGGCGGTGATCGTTCCAGCGGCCCGCTCCTCGGCCTGGTCACGACCGACCGGCGGGGAGCCGTCACCGGGTGGACCCCGGGAGCGGAACGCCTCCTGGGCCACACGGTCGCGGACGCAGTCGGGCAGCCGGTGACGGAACTGCTGGACATACCGGATCTGCCCTCCGCCGACGGTCCGGCCGGCCGCGAGGAGCGCCACGCGGTTCTTCCGGTCCGTCACAAGGACGGCCGCCTGCTGGTACTGCCCGTCTCCCGTTGTCCCCTGGCGTCCGACGCAGGCGTATCCGGCTCGGTCCTGGTGATCGGCCCGCCGCCGGACCCGACCGCGCGCCGGGAAGCGCAGGCACTGTCCGGATGGCTGCTCGCGGATTCGCCGATCGCCCTGTCGGTCTACGACACGGATCTGCGCCATGTGTGGCAGAGCGCCGAGATGCGCCGCATGAGCGGAATATCCGACGAGGCGCGGCGCGGGCTCCGGCTGACGGACATCCTGGCCGGTCCGGAGGCCGTGGAATGGGAGGGGCGGATGCGCCGGGTCCTCACCACCGGCGAGGAACAGGTCAGTGATCTGCGGGTCCGCATTCCGGGGGACGCCCACTCCAGTGTCACCAGCGTCTCCGCGACACCGTTGCGTGACGATCGGGGGCAGACGCTCGGGCTCTGCGTCACCGCGACCGATGTGACCGAGGCCCGCCGTTCCCGGGATCGGCTGGCCCTGCTGAACGACGCCGGCATCTGCATCGGCAGCACGCTCGACGTGACACGCACCGGGCGGGAACTGACGGAGGTGGCCGTACCCCGGCTTTCCGACTTTGCCCGCGTCGATCTGCTGGAAGTCCTGCTCAGAGGGGACGAGCCCGCTCCGGGACCACTCGTCGGCGCTGTCCGGCTGCGCCGGATCGCCGAGCTGAACGTGTTCGAGGGGGTCCCGGAGGTGTTGTCCGCCGCGACCGACGCCGATGTCTACCTGGCGAGCTCGCCCGCAGCCCTCTGCCTGGCCACCGGCCGTACCGCGCTGTACCGGACCACGGACCCGGTCATCAGCTCGTGGCTGGCCGAGGACCCGGTCCGGCAGGGGAAGGTCGACCGGCTCGGAACGCACTCCTGGCTCCTCGTTCCGGTCACGGCCAGGGGGACCACGCTGGGCGTGGTGATGTTCGTCCGCAACCGGACCACCCCGGAGCCCTTCGCCCCCGAGGACATCTCCCTGGCCGAGGACCTGGTGGGCCGGGCCGCCATCTGCCTCGACAACGCGCGCCGCTTCACCCGCGAGCGTACGGCGGCACTCGCGCTGCAGCGCAGTCTGCTGCCGCAGCGGCTGCCGGAGCAGTCAGCGGTGCAGGTCGCCTCGCGCTACCTGCCCGCGACGCCCCGCGCGGGCGTGGGCGGCGACTGGTTCGACGTGATCGGGCTCTCCGGCGCCCGGGTCGGACTGGTGGTCGGCGACGTGGTCGGACACGGCATCCACGCGGCCGCCGCGATGGGCAGGCTGCGTACCGCCGTACGCACCCTCGCCGATGTCGACCCGACCCCCGACGAACTGCTCACCCGGCTCGACGACCTCGTCATCCAACTGTCGGAGGAATCCGGCACCGAAGACGAGGCCGGAGCGGACGCGGACATCGGCGCCACCTGCCTGTACGCGGTGTACGACCCGGTGACCGGGCGCTGCTCCCTGGCTCGCGCCGGCCATCCGGCACCGGTCCTGGTCAGCCCGGACGGAACCGCCGAATTCCTGGAACTGCCCGCCGGCCCGCCGCTCGGCCTCGGCGGTCTGCCGTTCGAGTCCGTCGAGGTGCCCCTGCCCGAGGGCAGCCTGCTCGCCCTCTACACCGACGGCCTCGTCGAGTCACGCCACCGTGACCTGGACGTCGGCCTTGAGACACTGCGCCGGGCGCTGATCACACCGGCCGACTCGCTGGAAGCCCTGTGCGACCACGCCGTGAAGACACTGCTCCCCGACGGCCCCGCCGACGACGCCGCTCTGCTGCTGGTCCGCCCCCGGATCCTGGACCCCGGTCGCGTTGCCGTGTGGGATGTGCCGGTGGATGCCGCTGCCGTGGCGCAGGTTCGTGCGGAGAGCACCCGCAGACTCGACGCCTGGGGTCTGGGCGAGGCGGGCTTTGTCACCGAACTGGTGGTCAGCGAGCTGGTGACGAATGCCATTCGGTACGGCGTTTCACCGATCCAGATGCGGCTGATCCATGACCGCGCACTCATCTGCGAGGTCTCCGACGCCAGCAGCACCGCACCGCACATGCGGCGGGCGCGAGTCTTCGACGAGGGCGGCCGGGGTCTGCTGCTGGTCGCCCAGCTCACCCAGCGCTGGGGGACCCGGCAGACCAAAGCGGGCAAGACGATCTGGTGCGAGCAGACGCTGCCCGCAGCCGCCATGCCCTTGTGACCCGGGCAGCGACTCACGAGCGTCCTGCCGTCCACCGCCACCAGGGTCGCCCCCCTCGTCCTCCCGGGCCCCACTCACCGAGGCGCCCCCTACGCCGCGGCAGCTCCCCTGGCCGGCTCAGGCGATCAGCAACCTCGCGGCCGTTCTCGAAGCGAAGGGCCGCGCCATCGACGAGTAGCTCCGACACGGCCGAAGCTCCGGCGCGACGGAACGAAAAAACGGCCGCCTGCCCCGGCAGGGCGTGCCCCCCGTGGTGGGAGCTGACCGCCTGGTGGACGAGGAACTCGGGCGTTCGCGTGCTGCCCGCAGCGCCGCCCGGCGGACTCCGTCGCCAACTCAGAGCGTCCCGGTTCGCCCCGCTCGAAGCGGGAGACGTTCTGCATCACCTTCCGGGACGGTATTGAGTCAGTCAAAGAGGATCGCTGAACGGATCCCGCCCGGCCCAGTCAAAAGAATCCAGGGCTCCATCGGATTTCTTTACGACTCGGATACCGGAATCTGGAAGTCGGAAGACTTCCCGTACCCACCCATCCATGGCGAATGCCGCAACTTCGGAGCGGTAGTCACTCAGCGGGTATGACAGATTGCGAATAGAAATAAGCAGGCCGTCGGGATGTGCAAGTGATAGCTGCTCGGAATGAAGTGACAGACCGAAGCAGAGCCATGCCAAGTCTTTCCAGTGCGTGCCGTCGGGCGGAGAAAGCCATACTTTTCGATAAATCTGTACAGTGTCCGCGGGGCGGCTGTTCATCACAAGCTTCTCGGCGGTCAAATCGGCGGCCAGCCCACCCGGCGACAGGCGCTCTCGGAACTTGAAAGTGTATTCCATTACCGATCTCAGTTCGCGAATTTCAGCTTGTGGAAAACGGATTTGGCGAAGTAGTGTTCGTGGCCCATGCCCGTGCGGTCCTTCACGTATTCGTAATCATGCGGCTCCCCGGCTCCGTACAGGCGACTGTGACGCTCCATGAAGGCGTCCGCCTCGCCGGGGCTCATTGCGACCACATCGGCTTTCTTCAGGCTTGAGAAGTCGCTGTCCGAGACATGGAACGTAAGTATATCGACGTCAGTCCCGCGACCACGCAGGCGCTCCGCATAGGCCTCTGCCTCTTCTCTGGTCGCCCAGGAGTACACACCCTCACCGTACTGTCCCCGAGTATCCTCGGGGGGCCAGGGTTCACCGCCCGCGCGAAGCCGTGCAGCGTCCTCCGGACTTTGCACGGTATGGAATTCATGGCATGACGCGAGACCAAGAGGATCCATCCATGTGTGGGGATTACTGACATAGGTAGCGGGATTTGGGGCCGGCTGGAGGCCCAGCGGATCCGGGGGGGACTGTCCTAAAGATTGTGTATGCCCCGGTGTGACCCGGATGGCATGAGACGTGGTCTCTGCCGGGAAGGATCACGCATGGGGATCAAGGACGAGCACCCCCGCAAGAATGCGAACATCGTACGAACGGGGGCGGAGTTGGCGAGAGCGGCTCAGCTGGACCGGGACCTGGCCGAGCAGTTGATCGAGCGGGCCCGTCGCGAGGGACTGAACCTGGTCGGCGAGGGCGGCCTGCTGTCCGGGCTGGTCAAACTGGTCCTGGAAGGCGCCCTGGAGGCCGAGATGACCGAGCATCTCGGCTACGAGAAAGGCGATGCGGCCGGCGCGGGATCAGGCAACTCCCGCAACGGAACCTCACGCAAGACGGTGCTGACGGACGTGGGGTCGGTGGAACTGGACATCCCACGGGACCGGGCCGGATCCTTCACCCCGGCCTTCGACGCCGCGATCCTGTCGCTGTATGCCAAGGGGCTCACGACCGGGGAGATCCAGGCCCACCTGGCGGAGATCTACGACGTGGACGTCTCGCGGGACCTGATCTCCCGGGCCACCGACAAGGTCAGCGAGGAACTGGACGCCTGGCGCAACCGCCCTCTGGACGCCGTCTACGCGGTCGTCATGATCGACGCCATCGTGGTGAAGATCCGCGACGGCGCGGTCGCCAACCGCCCGGTCTACGTCGCCGTCGGGATCAACCTCGACGGCGAGCGGGACGTGCTGGGAATGTGGGTCGGCACCGGCGGCGAGGGCGCCAAGACCTGGATGACCTGGCTCGCGGAGCTGAAGAACCGCGGCGTCCAGGACGTCCTGATCGCCTGCTGCGACGGCCTGAAGGGCTTGCCGGAGTCCATCGGCAACATCTGGCCCATGGCCGACATCCAACTCTGCGTCGTCCACATGGTCCGCGCCAGCCTGAAGTACGCCTCCACCAAGCACTGGGCCCAGATCGCCAAGGAACTGCGCACCGTCTACACCGCCCCGACCGCCGACGCCGCCGAGGCGAGGTTCGCCGAGTTCGAGGACGTCTGGGGCGCCAAATACCCGGCCCTGATCGCGGTCTGGCGGCGCAGTTGGGAACACTTCGTGATGTTCCTGCGCTTCCCACCCGAGATCAGAAAGATCGTCTACACGACCAACATGATCGAGAGCCTCAACTCCCGCTTCCGCCAGGCCACCCGCCGACGCGGCCACTTCCCCGACGAGAACTCCGCCCTCAAGGTCCTCTACCTGGTCATCCGCGACCGACAGCCCAACAAACCCAACGCCACTGGCCGGACCCGCAATTGGAAGGAAGCCATCAACACCCTCGCCGGCTACTACGGCGACCGCGTCACCGACTACTGACACCAACCCTCACACCGGGCATACACAAAGAAAAAGACACTCCCGGCCTTAAGTACCGGAGCGGGTGACGGGAATCGAACCCGCGCTCTGAGCTTGGGAATCACCGGTCTTTCGGGCCTGGATGTGACCCTGAGCTGCGGAAACGACTGCATGCGCATGGCTGCGCGACGTTTCACGCTGACCGCTGTTGACCGTGGTGCTCCGCCCTATCTGGCAAGGGATCTGGCACGGCGCCACGCGACGAGCCTCCCTCTGAGTCCGGGGCGAGCGCCGCAGGCTGTGCGGCGCGGCCGACTCTTTTCCCACTTCCTCGTACTCGCCTGTTGCCGCCGGATGGAAGGGGCGGGAATCGAAGCCCTTCCTCCGCCGCACAGCGAGGTCGGCGCTGACCCAGTGCGTCAGCGGTCCGTCGGGCGCTCCTTACGGCCGGAGCCAGCCGCCCCCGCAGGCCCCCAGGTTTCGTCCCGTCGCCGCCTATCTGCATCCCTCCTCGGACGATCCCCTCGACAGGCAATCCGCAAGAAACGGACTTACGGTCGAGCAGTAGACGCTGCACCGAGATGCGGAGCCCTGCTTGCTTCCGCCCGCAGATCCTCATCGCGACACCAAGAGGAGACGACCCGCCATGGCCACAGCATCTGAAACCCCGGTACTGGACACCCTCGCCGCGATGACGGTCGACTCGGTTGAGCGGTGCGGGCTGGCCCCGGACACGTTCATGCTCACCCGCATCGCGGCCCTGGCCGCCTCGGACGCTCCGCCGATTTCCTACGTTGCCAACATCGACCCCGCCCTCCAGGCCGGCCTGACCGCCGACCAGCTACAGGATGTCCTGGTCGCCATCGCTCCCATAGTGGGCACAGCCCGCGTCATGACGGCAGCTGGCAACATCACCAAAGCCCTCGGCGTCGCGATTGCCGTCGCCGACGCCGATACCCAGGGCTGAGCGTAGGGGACGCCGCCCGAGGTCTGGAGCCACCAGCTGCGCCCGGCATCGATGATCGGCGCGGGCGACAGCTGGGCAATTGACCAATTGACCAACTGACCAACTGAGGTCGGCCTGCACCCGGGATGGCCGTGGGGTGTCGACCGAGTGCGTTCGTCCGGCTGGAAAGAATGGAGCGGGGGACGCCCGAAGACGATCAGTGAGCGAGTGTGCGAGCACATCCGCCTGATCGCACAGGATCGTGGAAGAGAGCGCGCACGTGGGCAAGGTGCTGCTCACGGTGTGAGCTTCCTCGGGTCGCCCTCCCCCGAGTCGCATGACGCAACTGGCGGCTGCACGGCCGGGTAACCCCTCGGCATCGGGACCAGTTATTCCGCTCCTGGCTCCTGTGAGCGACGCGGCGGGGGCTGATCGCATCGGATAGCCATGCCGCCCGTAGCGAGCGTGGCGGTTGACGGCTGACCCTCAGCACCAGGCTCTCAACTCCCGGAAACCCCATACCATCCCTGGCGCTCCCGGGTGTGAGCAGGGGTGTAGCGTCTCCGCTCGGGTCGTTCCCTGCGACCCGAGCGGGAAGGGGAGGGGAAAGTTCATGCGAAGCCTGCGATCCGGGGGCGCTGCGTTCGTCTCACTGGCCGTGGTGGGCACAGCCGTGTCTGCTCTCGGGGGGTCGGCGGCAGGGGCGACCACGGCGTTGTCCCCAGCCTCCAGCGCACTGTTCGTGTCCAAGTCGGCCAGCTGCTCGGACAGCGCGGGGCTGGGCTCCGCCGCCGTGCCGTTCTGCACCATCTCGGCTGCCGTCAACGTGGTCGAGCCGGGACAGACCGTAATGGTGGAGCCGGGCACGTACAACGAGTCTGTCAGCATTACCCGGTCGGGCACTGCTGACGCACCGATCACGTTCCAGGGCGTGCCCACGCAGGCGGGTAGTCCGGTCTACGTCAATGCTGCGCGCGGGGCGGTCGGCTTCGGTGTGACGGGTGCGCATCACATCGTGATCAAGGGCTTCCAGCCGAGCGGGGATGACGAAGCGTTCAGTATCAACTCCTCCTCGGACATCACGCTCGACAGCGACGTCGCGACCTCCTACAAGGAGCCGGGCATCCACGTGACCGGGGGCTCCAGCGGCGTCGCGGTGACGCGTACTGCCGTGCTGACCCAGTACTCGGCGGGCGTCGAGGTCGACGGCGGGAGCACCGGGATTGTGCTGGCGTCCGACCAGGTCACCGGGCTCGGCGCGAACAGCGTCGACATCTTGCTGCAGGGCCCCACCGGCACGGACGTCGTGGGCAACACTCTGGTGTCCGACTGCAGGAGTGGGATCGACCTGGAGTCGGGCTCAACCGGGACGACGATCGAGAACAACATCGTCGAGAACGGTTCCACCACGAATCTGGAAACCTCCCCGGTCGTCTTCTCCGCCTGCAAGACCCCGGCCACCGCGACAGCACTGACCGTCTCAGCCGACTCCACCAGCGGGACCAGCGCGAGCCACAATCTGATCGACCCCGTCAGCGGAGGCACCCCCTACACCTGGGCCGGCGTGGCCTATGCCGACCTGTCGGCCTTCCAGTCCGGGACGGGCCAGGGGACACACGACCTCGCGGTGAACCCGCAGTTGGACGGGGGGTCGGTGGGGAACGCGGCCTCCTACGGCCCGGCCGCCACCTCGGCGGCCATCGACGCGGCTGACGCCTCGGCGGCGGGGGAGACCGCCACCGACTCCCTCGGGATGCCCCGCACCGATGACCCGAGCATCGCCAACTCCGGCACCGGCGTGGGCTACTACGACGTAGGCGCGGCCGAGTATCAGGGCCCTGTGACCAGCCTCGGCACGGCGACCGTCACGACCGGCGCGCTGACAGCGAAGGTGTCGCACACGGCGCCGACGTTCACCTGGACGACCAACGGCTCGGACTCCCGTCCCGTGGTCTATGACTTCGGTGATGGCCGGCCCCAGGTCGCCAGCTCAGCCTCCGTCGTCACCCACGACTACACGCGCACCCGCACCTACGAGATCAGCTACTGGGGCTTCGACATCAGGTCCAGCGCCCGTCACGTCGTTGGAGCGGACTACACTCCGGTCGCTCCGGACCGGGTGCTGGACACGCGCCACGCGGTCGGGGTCACCACGACGGCGCCGGTGGCGGCGAAGTCCGATGTGGTACTGAAACTGCCGGCCCTTGACGGGGTGTCGGGTGCGGACATGAGCGCGGTCGTCGCCAATGTGACGGTCACCCGGCCGACGGCTGCAGGGGTGCTGACCGTCTACCCGGACGGCAGCAGCCTGCCGACCGCGTCGAACCTGAACTACACCAAGGGCGAGACTGTCGCCAACCTGGTGACGACCTCGGTGAGTGACGGCGCGGTCCGTCTTCACAACGGCAGTTCCGGCACCGTGCACGTGATCGTCGACCTGGAGGGCTTCTACGGTCCGGGCGGCTACGGCTACAAGTCGCTGACCCCTTCGCGTGTCCTGGACACACGCGCAGGCACGGGTACCTCCGGCGCCGGTGCGCTGACGGCCCACGGCAAGTTGCGGCTGAACCTGTCCAGTGTGCTGCCGAGCGGGGCGACCACCGCCGTGCTCAACCTGACAGCGACACAGGCGACCAAGTCGGGGTTCCTGACAGCGTTCCCGGACGGGCAGTCGGTGCCGACCGCGTCCAACCTCAACTTCACCGCCGGGCATACCGTGCCGAACCTGGTCGTGGTCCCGGTCGTCAACGGCGTCGCCGACATCTACAACGGCAGCGGCGGGTCGGTGCAGGTGGTGGCAGATCTGGCGGGCTACTACGGTACGGCTGCCTCCGGCGCCACGCTGGCCTTCGTCCCCAACGGGCCGCTACGGATCGAGGACACCCGCTCGGACGGCGCCGGCGCGGTCAAGGCCCATGGGACGCTCACGACCTCGCCGATCGGAAGCCAGTACTCCACGCCGCTCACGGCCGCCGTCCTCAACGTAACGGTGACGCAGCCGCAGACCTCCGGAGTGCTGACGGTCTATCCGGGCGGGGCATCGCTGCCGAGCGTGTCGAACCTCAACTTCGCGAAGGGCGAGACGGTGCCCAACCTGGTGTCCGTGGGCGGGAGCAGCGCCAAGGGCATCAAGATCTACAACGGCTCGGGTGGAACGGTCCAAGTGGTGGTGGACCAGGAGGGATACTTCGTCCCGGTGCAGTAGACCGCACGGCGCCCCTCCGTCCGACGTACCGGACACCGTCGACCGGACGGAGGGCAACGCCGAGGAGGCTGCTACGCCAGCTGTGATGCCGAGAGATCCTCCCGAACTACGTCAGACAAGCTCCAGGTCTCCGAACTGGGGTTTTGTCGTAGAGCGGGTGACGGGAATCGCCTGGTGCGACAGTGAGGTTTTCTCATCGGCCGCGCGGATGCACGCGAGACACCTCGACCCGATGGTCAACGACCTCAGAGCCTTGCCGAAGAAGATCGGGCTGTCGATCCTCGCCGCATGGGACTGCAAGGAGGACCTGATGGACCTGCTCGCCCTGCACGGCACGAACCCGCAGCGCGCGACGATCAACGCCAGGCTCGTGAAGTTCTACGAATCGGCCGCCGCCACGCAACCTCCCGGAGATTGGCCGCTTGGCCCAGACAGTCTCGACGTGGTGGCCGCAGATCCTCGCGGCGCTGATCACCGGGGTCACGAACGCCGGCTCCGAAGGCGTCAACCGCCTGATCAAAACCGACGCTCGCTGCGCCTTCGGCTACCGCAACCCCGTCAACCAGCGCCTGCGCGCCCGATGCGCCACCACCCCCGGCGTGAAAGGCCACGGGACCACGCGCACCAGCGGGCGCCACAGCCAGCCCCGCACGAACTCACGACCCTGATGGCACGGCTACCCGACTAAGTGCGAACACCCGTCACCAGTCGGCCCGGTCAGCCTGCGGACGCCGGGTTCTGGGCGAGTTCCCGGTCGATGGTGTCGGGCTGTGATCGCCCCGATAGACGTGCGGCAGCAATCATGACGGCGAGCCCGATGAGGACGATGACGGCGCCGACATACAGCGGAGCGGTGTAGCCGAGACCGACGCTGATGGCGAACCCGCCGAGCCAGGCGCCCAGGGCGTTGCCGACGTTGGAGGCGGAAACGTTGGCGCTGGCGGCGAGTGGCGCCCCGTGGGCGTGGTCGGTGACGCGGGTGATGAAACCGGGAACACTGGCGAAGCCGAACAACCCCATCAGGAAGACCAGGACCGTGGACGCGACAGGGCTGGCGGCCAGGAGCCCGAACGCGGTGAGGGTGGCGGTGAGACCGGCCAGGGAAGCGATCAAGGTGAGGTCGCGATCGCGGTCGGCGGCTCGTCCGCCGAGGATGTTCCCGGCCACGAGGCCGCTGCCGTACACGACGAGCAGCCAGGCGACATCGGTGCTGGAGAAGCCGGTGACCCGGGTGAAGGTGTAGGCGAGGTAGCTGAACGCACCGAACATGCCGCCGTAGCCGAGCGCGGTGGCGGCGAGGGTCAGCCAGACCTGCCCGGACCGGAAAGCGCCCAGTTGGGTACGCAGACCGTCTGCCCGGTTCGTGGCGGAACCCTTCGAGGCGGGCGGCCGGTTGACGGCGCCGGCCCAGGCCGGCACGAGCACGGCGATGGCGACCAGGGCGCCGACGCCTATGCCGGCGATCCCCCAGAACGTGGCGCGCCAGCCCCAGCGTTCGCCGACCAGGGCGCCGAACGGTACACCCAGCACGTTCGCGACCGTGAGCCCGGCGAACATCACCGCCACTGCCCTCGACGCCCGCTCGGGGGCGACCATGCGCCGTGCGACGAGCGAGCCGAGGCCGAAGAACGAGCCGTGGCACAGCGCCGCGACCACGCGTCCGAGCATCATCACCGGATAGTTCGGTGCGACGGCGGACAGCAGGTTGCCGGCGACGAACAGCGCCACCAAACCGGTGAGCACCGCCTTGCGCGGCAGGCCGGCGGTGGCGGCGGTCACCACGATCGCGCCGACCGCGACCGTCAGGGCATACCCGGAGATCAACCAGCCGGCCGCGGCCTCGGACACCGCCAGGCTCCCACCCACTTGCGGAAGCAGACCGGCGATCACGAACTCGGTCAGGCCGATCCCGAAGCTGCCGAGAGCGAGCGCGACGAGCCCGGCGGGCATCCGTCGTGAGTCGCCGTTCGGTCGCATGATCATCCCCCGTTATCGTGCGCGGCTCGTGATGTCCTGAATTGAGGTCGCAGACCGGGCACGGCACGCGCCCGCAACCACCTCGCACCGCAGGCGGACGTTTACCGCCCTCTCGTCAGGCGCGGGTAGGGGGCCGGCGCAGCCCCATCCCGCAAAGACATGCCCAGGCTCCCACCGCGAAGCACAAGAGGCCAAGCGCTCTGGGCTCAAGCACGGTCAAGTTCGAAGCGACCGTATGAGCACCCTGGGCCGATCCGGCTGCTGCCGTCGGTGCGGTGGAGTGTGCTGTCCGCGGCATTGCCCGCCGACGTCCTTGGAAGTGGTCTACGGGTTCCACCCGTATGCGGGTCGCCGAAACGCTGGGACTCGGTGGGTTTGAAGTGCTACCGTCAGCCGTTTTCACCGCGTTGACGCGGTGCCCTGGTTGGATGAACAAAGGAAATGGGTTCATGGCGATTCGGCGGGCCAAACAGAAGGCTCAGGTCATCGAGAAGCTCTCTCAGGTCGCGCCTCCCGGTGAGACGTTCATCGCCTGCGTGCACACCGAGACCGGCCCGAGCCCCTGGCTCAACGCGATATTCGACGAGATCCCCGGGGTCGGCCTCGCGGTCGCCTTGACGCGTAAGTTCTACTTCATCACGCTCACCAACACCTCGATCGTGATCAACAACGCGAACCGCTTCACCAACCGTCCGGGCGACGTTGTCGCGGTGTTCCCCCGTGAGGCGTTCCCGGTGAGCGCGATAAAGCGGGCGAGGGTCTGGAGTTCGATGTACCTGCACTTCCCCAACGACCCCAAGCCGCGTCGGCTCAACATCCACCGCTACTGGCGCGGCGAGTTCGACCAGCTACTGACGGCCATCCCGCAGGCGCAGGTTCCCGCCCAGGGCGCAGGCGCACCTGTACAGAGCTGATGGTTCAGGTGGCTGACGGCTACTCCTGGGGCACCGGACTCAGGGGCAGCCGTCGGCGTCGGTCAGGGACGGCGTTGGGTGGCCGTGATCTCGTCGTACGCAAGCGTGAGACGGGCAATTGCCCCATTTCTCTGCTGGTGGAGCGGGTTTTGTGACGTCGCGTGTCCCTTGGGACGTCACGTGACCGTCGCCAGAGCCGAACTACGTGTCGTCCACAACGCCACGCTGTATGAGGCGACGCCGGGTGGAGAGCCGCTGCCCCGTGGTCGGCCGCTTCACCGTTCGGGCGGGCCCGTTGCTCCGGTGGGGAATTCCTGGATGCCAATGACCCGCAGCAGTTCCAGTCGCTCGCGGGTCTCGGCGTCTGCCGGGGTGAGTACCAGCAGTTGCTGGCCCTGGTCGGGGGTGACCAGGGTCTCGCAGTCCATCAGCAGGCGGCCGACCCGCGGGTGCAGCAGGGTCTTGCGGTCGGAGCGCCGGACCGCCACCTCGTGCTCGGCCCAGAGCCGGCGGAAGTCGGCGCTTGCGGCCTGCAACCGGTCGACGAGTCCGGCGACCGTGGAGTCGCCGGCCCGGCGGGCGGCGGCCGCGCGCAGGTCGGCCACGAGCTGGCGGGCGTGGCGTTCTTGTTCCTCGGGCGGGTTGACGGCCCGGGCTGCGGGGTCGGTGAACCAGCGGTATGCGACGTAGCGGCGGTCGCCCGAGAAGTCGGTGTGGTCGCCCGTGAGCAGGAGGGCGGCCCGGTTCTGGGCGAGGACCTCGCCCAGGTCGGACAGCACCAAGGCCGCGGTGTCGCCGAGTAGGTCGAGCATGCGGATCAGGCCGGCGCGGGCCAGGCGGGCCAGCCCGTCGGCCGGTGGGGGCCGGTGGCCGGCCAGGTGGAACAGGTGGTCGCGCTCGTCGTCGGACAGGCGCAACGCCCGGGCCAGCGCGCCGAGCAGCTGGACCGAGGGCTGACTGCTGCGGCCCTGCTCAAGGCGTACGACGTAGTCCACCGACACGCCGGCGAGCATGGCCACCTCTTCCCGGCGCAGGCCGCTGGTGCGACGGCGGGGGCCGTCGGCGATGCCGACCTCGGCCGGGCGCATCGCCTCCCGGCGGCGGCGCAGGAAGTCGGCGAGCTGGTCACGTTGCATGGCCCTCATGGTCCCTCGCGGTGGGCGAGCCGATCCAGGGAGCGGCTCTCCCATGATGAACACTCCGCTCCCGCACGTCGCGGCGCGGGCGCAAGGTGGGTGACAGATCGACGACGAAGGAGAACACGATGCAGATACGAACCCTGGGCAGCACCGGCCCGGCCGTTTCCGCGCTGGGCCTGGGTGCGATGGGCATGTCGGGCGCTTACGGCGCGGCCGACCGCGCGGAGAGTATCGCCACCGTGCACGCCGCGCTGGAGACCGGCGTCACGCTGATCGACACCGGCGACTTCTACGCCATGGGCCACAACGAGTTGCTGCTCGCCGAGGCGCTGCGCGGACGGGATCGGGACAGCTACCAGCTGAGCGTCAAGTTCGGCATGCTGCGGGGGCCGGGCCCGGAGTTCGGCGGGCACGACAGCCGTCCCGAGGCGGTGAAGAACTTCCTGGCCTACTCGCTGACCCGGCTGGGCACCGACCACATCGACATCTATCGTCCCGCCCGGCTGGACCCGGCGGTACCGATCGAGGAGACGGTGGGCGCGATCAAGGAGATGATCGACGCCGGGTACGTCCGGCACCTCGGCCTCTCGGAGGTCGATGCGGCGACGATCCGCCTGGCGCACGCCGTGCACCCGGTCGCCGACCTGCAGATCGAGTACTCGCTGATCTCCCGCGCGGTGGAGGCGGACATTCTGCCTACGCTGCGGGAGCTCGGCATCGGCCTGACCGCGTACGGCGTCCTCAGCCGCGGCCTCATCTCCGGGCACTGGTCTGCCGGCCACACCGCCGCCCCCGGCGACAGCCGCGGCTTCAGCCCGCGGTTCTCCAGCGGGAACGTGGAACACAACCTCGCCCTCGTGGAGGCGCTGCGCCGGGTCGCCGAGGCGAAGGGGTGCACCGTCGCCCAACTGGCCATCGCCTGGGTGACCGCGCAGGGCGAGGACATCGTGCCGCTGGTCGGCGCTCGCACCCGCGATCGGCTGGCCGAGGCGCTGCCCGCGACGGAGCTGAACCTCACCGCGGACGACCTCGCCGAGATCGAGAAGGCGGTGCCGCCGGGCGCGGCGCGCGGCGACCGATACCCGTCCGCCTTCATGTCCAGCCTCGGCGTGGGGAACTGAGTCCGGCTCTCCGGAGGGGCCTTGGCCTGGCTGTTTCCCACCGGAGTGACTGCCCACGTGGCGCTGGTCGCCGCCTTGCGCATCCCCACCGTGCGTTTGCGCTATCTGGCCGCCCGCGAGGTCCTCACCGACTACGGCCATCTCAGCCGCTACCCAGAATCGCTGAAACTTCTCGGCTGTACTGACCTGCCCGCGATGTCCTCGGCCCACGAGAGTGCCCAGCGGCGCAGCTCTGCCGTCTCGTTGTCGTCGAGCCCGTACGCACCGCATTGGCTTCGTCCGGCCGGAGGCTCTGGGGTCATCCGCTGGCTTCTGGTGGAGTCACGGCAGGCGTGGGAGGCAGGGGCGAACGGTTGGCCGGGGCCTGTGTCTCGTCAGCGGACCTGCCGTCGGCCAGGCTGCCGGTCTGTCCTGAGAGTGATGGTGTTCCCGGCGGCGGGTGGGGATTTCAGCGCGCGCTGTTGCCGAGCTTGTCGTGCAGTTGGTTGCGGACATGCTGCACGGTCTGAGCCACGTCACGGTCAGTGACGTCCACGATCATTACGGTCCAGTGTGTCGCTGCCAGCAGTCGCAGGGTCAGTTCCATTTCGCAGCGGAGGTGTACGGCCGCTGATGCCAGGTCTGCGACGCTTCGGGTGCCGGGGGAGCGGCTGAGTTTGTCGACATACCAGTCCGCCCACTGCGGGCCTTCGCGTTCGACCGCGCGTCGTAGTGCCGTCTCCGGGGCGTCCCGCAAATACACCACGGTCACTTGGGCCGGCTCAACGGCTGTCTCCAGTTCGCGTACGACCTTGGTGATCGCCGTCTCGTCGTGGCCCCAGGCCACCAGCGAGGGGATGAAGGGGATCAGAGCGTCCGTCACCAGCACGTCCACGCCGTCCGCACGTGCTTGCTCGACGTAGGCCCGGGTGGCCTCGATCAGGGTGTGAGGCCGGACGCTGCCGCGGCCTTCGGCGAACTCCTCGGCCACGGCGTGGAAGGCGGCGCGGGTGAGGATGTCGGCTTCTTCGAAGTGATCGACCACTGCCCCGCTCTCGGCGATCCAGCGGGCCAAGGCACCGCACAACGTCGATTTCCCCACGCCGGGACTGCTGCCCACGACTGCGATCACGTGTGTCTCCACCGGAACAGCCTTGCATGCATGCATGCGTCGGCCGGAGGACGGCAGGGACAATGATGGTCTTGCACACGTCATCGGGGGAGATCTTTGTGAGAGTCGGCCTGGCACGCTCAGCCGCAGCTCAGTGGGTCGCCCGGCACGCCCGCCCCGAGACCGGCTTTCGCGGAGCGTACTTCAGCGGTTCTACGGTCGGATTGCCGGACGATGCGGAGCTGTCACCGTCCTCCGACGTCGACATCGTCGTCGTCACTGCGAAAGCCGACCTGCCTGTCAAGCCCGGAAAGATCCGCTACCACGGTGCCCTGCTGGAAGTGACCTATCTGCCCTGGGCGGAGTTCGCCTCGGCCGAGGGTGTCCTGGCCTCGTATCACCTGGCCGGGAGCTTTCGCGTCGACACGATCATCGATGACCCCACCGGCCACCTGCGTCAGCTGCACATACGCGTCTCGCGCAGCTTCGCCGACCGGCCGTGGGTCCGTCGCAGATGCCAGGACGCCCGCCACCGCGTCGAGAACCGGCTCGCAGCGATCGACACCTCAGTGCCGTTCCACGAGCAGGTGTTGGCCTGGCTGTTTCCCACCGGGGTGACCACCCACGTGGTGCTCGTCGCCGCCCTGCGCAACCCCACCGTGCGTTTGCGCTATCTGGCCGCACGCGAGGTCCTCACCGACTACGCCACCTGAGCCTCTACCCAGAACTGCTGGAGCTCCTTGGCTGCGCCGACCTGCTCGCAGGACAGGTTCAGCACCATCTACGCGAACTGACCGCAGTCTTCGACGCCACCGCCCAAATAGCGAAGACTGCCTTCTTCTTCAGCACCGACGTCACCCCGGCGGCACGGCCGATCGCGATCGACGGAAGCCAGGGCCTCATCGACCGCGGCTACCACCACGAAGCGGTCTTCTGGATCATCGCGACCTTCGCGCGCTGCCACACCATCCTTGCCGTGGACGCCCCGGAGCTGCACCGCGAGCTCGTCCCGGCATTCCAGGCAGCCGTCGCCGACCTCGGCATCACCTCCACCAGTGATCTCCTGCACCGCGCCAACCAGGTCACACAGTTCCTGCCCCGGCTCTGGCAGGCCACCGAGGACATCATGGCCAGGAACCCCGGCATCTCCGGATGAGGGGGAAGGTGCCAGCCTTGGCAGGCCCCGCCCCGAGGCCGAGGGCGGGCCCGTTCCTCACCGGCGCAATCCGCGGCATTTTCCTCGGTGCTGCGGGTAGGCCGAGGGGCGGCTCCTGATAGAGCTGCCCCTCGGCCAGGTTTGGCCATGGGGAGTGACGTGTCAGCGACCCCGTCCGCGCGGGGTGCTGGGTGAGGTCGACAGCCCTGTGGAGGAGCTCGGCCGGGTTGTGGCCGGCAGCTTGAGCGTCTGCGAGGGTCGCCGCGAGTGCTGGCCAGTTGGGCTCGGCCTGGATGCGGTCGGCGTGGTCGGGCAGGACGGCACGCAGTGTGGCGGCGTGGTGGCCGCGGATGTAGGCGGGCTGCTGTTCGTCGGGGAGCGCGGCGCATCGTTCCGGCGGTCGACCCTCGGTCGCAAGTGGCGGAAGGCCCGGGACAAGGTCGGATTGCCGTCCAACTTCCGCTTCTACGACCTGCGCCACACCGGCAACACCCTGGCGGCCGACACCGGCGCGAAGATGAAGGACCTCATGGTCCGTGCCGGCCAGTCCAGTCCAAAGGCCCAGCTGATCTACCAGCACTCCAAGAAAAAGCACCAGCGCAAGCTCGCCCAGAGCATCGATGCCGAGGTGCGCCAGCAACGCAAGGAGGCAGCCGAGCGGCTCCAGGCGGAGAAGCGGAAGCACTCCGGCTGAAGCGCCGATTTCCCCGAGTGAGAGGCGACACGCAGCGGAGGTAGAGCCGGTCAGTCGACGGCCCTGCCTCCGCAGCGCTGTGCCTTGGGCAGATAGTCACGAAGGGCTGCCGTCGGCGGCCTCTGGCGGCCACACTGTGGGAAACGGCATCGCTGAAATTCGTAACGGGGGGCGCATGCACCGTCAGGATGCGATGAACGATGGCCACGCGGGTGCCCCAGCAGGGGGCGTGATGAGTGTGCTGCTGGTCCTCGCGCCCAATCCCGAGCTGGACTGGGAGGTGGGCGAGCGACTGACGCGCCAGTTGCGGGTCGAGATCGCCGAGCTGGATGTCGAGTCGGTCCGTCCCGCACCCGCTGGGGCCGCTCCTGACGGGGCGAAGGGCGACTCCCTCATGCTGGGGGCGGTCGTGGTGGCGCTGAGCGCGTCTGGTGGCGTGTTCACCACGCTCATCGAGACTCTGCGCGACTGGCTCGGCCGCCAGTCCGTCCGGCACCGTATCTCGCTGACCATCGACGGCGACACGATCGAGCTGGAACAGGCGTCCACCGATGAGCGCCGCGACCTGATCGACGCGTACGTCCGTCGGCACACCGGAAGATAGCCATGGGCCGCCGGGTGGCACTGCTGATCGCGAACTACGACTACCAGGACGCCGGACTGCGGCGACTGACCGCCCCGGGCCACGACACGGAGGCGCTCGCCGCTGTCCTGCGGGATCCCGACATCGCGGGGTTCGAGGTCACCACCTTGATCAACGAGCCGCATCACCGGGTTGGGGAGGCCATCGGCGACCTCTACCGCGACCGGCGACGCGACGACCTCACCCTGTTGTACTTCACCGGTCACGGCCTGAAGGACGACGACGGCCGACTCTACCTGGCGACAGCCAACACCAGGCGCGACAGCCTGCTGTTCACCTCGCTGCCCGCCGAGCAGATCGACCATGCCATGTCCGGCTGCATGTCCCGCCAGAAGGTCCTGATCCTGGACTGCTGCTACAGCGGCGCCTTCCCGGCCGGTCGCGCAGCCAAGGCCGACACCACCGTGCATGCGCTAGAGCGGTTCCAGGGCAGGGGTCGTACCGTACTGACGGCCTCGGACGCCACCCAGTACTCCTTCGAGGGCAACGAGCCGCACGGTACGGGCGTGCAGTCGGTGTTCACTCGCCATCTGGTGGCGGGCCTGCGCGACGGCAGCGCCGACCTGGACGGGGACGGCGACATCACCCTCGACGAGCTCTACAGCTATGTCCACGACAAAGTCGTCGACGAGATGCCCCAGCAGCGCCCCAAGAAGCAGGACGACGTCGAGGGCCGGATCGTCATCGCCCGCAACATCAACTGGGCGCTGCCGACCTACCTGCGCCACGCACTCAGCAGCCCGATCCCCACCGACCGTATGAGCGCCCTGGACGGGCTCGCCCACCTGCATCGCAAAGGCAACGACCTCGTACGCCGGCTCGCAGCTGACGAGATCCGGAGCCTCGTCGACGACGACAGCCGAACCGTGTCGCTCGCCGCCGCAGCCCGGCTCCAGGCGATCCTTCCGCAGACCCCCGAATCCCCACCGGCGCCGGCGCCGGCGCCCGCGCCCGAGCCGGAACCTGAACGGACGCTGCCTCAGTCGGCGCCGATGACTGAGCCGGTGACGCAGCCTGCTGATGCGGAGCGGGTGGTGGCCGAAGTGGTGGTTGCCGAGCCGCAAGCGCAGCCAATCCCGCCGGCGCGCCGCCGGCCCAGCCCCGCGACCGGGACGGCGGTGCCGCAGTCGCCGGTGCCACCGTCTGGGCAGCCGGTCTCACTGTGGCCAGACGCTCCGGTGCCGAGCGCTCCACCGTGGACAAGCCCGGGTAAAGCAGCGCGGCCGTTCTTCATCGCCGTGGGGCTGGCGGTGCCCACCCTGGCCCTGCCGATTGACGACGGTCAGACGTGGGCACTGGCGACACCGTTCGGAGTGCTTGTGGCTGTTCCGGTCATGCTCAGCGCGATCACCTGTGGCACCGTGGGATGGCTGGCGAGCCACGGTTCGACGGTCCTCGGACGGCGCTGGTTGCGCTGGTGGTACAACCTGCTCGCTCTGATCACACTGATCCTGGTACTGGTCGGAGATGGCCAGATTTTGAAGCAGACGTCAGGCCTTGGGGTGGCTGCAATCACGGCCGTCGTGAGCTGCGGCTACCAGATCCGTGGCGCGGTCATCCTGTGGAAGGGCCGGAACCGAAAGACCGGAACCGCCGTGCAGTAGCAGTGGGTCGTTCCGGCCCCTCGCCGTGCGGGATCCGGGCTGCGGTGCTGATACACGCGGGTCGAACGGTTGGGGGCGGTCGATGAGCGCGCAGGACGTTGCGGCTGTAGCCGTCGCGGTACTGGGGCGTCGCGGTGGCCGTATGACCGCCACCGCAATAGGAGTGCGCATCGTGAGGATGCGGCCGAGCGCGATTGCATGACGCAGCTCACATGAAATGCGTCCCGCCATTTGAGACAACCACCCTCGGGAATCCTGGCGTGGTGCGGAAATTCGCCAAATCGGCCCCCTGTGTCGGCAGATGGGGCTGGTGGAGGGCTGGGCGACCTAAAAAATGGTCTAGACAACAAGCAAGCCCCAGGCCTCTGACCTGGGGCTCAAGCGTGGAGCGGGTGACGGGAATCGAACCCGCGCTCTGAGCTTGGGAATCACAGGTTCTTCAGGCCTGGATTTGACCCTGAACTGCAGAAACGACTACACGTGCGTGGCTACGAGGCCCTTCGCGCTGACTGCTGTTGACCGTGGTGCCCCGCCCTATCTGGCACGGTACTGGCACGGCACCGCGAGATGGCGTGGCTGAGCCTCTCAGCCTTCGTCAAGGATTTCCGACTCGTGGAGTCTCGCGGCGATGTCCGTCTGGTGAGGATGTGGCCCGATGGTGCCGTCGGCAGACGGCAGGCCCGACCGGTCGTGGTCGGGCCTGCCTGCCGTGTGGGCCCTGCGGACTACGTCACGTTGACGTAGTCACCGGTGGCTGAGACTGCCGGGGTGGATGTCGTACCGGGGAAGCTGAAGCGCCAGTAGCCGTCGGTGGACGCGGTGACGGTGGTCTTGAGGGCGCCGGTGGACGAGGACTTGACCGTCTTGACCGTCCTGTAGGTGCTGGTGCCCTTCTTGCGGAACTGGAGCTTCACCGACTGGCCGCCGTATCCGGAGTAGGCGCCTGTGTCGGACTGCCAGTTAGCGCTGGTCAGCTTGCCGGTGACGGTCAGGGTCTTGCCCTTCTTGACCGGCTCCGGGGACGCGTTGGCCGTGAGTGCGGAGTCGCGCTGGACCAGGAGACTCTTCGCGGCGTGCAGATCGCTGTGGCTCACACCGTCGTTCGACCAGGCCCAAGCGGCGACCTTCCACGTGCCGGCAAGGCTGTTGAGGCCCAGGCTGGAGCGCGGCGTGATGTACGCGAGCGTCGTCTCGCAGACCGATGTGGTGGCGGACTGTGCGGTGCACGTCGCCGGCCAGGTGTCGAAGAGAACGCCGCTGGGCGTGCCGTACGAGCCGCGGTACAGGTAGAGACCGCCTTCGGCGATGCCGGACGGGTCGGTGGCGGTGAACTTCGCGCTGAAGTACTGGAGCGCGGCGGTGGTCAGGACGACCGGCTTGCCACTGCCGACCACCACGTTCGAGATCTTCGTCGTGCCGGTCTGTTCGTCGCCCTGGGCGGCTGGGCCGCCGAAGGCGCGGATCACGGTGCGTCGGACACTGCCGCCCTGGTCGTTCACGGCCGTGGCGCGCAGCGATACGTACGACGCGGTCGCGGGGACGGTGAGCGTCGCCGAGACGCCGGTGTCCGTGGTGGTGAGCGGCAGGTCCGTCCAGGTCGCGCCGTCGTCCGTCGAGTACGCGAGACCGGTGACCGTCTCCGTGGCCCCGGCGGAGCCGCGGGTGGTGGCCGTCACGCCGAGGGTCACGGGGTTCGTGCCCGCCGCGTTGCGGGCGTCCAGGCCGGAGGCGGTGACGGCGGTCTCGACCAGGGGCAGTTCCTCGGCGGTGCTCGTGCCGGTGGAGGTGAACGCCCACTCGCTGCGGACCAGTGTGGACAGGCGGGAGTAGCCGACCCTGCGGGTGACGGTGTGCTCAAGCTCGTAGGTGCCGGTGCCGCTCGGGACCGTGGCGGACAGCGTGTCGTACGGGGACAGGCCGCTGGCCGACGCGAGGGTCTCGCCGCCGGAGGTGAGCAGGAAGGACGACTTCGAGCGGTCGTCGGTGCCCGTGTTGCCCGCCGCGTCGCTCGCGGTCTCCGGCTCGTACAGCCTGATCTTCGTGGCACTGCGGACGGAGCCGGAGGGGAACGGGCTCGTGCCGAAGGGGGCGGAGCCCACCGTGGCACCGGCCGTGGTGCCGGCGGACAGCGTACGGTCGGGCAGGTAGAGGCGCTGGTCGCCGGGGCCGTAGGAGAGCAGGCGGGAGTAGGAGACGCCCGGGGTGACGTACTCGGTGGTGGCCGCCGCGGTCTTCACCCAGCTGCCGATGTAAACACCGGTCCATTCGCCCGTGTTGGGCACGGTTTCCAGGTCCGCCCGGATGACGGCGCCCTGCGCCCGGATCGGGGTGCTGGTCTTGGCGAGACTCGCCCTGCTCACGGTCACGATGGGCGAGGAGGGCACGGTCTTCTTGAAGGAGTACGTGAGGTCGTAACGGTAGGGGCTCGGCGCGGAGGCCGAAGAGCCCTTCTTCGTCAGCACGTCATGGATGCGCAGCGCCGTCCCGGTGACCGAGAACGGCGTCGTGTAGACCTTGCTGCTGCCGGCGCCGGCGAAGCCCGCGAGATCACCGCCCGGCACAGAGATCCACACCGCGGCGGCCTCACGCGCGGCGGTGGCGTCATCGGTCCTGACCGCCGTCTCCTTGGCCTTGCTCTGGTCGAAGCGCACTGTGAGAGCTGAGTCTGTGACCGTGAAGGCCCGGGCCAGGAGGTAGCTGGGCTGCTGCCAGTCGCTGTGCAGGGCGACGGCGAAGTAGTCCCCGGGCGGGAGCTCGGCGGTGGCGTCCGGACCGTTGTCGGCGTTGTCCACGGCCACGGAGGACCAGTTGGCGCGGTTCCACAGCGCGACCGTCTTGCTGACGACGTCCGCGTTGGTGACCGTGAACTTCACCTTGTACGTCGTCGTTGCGGCGACCGTCATCGTCGAGAGCGCCCGCCCTTTGGCCGTCGCCACCTCCGTCGCGGCCACCGGCTGCCGCCGGCTCACCGGACGCACACTGATGTCTCCGTCCGTCGACGTGATGGCGTACCGTCCTGTGCTCCGGCCGTTCTGCGCCGTCACGCCGACGTTCTTGCCGTCGACCAGTCCTACCCGTTCACCCGTGGCGAGCCGCACGGTGCCCCCGGCGCCCTTCGCATGCCCGACGGTGCCGACCACCCCCTGGTCGTCCCCCGGCGCCGCGCGATCCGCGGCCGAACTGCTTCCGGTGCCGGTCACGACCAGCGCCGAGGCCGCCATCACGGCCCCCGCCAGTGCGAGAAGCCCCGATGCGCGGAGCCTTGTGCGGCCGTTGCGCCCGGTACGCCTTGTGCGTCTTATGTCTTCGGCAATCGGCATCGCGCCGTTCCCCCTCCACCCCTCGGGCTCGACTTGACGCGAACCCGTCAGTAGATACCTTAGAGCCCTAAGCGCAGGCGTCGAACGGCTCTACGACTGCGGCATCCGGCAAGGCGGTTGCAGTGGCCGCTGGGGCGACCGCGCTGATCACCTGGAATCTTGATGACTTCCCCGCCGGCGAACTCGCGGCGCGCGGCGTACGCGTTCTCGACCCGGACACCTATCTGTGCGAGCTGCATGGCGAGTTGCCTTAGGAAGTGTCCGACGCTGTCGTCCTGCTGGCTGCCGAAAAACGCAACCCACCGATGACAGCGCATGACGCGATCACTCGCCTGGGGAAGGCGGGACTTCCTCGCTTCGCCGACCTCTTGCTGCGAACGGTGGACCTGAGCCCGTGACTGCCGCCCCGCCCTTTTCCAGTGGTGCGCAAGTGGTGCGATGGCTTCGATAGGTCTAGACAATAAACAAGCCCCAGGCCGCTGACCTAGGACTTCATTGTGGAGCGGGAGACGGGAATCGAACCCGCGCTCTGAGCTTGGGAATCACAGGTCCTTCGGGTCGGGGGATGATTTTGACCTGCGGAAACAACTACGTGTGCCTGGCTGCGTGGCCTCGTGGGCTGACCGCTGTTGACCGTGGTGCCCCGTCCTATCTGGCACGGATCTGGCACGAGCGTCCGCTCTCCTTGTCCGTTGCCGGAGTCGGCCTTTTAGCAACGCGGCGGATCCGGACGGTCTGACGATTTCAGTGGCGGATCCGGCACTGCCGGATTGCTTCGGCCCTGTCGCCCACCGCCCGGGGGCCGCGCCGCGGATGCGATCCGAGGCTCGGAGGTGATGGGCTGGCGCTCCGGCCGGGCGTGGCTTGGTTGGGGCGGCTTCGCCCATACCGTATTTGTGATATACGATCCCTGGTATGGGCGAGTTGTACGTGGTCGAGATCGAGCCGGAGGTGCGGCAATGGCTCGCCAACCTGTCGCCGCAGCACTATCGGCAGGTCGAGGAGAAGGCCGAGCTTCTGGCCGAGCGGCCGACGACGCTGGGTGAACCCCATTCCCGTTATCTGGGTGGCGGCGTGCGGGAACTGCGCCTGAGCCTGAGTGGTGACGCCATGCGGATCTCGTACTGGCTCGCTCCCGGGCAGCGGATCGTGTTGCTGACGGTTTTCCGTAAGACGAAGATGCGTGAGGATGCCGAGGTGAAGCGGGCAAGGCAGGCCAAGCAGCTGTGCGAGGCGGAGCATCCGGCTGCCCACGAGACGTACAGTCGAGAGGCACACGAGGAGGAACGATGAACCACGCACGCTGGAAGCTGGCCCGTGAGCGGCAGCTGGCCGAGGGGTACACCGAACCCCCCGAGGTGACACTGGAGCGCGAGCAGATCCGGCTTGCCATGGCGCTCGGCCAGCTTGTCTACGACCGGCGTACCGAACTGGGTCTTTCCCAGGAGGATTTGGCGCGTCGGCTCGGTACCTCGGCCGACGAGGTCGACCGCATTGAGGTCGGAGGAGCACTGCCGGTCACTTCGGACTTGCTCGCCCGGCTGGCTGCGGCACTGGAGGTGGGCGTGGATGTGCACCTGGCTCCGTCGGGTGGCACCGCCGTGTCCTTCGACACGCACGCCGCGTAGGGGGCACGGTGGACTATGCGCAGCGTCTGGCTGACGGAGTACGCGCGAGGCGTCGGCAACTTGGCATTTCACAAAGCGAGCTCGCCCGACGGGCGGGCATGACCCAACCCGGGATCTCGCGTATAGAGCTGGGTGGCACCACCCCGACCTTGCCGCTGCTCTCGCGGCTGGCCCAGGCGATGGAGTCCGACCTGGACATTCACGTCGCCCCCGAGCGCGGCGAGGTCATCGTTCGCTTCACGCCGCGCCGTACGCAGGAAGCGGCCTGAAAGGGATCCCGCCTTCTGGCACGGATCTGGCACGAGCGTGAGAATAGGTCTAGACAATAAATCAGCCCCGGGTCTTTGACCTGGGGCTATGCATTGGAGCGGGTGACGGGAATCGAACCCGCGCTCTGAGCTTGGGAAGCTCATGTTCTACCATTAAACTACACCCGCGAAGATCGCCCTGGGGGCGGTTCATCGTCGCACACTGTACCTCATGGCAGGCCCCGGACGCATGCGTCGAGGGGCCTTTGTGCTGTGGGGGAGTGGGTGCGGGGAGGGTGGGGTGGGGCGTAGGTTGGGGGCGATTTCCTGGTGCGGGTGGGCGCGGAGTGCCGCGTGTGGGGTGGGTGGTTGATCCCCTAATGTGGCTTTCGTCGTTGGCGTGCAGGGAAGGGGAGCGATGGATCGCACCGTCGTTCGTTGTGCCGAGGGGCACGTGTTCAGCACCACTACGTTTCCGATGCAGAACCTCGGGGCCGACCGGCTGGGGCCGGGACGGTTGATCCGGTGTCCGGGGTGTGCGCGGTTGAGGAGTGCGGTGCCGGTGGATGTGCGGGAGCCGCAGAAGTAGAAGTAGGAGCGGGCGGGGCGCGCGGCGTCGGGGTGGATTCGGCCCGGGCCGCGTGGTCCGCGTAACCTTCGTTGCGTGCTTCTCTCTGACAAGGACATCCGGACCGAGATCGACAGCGGACGGGTGCGCGTGGACCCGTATGAGCCGTCGATGGTGCAGCCGTCGAGCATTGATGTCCGGCTGGACCGGTTCTTCAGGGTGTTCGAGAACCACCGGTACCCGCACATCGATCCGGCGGTCGAGCAGCCGGACCTGACGCGGCTGGTGGAGCCGGAGGGGGATGACGCGTTCATTCTGCATCCGGGTGAGTTCGTGCTGGCGTCGACGTACGAGGTCATCTCGCTGCCGGACGATGTCGCGTCGCGGCTGGAGGGCAAGAGCTCGCTGGGCCGGCTGGGGCTGCTGACGCACTCGACGGCGGGGTTCATCGACCCGGGGTTCTCCGGGCATGTGACGCTGGAGCTGTCGAATGTGGCGACCCTGCCGATCAAGCTGTGGCCGGGGATGAAGATCGGGCAGCTGTGCCTGTTCCGGCTGACGTCGCCGGCGGAGTTCCCGTACGGGTCGGACAAGTACGGGTCGCGGTATCAGGGGCAGCGGGGACCGACGCCGTCGCGGTCGTTCATGAACTTCCACCGGACGCAGGTGTGACGCGCATGGGGTCGGAGGCGCGGGAGAACCTGACGTACGAGGGCTTCGGCGGGGCCGTGCGCGACCTGGCGCAGACGATCGCGGACGACGGCTACGAGCCGGACATAGTGCTGTCGATCGCGCGGGGCGGGGTCTTCGTGGCGGGCGGACTGGCGTACGCGCTGGACTGCAAGAACATCCACCTCGTGAACGTCGAGTTCTACACGGGCGTCGGGACGACGCTGGAGATGCCGGTGATGCTGGCGCCGGTGCCGAACGCGATCGACTTCTCGCGCAAGAAGGTGCTGATCGCCGACGACGTGGCGGACACCGGGAAGACTCTGAAGCTGGTGCGCGACTTCTGCGTGGATCAGGTCGCGGACGTGCGCAGCGCGGTGATCTACGAGAAGACGCAGTCGCTGGTGAAGTGCGAGTACGTGTGGAAGCGGACCGACGACTGGATCAACTTCCCGTGGAGTGTCGAACCGCCGGTCGTGCGGCGCCAGGGGCAGGTGCTCGACGCGTAGGCGTCGGTCGGTCGGTACAGACGCTTGGTAAGGGGCGCTCTCCTTTGAGGGCGCCCCTTACGTACGTTCGGATCAGATCACCGGGAGCTTGAAGAGCACCAGCAGCGCGATCAGCTGGATGGAGGCCGCGCCCAGGGCCTTGGGCCAGGGGAGGTCGTGGGACTTGCTGACCATGGAGGTCAGGAGGGCGGCGCCGGCGAGCCAGGTGATCCAGCCGAGGACCTGGACGAAGCTGTTGGCGCTGCCGAGGAAGAGGGCGAAGAACAGGCGGGGGGCGTCGGTGAGGGAGGTGATGAGCATCGCGAGGCCGATGGTGGGGGCCCAGGCGCCGTCGCCGCCGAACTGGCGGGCGAGGGCGTTGGTGACGGCGCCGAGCATGAGGCCGCTGAGGATGACGGCGATGGCGGTGCAGATCACCCAGGGGATGCTGTTGGACATGGTGGCGTTGAGCACGTCCTGGCGGGCCGCGTCGAAGCCGAAGACGGCGAGCAGGCCGTAGAGGAAGGTGACGGTGAGCGCCGGGCCCCAGACCTGGTAGTCGCGCATCTGCCAGAAGGTGGCGGCCGGGCGCAGCACGATGCCGCTGATCAGCTGCTTCCAGGGCAGGCGCGGGCCGGTCGGAGGGGCGGTGGTCTGGCCGGCGCGGTACGTGGCGACGTGGTCCTGGCCGCCCGACTGCTGGGCGGCGTCGGGGGCGCCGCCGAGGGTGAAGGCGCGGGTGTGGCCGGGGTTGTCGTTGTACGAGGGCGCGGGGGCGGGCCCCGGGGTACCGAAGTACTCGGGCTCGCCTTCTCCGGCGGCGGGGGCGTATCCGTAGCCGGAGCCGTACGGGGGCTGCTGCTGCGGTTGCCCGTAGGTCTGCTGCTGCCCGTACGGCTGCGTGTTCTGCGGTTGCACGTCCCGGTCCCGTCCGCGTCTGTTCCTGAATCCAGCCACGTACTCGAAATTACCCGGTCCGGGTCGGTGGGGGAGCGGCCCCTCGCCCACCTGGAGGCTTTGCTGCCAACCTGTGACAGATCCGGGCCGGCTGCGGGGGACGGGGGGTGCGGGGCGGCGATGGGTTGTCCCGGACCATTTGGTTGCACGGGAGGCGGAAGTTCTTCGGGTTGGCTACTGGGGCCCGTCAGCCCATAGCGTTCATGCCAACGAGCAATCGGAAGGGACCATTTCATGGCTGTACGAACCGCCGGGCGAGCCGCTGTCGCCGCTGCCGCCGCCGTGCTGATCACGCTGACGGTGACGTCCTGCGACCCGCTGGGTGCGGTGACGGACTCCGGCTCCAAGGCCACTCCGTCCTCCACGGTCTCGGCCACGGGCGGCCCAGAGCTGTCCGACCCCGCCGTGCTCGCGGCGATACCGGCGAAGCTCAGCTCCGACGGCACGACGATCACCGTCGGTCAGGCGTCCGCGAAGAACACGGTCCAGGTCTACGAGGATCTGCGCTGCCCCATCTGCAAGAGCTTCGAGACCGCCTCCGGCCCGACCCTCGCCTCCCTCGCGAAGTCCGGCAAGGTCAAGATCCAGTACACCCTCGCCTCCTTCCTGGACGGCAACCTCGGCGGCAATGGCTCCAAGCGCGCCGCCAACGCGCTGCGCGCCTCGCTGGAGCAGGGCAAGTTCGTTCCGTACCACGAGGCGCTGTACGCCAACCAGCCCGACGAGTCCGTGGACGGCTTCACCGCCGACTTCCTGCTGAGCATCGCGAGCAAGGTCGACGGACTGCGCGGCACGGCCTTCGACGCCGCCGTGCAGAAGGGCACGTACGACAGCTTCGTCAAGCAGTCCGAGAAGGCCTTCGAGTCGAGCGGCGCCCAGGGCACTCCGTACGTGAAGATCAACGGCAAGGAGGTGGCCTCGACGGACTCCTCGAAGCTGCACGACGCGGCGCAGTTCGCGCAGCTGCTGAAGCAGTACGGAGTCAAGTAGCGGGCCGCGTACGGAACGCGTGAGGCCGGCCCGGACGCATCCGGGCCGGCCTCGACGTATGGGTACCGCTACTTCACCGGCTCGGGCTCCGAGTCCGCGTTGGACTGGGGGGCGGCCTCGGCCGGGGTCCTGACCGACTCGAGCAGGAGCTGGGAGACGTCCACGACCTGGAGCGACTCCTTCGCCTGGCCGTCGTTCTTCTTGCCGTTGACGGAGTCGGACAGCATGACGAGGCAGAAGGGGCAGGCGGTGGAGACGATGTCCGGGTTGAGGGACAGCGCCTCGTCCACGCGCTCGTTGTTGACGCGCTTGCCGATCCGCTCCTCCATCCACATCCTGGCGCCGCCCGCGCCGCAGCAGAAACCGCGCTCCTTGTGGCGGTGCATCTCCTCGTTGCGCAGGCCCGGCACCGAGGCGATGATCTCGCGCGGCGGTGTGTAGACCTTGTTGTGGCGGCCCAGGTAGCAGGGGTCGTGGTAGGTGATCAGACCCTCGACCGGGGTGACCGGGACGAGCTTGCCCTCGTCGACGAGGTGCTGGAGCAGCTGGGTGTGGTGGACGACCTCGTACTCGCCGCCGAGCTGCGGGTATTCGTTGGCGATGGTGTTGAAGCAGTGCGGGCAGGTCGCGACGATCTTCTTCTTGGCCTTGGGGAGCTTGGTGCTCTCGTCCTCGTCGTCCTCGCCGAAGGCCATGTTGAGCATGGCGACGTTTTCCTGGCCGAGCTGCTGGAAGAGGAACTCGTTGCCCAGGCGGCGGGCGGAGTCACCGGTGCAGTTCTCCTCGCCGCCCATGATCGCGAACTTCACGCCCGCGATGTTGAGCAGCTCGGCGAAGGCCTTGGTGGTCTTCTTGGCCCGGTCCTCCAGGGAGCCGGCGCAGCCGACCCAGTACAGGTACTCGACCTCGCTGAGGTCCTCGATGTCCTCGCCGACGACCGGGACCTCGAAGTCGACCTCCTTGACCCAGGCCAGGCGCTGCTTCTTGGGCAGGCCCCAGGGGTTGCCCTTCTTCTCCAGGTTCTTGAGCATCGTGCCGGCCTCGCTCGGGAACGAGGACTCGATCATCACCTGGTAGCGGCGCATGTCGACGATGTGGTCGATGTGCTCGATGTCCACCGGGCACTGCTCGACGCAGGCGCCGCAGGTGGTGCAGGACCACAGCACGTCGGGGTCGATGACCCCGTTCTCCTCGGCCGTGCCGATCAGCGGGCGCTCGGCCTCGGCGAGGGCGGCCGCCGGGACGCCGGCGAGCTGCTCCGGCGTGGCCTTCTCCTCGCCCTCGGCGTCCTTGCCGCCGCCGGCGAGCAGGTAGGGCGCCTTGGCGTGGGCGTGGTCGCGCAAGCTCATGATCAGCAGCTTCGGCGAGAGCGGCTTGCCGGTGTTCCAGGCGGGGCACTGCGACTGGCAGCGGCCGCACTCCGTACAGGTGGAGAAGTCGAGGATGCCCTTCCAGGAGAAGTGCTCGACCTGCGAGACGCCGAACTGGTCGTCCTCGCCCGGGTCCTCGAAGTTGATCGGCACCCCGGCCGACACCATCGGCTGCAGCGCGCCGAGCGCGGTCGCGCCGGACTCCTCGCGCTTGAACCAGATGTTGGGGAAGGCCAGGAAGCGGTGCCAGGCCACGCCCATGTTGGTGTTCAGCGCGACCGTGATCGCCCAGGTCATGGTGACGCCGAGCTTGATCATCGCGACGAGGTAGACCAGGTTCTGCAGCGTCCCGGTGCTCAGTCCGTGGAAGGCGGCGACCAGCGGGTACGAGGCGAAGTACGCGGCCTCGTAGTGGTCCACGCCGTGCAGCGCGCCCTCCAGGCCCCGGAGCGTCACGATGGCCAGGCCGATGACGAGGATGACGTACTCGACGAAGTACGCCTGCCAGGCCTTCGACCCCGCGAAGCGGGACTTGCGGCCGGCGCGGGAGGGCAGGCTCAGCAGCCGGATCCCGATCAGCACCAGGATGCCGACGGTCGTGGCCAGCGCGATGAACTCGGTGTACACCTCGTACGGCAGGAAGTCGCCGAGCACCGGCAGCGTCCAGTCGGCCTTGAACAGCTGGCCGTACGCGGTGACGATCGTCAGCCCGAGCGTCAGGAAGCCCACGGCCACGAACCAGTGCGCGACGCCGACGACGCCCCACCGGTTCATCCGGGTGTGCCCGACGAACTCCTTGGCGAGCGTCTTGCTGCGCTGCACCGGGTTGCCCGTGCGCGCGCCTGCCGGGGTGGGCCGGCCGAGCTTCACGAACCGGTAGATCTGCGCGACGGCGCGGCTGATGAGCGCAACGCCGACCGCGGTGAGGACCAGCGACACGATGATCGCGGCGAGTTGCATTACGGGGCTCCTCGGACCTGCGAGAGCGGTACTTACGGTCGTTCTTACTAAGCAGTAACTTATCCAGTTTCCACGAGATTATCGTCTTCCCCCAGCCACCAGAAGCCGCCCTGCCGGTGATCTGCGTCGCCTGTACGACCCGTTATCGGGCCCCGGAGGCCCTCGCGGTGCCTCTGACCTGCGACTAAGCTACTTATGCGCCCCTTACGCGGAGGAAGGTTGAGTCTGGAGGGCTCAGGCCTTTTGACACCGGCGAACCGGTGAGGCACTCTTGAGCCAGTTCCACTCAAGTCGCTGGAGGATTCCAAAATGGCACGTGCGGTCGGCATCGACCTGGGCACGACTAACTCCGTCGTCAGCGTTCTGGAAGGCGGCGAGCCCACCGTCATCACCAACGCCGAGGGCGCCAGGACCACGCCTTCCGTCGTCGCCTTCGCCAAGAACGGCGAGGTGCTGGTCGGCGAGGTCGCCAAGCGCCAGGCGGTAACGAACGTCGACAGGACCATCCGGTCGGTCAAGCGCCACATGGGCACCGACTGGAAGATCAACCTGGACGGCAAGGACTTCAACCCGCAGCAGATCTCCGCGTTCATCCTGCAGAAGCTGAAGCGGGACGCCGAGGCCTACCTGGGCGAGAAGGTCACCGACGCGGTCATCACCGTGCCGGCGTACTTCAACGACTCGGAGCGCCAGGCGACCAAGGAGGCCGGCGAGATCGCGGGTCTCAACGTTCTGCGTATTGTCAATGAGCCGACGGCGGCCGCCCTCGCCTACGGCCTCGACAAGGACGACCAGACCATTCTCGTCTTCGACCTCGGTGGCGGCACCTTCGACGTGTCCCTCCTGGAGATCGGTGACGGCGTCGTCGAGGTGAAGGCCACCAACGGTGACAACCACCTCGGCGGTGACGACTGGGACCAGCGCGTCGTCGACTTCCTGGTGAAGCAGTTCCACTCCGGCCACGGCGTGGACCTCTCCAAGGACAAGATGGCGCTGCAGCGCCTGCGTGAGGCCGCCGAGAAGGCGAAGATCGAGCTGTCCTCGTCCACCGAGACCTCGATCAACCTGCCCTACATCACGGCTTCCGCCGAGGGCCCGCTGCACCTGGACGAGAAACTCACCCGCGCCCAGTTCCAGCAGCTGACCGCGGACCTGCTCGACCGCTGCAAGACCCCGTTCCACAACGTCATCAAGGACGCCGGCATCCAGCTGTCCGAGATCGACCACGTGGTCCTGGTCGGCGGCTCGACCCGGATGCCCGCCGTCGCCGAGCTCGTCAAGGAGCTGACCGGCGGTCAGGACGCCAACAAGGGCGTCAACCCGGACGAGGTCGTCGCCATCGGCGCCGCGCTTCAGGCCGGTGTGCTCAAGGGCGAGGTCAAGGACGTCCTGCTGCTCGACGTCACCCCGCTGTCCCTCGGTATCGAGACCAAGGGCGGCATCATGACCAAGCTGATCGAGCGCAACACGACCATCCCGACCAAGCGCTCCGAGATCTTCACGACGGCCGAGGACAACCAGCCGTCCGTGCAGATCCAGGTCTACCAGGGCGAGCGCGAGATCGCGGCGTACAACAAGAAGCTCGGCATGTTCGAGCTGACCGGCCTCCCGCCGGCCCCCCGCGGCGTCCCGCAGATCGAGGTCACCTTCGACATCGACGCCAACGGCATCATGCACGTCGGCGCCAAGGATCTCGGCACTGGCAAGGAGCAGCGGATGACCGTCACCGGCGGCTCGGCGCTGCCGAAGGACGACATCGACCGCATGATGCGCGAGGCCGAGCAGTACGCGGACGAGGACCACAAGCGCCGCGAGGCCGCCGAGACCCGCAACCAGGCCGAGCAGCTCGTCTACCAGACCGAGAAGTTCATCGCCGACAACGCGGACAAGGTCCCCGGTGACGTCAAGGCCGAGGTCGAGACCTCGATCGCGGACCTCAAGGAGAAGCTGAAGGGCGACGACACCGGCGCCATTCGCGAGGCCACCGAGAAGGTCGCCGCCACCAGCCAGAAGCTGGGCCAGGCGCTCTACGCCAACGCCCAGTCCGAGGGTGCGGGCGCGGCCGGCGCCGGTTCGGCCGACGCGGGCGCCCAGCAGGCCGCCGCTGAGGACGACGTCGTGGACGCCGAGATCGTCGACGAGGACAAGAAGGACGGTGCCGCGTGACGGAGGAGACCCAGGGCTTCGACCACAACCAGGAGCCTGATGTCCCCTCTGCCGACGCCGCGGAATCCGTAACGAACGACGCGGCGCAGGGCGCCGGGCCCGCCGACCAGGCGGGCCCGGGCGCCCCGGCCGGGGACGCAAGTTCCACTGCCGGTACCACGGCCACAGCCCTGCAGGCGCAGCTGGACCAGGCCCGTACCGCGCTCGGCGAGCGCACCGCGGACCTCCAGCGGCTCCAGGCCGAGTACCAGAACTACCGTCGCCGGGTGGAGCGGGACCGTATCGCGGTCCGGGAGATCGCCATCGCGAACCTCCTGACCGAACTGCTCCCGGTCCTCGACGACATCGGCCGGGCGCGGGATCACGGCGAGCTGGTCGGCGGCTTCAAGTCCGTCGGCGAGTCGCTGGAGACCGTGGCCGCCAAGCTGGGCCTGCAGCAGTTCGGCAAGGAGGGCGAGCCCTTCGACCCGCTGGTGCACGAGGCCCTGATGCACAGTTACTCGCCGGACGTCACCCAGACCACCTGCGTGCAAGTCCTCCAGCCCGGGTATCGCATCGGTGAACGCACCATCCGCCCCGCGCGGGTGGCGGTCGCCGAGCCCCAGCCGGGGGCGCAGAAGGCCGATGAGACGTCCGAAGAGGAGAACGGTGGCCCCGAACAGGGCTGACGCGTCACACGCAGGAAGCAGGAAGGAGGGACGTCGAGGATGAGCATCAGCAGGGACCTGCTGGAGAAAGATCTTTACAAGGTCCTCGGCGTCCCGAAGGACGCCACCGAGGCCGAGATCAAAAAGGCGTACCGCAAGCTCGCCCGGGAGTTCCACCCGGACGCGAACAAGGGCGACGCCAAGGCCGAGGAGCGTTTCAAGGAGATCTCCGAGGCCAACGACGTCCTGTCGGACACCAAGCGCCGCAAGGAGTACGACGAGGGCCGCGCCCTCTTCGGCAGCGGCGGCTTCGGCCGTCCCGGCCAGGGGCCCGGCGGCTTCAGCGGTGGCTTCGACCTGGGCGACCTCTTCGGTGGCAGCCAGGGCGGCGGCGGCACGGCGGGCGGCGGCTTCGGCGGCGGCCTCGGCGATGTCTTCGGCGGCCTGTTCAACCGCGGCCCCGGACGCGTCCAGCCGCGCCGTGGCCAGGACATCGAGACCGAGGTGACGCTCAGCTTCACCGAGGCCGTGGACGGCGCGACCGTGCCGCTGCGGATGTCCAGCCAGGCCCCCTGCAAGGCCTGCGCCGGCACCGGCGACACCAACGGCACGCCCCGCGTGTGCCCCACCTGCGTCGGCACCGGCCAGGTCTCGCGCGGCGGCGGCGGTGGCTTCTCCCTCACCGACCCCTGCGTCGACTGCAAGGGCCGGGGCCTCATCGCCCAGAACCCCTGCGACGTCTGCAAGGGCAGTGGCCGGGCCCGCTCCTCCCGCACCATGCAGGTCCGCATCCCGGCCGGCGTGACGGACAACCAGAAGATCCGCCTGCGCGGCAAGGGTGCCCCCGGCGAGACCGGCGGCCCGTCGGGTGACCTGTACGTGATGATCCACGTCGACCCGCACCCCGTGTTCGGCCGCAAGGGCGACAACCTCACGGTCACCGTCCCGGTCTCCTTCACGGAGGCGGCCCTCGGCGGCGAGATCCAGGTCCCCACCCTCGGCGGCCCCCCGGTGCGGCTCAAGCTGCCCCCGGGCACCCCCAACGGCCGTACGCTGCGCGCCCGCGGCAAGGGCGCCGTGCGCAAGGACGGCACCCGGGGCGACCTTCTCGTCACCGTCGAGGTCGCCGTCCCGCCGGCCAGCGAGGGCAAGGCCCTGGACGCCCTGGAGGCGTACCGGAACGCGACCTCGGACTTCGATCCACGGGCAGAGCTGTTCAAGGCCGCGAAGGGAGCCTGACGTCATGAGCATGGACGGCATGGACGGCATCGGCGGTGTCAGGGGGCGTAACCCCTATGAACTGACCGAGGAATCGCCGGTCTACGTCATCTCGGTGGCCGCCCAGCTCTCAGGCCTCCATCCCCAGACCCTCCGCCAGTACGACCGCCTCGGCCTGGTCTCCCCCGGCCGCACCGCCGGCCGTGGCCGCCGCTACTCCGCCCGCGACATCCAGCTGCTGCGTGAAGTGCAGCGGTTGTCGCAGGACGAGGGCATCAACCTCGCCGGCATCAAGCGCATCATCGAGCTCGAGAACCAGGTCGCCGCCCTCCAGGACCGCGTCGCCGAGCTCGCCGCCGCCGTGGAGGGTGCCGCCGCCGCCCTCCAACAGCGCGAGGCCCAGGTCCATGCCTCGTACCGGCGCGACCTGGTCCCGTACCAGGACGTCCAGCAGACCAGCGCGCTGGTGGTGTGGCGGCCCAAGCGGCCGGAGTAGCCACTCCTGCACAGCCGTTCTCAGCGCGGAGCAGTCAGGCCCGTCACCCGGGAGGGTGGCGGGCCTGTTGTCGTCTGCGGGTCAGGGCCGGCCCATCGCCCGGGTGAGGGCGATCTCGATCACGACCCGGCTCGGGTTCTCGCCGGGGGTGCGGCCGTACCGCTCCGCGTAGCGGCGTACGGCGTCGGCGACGGCCGCCGGGTCGGTGTTGACGGTGGCGGTGCCTTCGAGGGTGGCCCAGCGCGCCCGGTCGATCTGGCAGACGGCGACCCGGGCGGCCTCGGGCCGGGCCGCGAGGATGTTGGCGACCTTGCGGCTGGCCTTGTTGGTGATGATGCGCGCGACCCCGGCCCCGGGGTCGTACGTCACGCCGACCGGGACGACGTGCGGAGAGCCGTCGGGGCGGTGGGTGGTCAGGGTGCAGAGGTGGTACTCACGCCAGAAGGCGAGGTAGTCGGGGCCGGGGTCGCGCGGGTTGATCGTCATGGTCAGCAGGGTGTCAGAGGGTCAGTCCGGGACGGTGGCGGAGACCTCGTTCGAGGCGTCCGACTGGATGTTCTCGTCCCAGTTGACCACGGTGACGGCGTAGTAGTACGTGACCCCGCGCAGCGGGACATTGCTGTCGGTGCAGGTCACCGCGTACGGGGCAGGGTCGGTGTCGGTCGGCTGGTAGCAGTCCTCGAGGTAGTTCGCGGAGGTGATCTCCACCGGCGAGGTGGTCGACCGGTAGACGTGGTAAACCGTGGCGAAGCGGGTCGTCGGCATGGTCCAGCTCAGCTTCACCGCCGAGTTGGCGGTGACCGTCGCCGTGAGGTCGGTGATGGCCGCGGGGTGGAGGTCGTCGCGCGAAGTGACGCTCACCACCGGGGACTTGGCCGAGGAGTTGTTGACCTTGTCGAGGGCGGTGATGGCGTACTCGTACGTCTCGCCCGTGGTCGCCGGCGAGGTGGTGTAGCCGGTCGACGTCACCACGGGGCCCGCGGTCCAGTCGCCGGCGGAGCCCGTACGGACGTAGACCTGGTAACCGGCGAGGTCGGCCTCGGTGTTGGCGTTCCAGGTCAGGGTGGCTTGGGCGGTGTCGTCGTCATACGTGGCGCTCAGGCCTGTCGGGACGGCGGGGGCGGTCCAGTCGGGTGTGGTGACGGCGGCGCCGGAGGACTTGGCGGAGGCGTTGCCGGCCCTGTCGACCGCGGTGACGGCATACACGTACTGCAGGCCCGTGGAGGGCGGCCGGTCGGTGTACGCGGGTGAGGTCAGCAGCGAGCTTCCGCTGATCTTCGTCCAGGTGGTGGCCGTCGACGGGCGGCGGTAGACGCGGTAACCGGCGAGGTCGAGTTCGACGTTGCCGGACCAGTACAGGCTGCCGTCGCCGTTGCTGAGGTACGCCGCGTGCATGCCGGTCGGAGCCAGCGGCTTGACCTTGTCGACGCCGGCCGAAGTGCGCGGGGTGTAGCCGAACGTGATGTTCGCCCTGCCCTTGAAGGCGGCGAACTTGACGGTGATGGTGTGCTTGCCCTTGGGGACGGTGACGTTGACGGTCTTCTTCCGGGTCGTGGTCACGTCCTTCCAGAGGTCGATCTTCCGCTTGCCGTCGAGGTAGACGTGGACGCCGTCGCGTACGGCGGTGGAGAAGGCGAACGGTCCGCCGGAGCCGAAGTCGCGGGTCATGGTCCAGCGGATGCCGAAGTTGTCCTTCGGCAGGGTGACGCCTGCCGGGTCGCCGGTTCCGTAGTCCTTGCTGATGCCTGTCTCGCAGGCGGTCTTCTTGGGGTCACCCTTGAAGGTGGTGTTGGGGTAGTACTGCGCCTTCCAGTAGCCGCTGGGGCACGTGACGGCGGCCTGCGCGGTGGTGGCGGGCGCCAGGCCGGCGGCGGCGATGGCAAGCGAGAGCACGGCGACGGAGGCCGCGCGACTGCGTATGGACATGTAAAGGATCCCCTCCCTGTGGGGATCTTGGCAGAGGTGTGAAGGATCAGCGAAGAGGTTCGATGAGGTTCGATCAGGGCTGTGGGGCAGCTGAGGTGCGGCTGTGCGCCGCGCATGCTGGCGGTCGCAACCTTGAGTGGAATAGACTCAACTTGTCTCAGGTTGGAAACAGCAGGTTTTGACCGCCGACCGAGGAGGAGGGCTACGCGGACGTGGACGCCGAGCTGACCATCAAGAGCCGGGAAGCGCTGAACGCCGCCAATGCGAAGGCGGTGTCCGGCGGGCATCCGGACCTGACGCCTGCGCATGTGCTGCTCGCGCTGTTGGAGCAGCCGGAGAACGAGAACATCCTCGACCTGCTGACCAGCTCGGGCGCCGAGCCCGGCACCGTACGCCAGGGCGCGGAGAAGCTGGTCGAGGCCCAGCCCAGCGTGCAGGGTTCGACCGTGGCACCGCCCGGGGCGAACCGCGATCTGCTGGCAGTGGTGGCCGACGCGACGACCCGGGCGAAGGAGCTCGGGGACGCGTACATCTCCACCGAGCACCTGCTGATCGGGATCGCCGTGAAGGGCGGTCCGGCCGGTGAGCTGCTGACGCAGTACGGTGCGACCGGCAAGAAGCTGCTGGACGCGTTCGAGACCACCCGGGGAGGGCAGCGCGTGACCAGTCAGGACCCCGAGGGGACCTACAAGGCGCTGGAGAAGTACGGCACCGACTTCACCGCCGCCGCCCGCGAGGGCAAGCTCGACCCGGTCATCGGCCGGGACAACGAGATCCGGCGCGTGGTGCAGGTGCTGAGCCGCCGCACCAAGAACAACCCTGTGCTCATCGGCGAGCCGGGCGTCGGCAAGACCGCCGTCGTCGAAGGCCTCGCCCAGCGCATCGTCAAGGGCGACGTGCCCGGGTCGCTGCGCGGCAAGCGGCTGGTGGCACTGGACCTGGGCGCGATGGTGGCCGGGGCGAAGTACCGCGGGGAGTTCGAGGAGCGGCTGAAGGCCGTACTCGCCGAGATCAAGGCCAGCGACGGCCGGGTCATCACCTTCATCGACGAGCTGCATACGGTCGTCGGCGCGGGCGCCGGCGGCGACTCCGCCATGGACGCGGGCAACATGCTCAAGCCGATGCTGGCGCGCGGCGAGCTGCGCATGGTCGGCGCGACCACCCTCGACGAGTACCGCGAGCGCATCGAGAAGGACCCCGCGCTGGAGCGGCGCTTCCAGCAGGTGCTGGTCGCCGAGCCCTCGGTGCAGGACACGGTCGCCATTCTGCGCGGCCTCAAGGGACGGTACGAGGCGCATCACGGCGTACAGATCGCCGACTCGGCGCTGATCGCCGCCGCCCAGCTCTCCGACCGCTACATCACCTCACGCTTCCTGCCCGACAAGGCCATCGACCTGGTGGACGAGGCCGCGTCCCGGCTGCAGATGGAGATGGACTCCTCGCCCGTCGAGATCGACGAGCTGCAGCGCGCCGTCGACCGGCTGCGGATGGAGGAGGAGTCGTTGCTGGCCAGCGCCTCGGCCGACAAGGAGCGGGGCCTGTTCAAGAAGCGCGACCCCGAGCAGGACCTGTCCGACGACGGCCGCGAGCGCCTGGAGCGGCTGCGCAAGGACCGCGCCGAGCGCGAGGAGCAGCTGCGCGGCCTGACGGCCCGGTGGCAGAAGGAGAAGGCGATCCACACCCGGGTCGGCGAGCTGAAGAAGCGGCTCGACGAGCTGGAGACCGAACGCGAACTCGCCGAGCTCAAGGCCCCCGAGACCGGCGACTGGGTCACCCCCGGCAAGATCCGCACTGAGCTGATCCCGGCCGCCGAGAAGGAGCTGGAGGTGGCGATCGCCGCCCAGCAGGAGCTGGAGGGCATGGTCGGCGAGGAGGTCGGCCCCGACGACATCGCAGGCGTCGTCGCCGCCTGGACCGGCATTCCCGCCGGGCGCCTTCTGGAGGGCGAGACCGAGAAACTCCTCCGTATGGAGGAAGAACTGGGCAGGCGGCTGATCGGCCAGACCCAGGCCGTACGGTCCGTCTCCGACGCCGTACGCCGCGCGCGGTCCGGCATCGCCGACCCCGACCGCCCCACCGGTTCCTTCCTGTTCCTCGGCCCGACCGGCGTCGGCAAGACCGAACTGGCCAAGGCTCTCGCCGACTTCCTCTTCGACGACGAGCGCGCCATGGTCCGTATCGACATGAGCGAGTACGGCGAGAAGCACTCCGTCGCCCGCCTGGTCGGCGCCCCGCCCGGCTACGTCGGCTACGAGGAGGGCGGCCAGCTCACCGAGGCGGTGCGCAGGCGCCCGTACAGCGTGGTGCTGCTCGACGAGGTCGAGAAGGCGCACCCCGAGGTGTTCGACGTCCTGCTGCAGGTGCTGGACGACGGGCGGCTGACGGACGGCCAGGGCCGGACCGTTGACTTCCGTAACGTCATCCTCATCCTCACCTCCAACCTCGGCAGCCACTTCCTGGTGGACCCGGTGCTCAGCGCGGCCGAGAAGAAGGAGAGCGTCCTGGAGACGGTCCGGGTGTCCTTCAAGCCGGAGTTCCTCAACCGGCTCGACGACATCGTGGTCTTCTCCGCGCTCGCCAAGGACGAGCTGCGCCACATCGCGCGGCTGCAGACCGACCGGCTCGCGGCCCGGCTGCGGGACCGTCGGCTTACGCTGGAAGTCACGGACGAGGCCTTGGACTGGCTCGCCGACGAGGGCAATGACCCCGCGTACGGCGCCCGGCCGCTGCGCCGTCTCGTCCAGACCGCCATCGGCGACCAGCTCGCCCGGGAGATCCTCTCCGGCGAGGTGCGTGACGGCGACACCGTGCGCGTGGACCGAGCCGGCGACCGGCTGATCGTCGGCACGGCGAAGTCACTGTGACGCTCCGTCCCCGGATGGGGGAGGATGGCGGGTAATCCGTACGAAGGGAACCTCAACGGTGAGCATCGACCCGTCCTCGATTCCGAATTTCGGGGGCCAGCCGGACCCCGATCCGTCCGAGACTGCCGGAAACGTGGTCATCCCCGACCAGGACCTGGTCAAGCAGCTGCTGGAGCAGATGGAGCTCAAGTACGTCGTCGACGACGAGGGTGACCTCGCGGCGCCGTGGGAGGAGTTCCGCGCGTACTTCATGTTCCGCGGTGAGGAGGACCAGCAGATCTTCGCGGTCCGCACCTTCTACGACCGCCCGTACACCGTCGACGACAAGCCGCAGCTGCACGAGGTCATCGACGACTGGAACCGCCGCACCCTGTGGCCGAAGGTCTACACCCACACCAACGACGACGGCTCGGTACGGCTGATCGGCGAGGCCCAGATGCTGATCGGGCTCGGCGTCGGCCTGGAGCACTTCGTCTCCAGCACGGTCAGCTGGGTGCGGGCCTCGATCGAGTTCGACAAGTGGGTCGTCGACACGCTCGGCCTGGAGAAGGACGTGGAGTCGCCGAAGCAGGACGAAGGCGACGACGAGAGCTGAGCTACCGCCGGGTTGGGGGTAGGCCGTCCGCCTTGCGGAACGCCTTCCCGCAACCCGGTCAGCCCGCCCGCAGCCCCTTGAGGCGGGTCACCGCCTCCGTGAGCACCTCGTCGCGCTTGCAGAAGGCGAAGCGTACGTAGGGCGCGCCCGCCTCCTTGTGGTCGTAGAAGACCGCGTTGGGGATGGCGACGACACCGACCCGCTCCGGCAGCGCGCGGCAGAAGGCGAAGCCGTCCGACTCGCCGAGCGGGCGGATGTCGGTGGTCACGAAGTACGTCCCCGCCGGCCGGAAGACCCTGAAGCCGGCGTCCGCGAGGCCCGCGCTCAGCAGGTCCCGCTTGGCCTTCAGGTCGGCCTGGAAGCCCGCGAAGTACGAGTCCGGCAGCCGCAGCGCCTCGGCGACGGCGTACTGGAAGGGCCCCGAGGCCACATAGGTCAGGAACTGCTTCGCCGACCGCACCGCGCTGACCAGCTCGGGCGAGGCGGTCACCCAGCCGACCTTCCAGCCGGTGAAGGAGAAGGTCTTCCCGGCGGAGCCGATGGTGACGGTGCGCTCCCGCATCCCGGGGAAGCCGGCGAGCGGGAGGTGCTCGCCCTCGAAGACCAGGTGCTCGTAGACCTCGTCGGTCACGACCAGCAGGTCCCGCTCCACCGCGAGCTCCGCCACGGCGGCCAGCTCGGCCCGGCTCAGGACCGTGCCCGTCGGATTGTGCGGGGTGTTGAGCAGGATCAGCCGCGTCCGCTCCGTCACCGCCGCCCGCAGCTTGGCCAGGTCCAGCCCGAACGCCTCGCCGTCCGGCCGCAGTGTGACCGGGACGCGTACGCCGCCCGCCATGGCGATGCAGGCGGCGTACGAGTCGTAGTACGGCTCCAGCGCGATCACCTCGTCGCCGGGCTCCAGCAGCGCGAGCAGTGCCGCCGCGATCGCCTCCGTCGCCCCCGCGGTGACCAGGACCTCGGCATCAGGGTCGTACTCGAGCCCGTACCGCCGCTGCTGGTGGTCGGCGACGGCGGCGCGCAGCTCGGGCACGCCCGGCCCCGGCGGGTACTGGTTGCCGCGCCCGTCCCGGAGGGCGCGCACGGCTGCCTCGCGGATCTCCTCGGGGCCGTCGGTGTCGGGGAAGCCCTGGCCGAGGTTGATGGAGCCGGTTTTGAGGGCCAGCGCGGACATCTCCGCGAAGATCGTCGTCCCGAATGCGGCCAGGCTCCGGTTCAGATACGGCCTTGCTCCCATGACACCAGCTCCCTACGGCATACGGCATACGGCACACGTCCCACGCGACGCTTTGACACTAAACGATGTCCCGCTCGGCCCGGCGCCGGCTGCCGAACCTCTGGACTTCCTCAACTCTGCTTTGGCCCGCTGAGACCGCGGGCATGACCGTGCCACGTACGACACGTAGGACAGGCGCAAAGAAAGGGGGGCTTCGGAGATGACCATATTCCTGATCATTTTTGGGGTGCTGTTCGTCGCGGGGATGATCGCGAGCAACCGGAAGCCGCGGGGCAGGAACGCGAAGCGCTCGAACAGCGGCGGCTACACCGACAGCGGGGCAAGCGCCAGCTGGTGGGCTGGCGGTGCCGGCTCGTCGGACGGCGGAGGCGGTGGTCACCATGGGGGTGGCGGTCACTCGTGCGGGGGAGGGCACTCGTCGTGCGGGGGCGGATCGTCGTGCGGCGGGGGCGGGGGCTGCGGAAGCAGTTGAGGCAGGTGCGGTCCGAGCGGCCGCGTGAAATTGCGGACAGCCCATGCCTATTCGCATATGCGCCCGGCGGGTTCCACTCACCCGCCGGGTGTCATAACGCAGAACATCTGAGCCATTACGCGCCCTTGGGGATGTAAAGCGGCCGGAGATGGGTAAAAGAGCTGAGGGCACCGCGCATTCATGATTGCGTATTCACCGACCCCCGACCCGACGTGGGCGCGAGCCGACGGACCATGTATCAGATGATCCCCCCACAGGCGCGGGTCGGCCCACCACCTCACCTCACCTCACCTCACCACGAACCCTTACTCCATCGCGTCCCTGCGATGTGCTTGCGGAGCCGACCCATGCTCACCACCCTGCAGACCGCCTACACCGACACCCGCGCCGGAGACCTGGCCTGGTGTCTGGGCAAGGACGCGCTGCCCGCGCTCGCCGTGCTCGACCGGCGCCTGGGCGCCGACGGCTCCGGCCCCGGCGCCGGTTCCGGCGTACAGGTTCAGATGCGGCTGCTCGGCGCCTCCCATCAGGTGATTCTCGACTCGCCGCGAGGCCGCTGCTCGGAGACCGTGGCCTGTATGAAGGGCAGTACCGATCCGCTCCCCTTCGGGGTCGCCAAACGGGTGGCGGGCTGGGACTACGAATTCGCCGCCCGTATCGAGACCCTGTCCCGGGGATCCTTCGCCGGACGCGCCCAGGAACTGCTCGCCCTGGTGGCCGACCATCCCAACGGCCTGGCGGGAACCTTTCCGGGTGACCCGCACGCCTTCACGGCGATGCTCGTCCAATACGGCAACGACGGTGTCCATTGGCGGACCTGGCACGCCTATCCACAGGAAAACCGCCTCGTGGCCACCCGCTCACGGCTCAGCGCACTCCCATAACCAGCCTCCAATCCGCCCCCGGAATACGCGCATCCCACCCTTGTGGGTGACGAGTTGCGCCGCAAACCTGACATACCGTTCAGCCATGATCGACCAGTCGCCCCTTCGCTCGGCCCGACCGGCCCGCCGGCTCCGACTTCCCGTAGCCGCCGGGCCGGCCCGTGCGCTGGTGCTGACGGCGGTGTTCGTCTGCGCGGCATGCGGACTGGTCTACGAACTCGAACTGGTCGCCCTCGCCTCGTACTTGGTCGGCGACTCCGTCACCCAGGCGTCCGTGGTGCTGTCCGTCATGGTCTTTGCCATGGGCGTCGGTTCGCTGCTCGCCAAACGGCTCCGCCTGGTCGCGGCAGCCGGCTTCGCGGCCGTCGAGGCGGCGCTGGCGCTGGTGGGCGGACTCTCCGTCATGGCCCTCTACGCGGGCTTCGCCTGGCTCGGCCAGTCCCGGCCCGCCATGATCGTCTTCGCGTTCGCGATCGGCGTGCTCATCGGCGCCGAGGTCCCCCTGCTGATGACCCTCATCCAGCGCATCCGCCGCCAGGACGCGGGTGGCGCCGTCGCCGACCTCTTCGCCGCCGACTACGTGGGTGCCCTGGCCGGCGGACTCGCCTTCCCCTTCCTCCTGCTGCCCTTCCTCGGCCAGCTCACCGGCGCCCTCGTCACCGGCGCGGTCAACGCGGTGGCCGGCGGCGTCATCGTCCTCTGGCTCTTCCGCAGTGACCTCAGCCGGCGCGCCCAGCTCCGGGTCCTGCTCGTCAACCTCGCCGTCCTCACCCTGCTGGCCGCCGCCGCGCTGGCCTCCGGCCCCTTCGAACGGGCCGCCCGGCACGCGCTGTACGGCGGCGACGTACGGCTGGCCGAGCAGACCGCCGTCCAGGAGGTCGTCCTCACCAGCACCCCGCGCCGGCTCTACCTCGACGGCCACCCCCGCGGCGGCTACCAGGCCGCCTTCGTCCGCCCCGCCATGGCCGGGCCCGGGCCCCGGCGCCGCGTCCTGGTCATCGCGGGGGGCGACGGACTCGCCCTGCGGGAGGCGCTGCGCTACCCCGGAGTGCGGTCGGCCACCGTCGTCGACCCGGACGCCGAGCTGATCCGCCTCGCCCGTACGGACCCGGGGCTCACCGTGCTGAACCGTCACTCCTTACGCGACCCCCGCGTCCGCGCGGTCCCGGCCGACCCCTTCGACTGGCTCCGGCGCGGCCGGCCCGGCACGTACGACGTGGTCCTGGCGGACCTGCCCGATCCCCGGCTCTCCCGCAGCGCCAAGCTCTACTCCCAGGAGTTCTTCGGCCTGGCCGCCCGCACCCTCGCCCCCGGCGGCCGCCTCGCCGTCCACACCGGTGCGGCGGCCCCGCACACCCTGTGGACGGTCGACGCCACGCTCCGGGCGGCGGGCCTGCACACCACGCCCTACGTCGACGGCCCACCCGGCGGCGGCCGTTCGGGCATCGTCCTCGCCGCGACGCGTTCCGCGCCCAGCCTCCCCCCGGCCCTGCGCGCCGCCGCCGAAGCCGCCTCCGCCACCCGCATCCGGGGCCTGCCCCCGTCGACCCTGATCCGCCCGCGCGTGGGCTGAGGGCAACCGGACGGCGGGCGGCGCGAAAAGACCCCCAACCGCGCCGGAGGCGATTAGGCTCCGGGGCCATGGACCACGAGGTATTCGTTCCGTTTCCGGCCGAAACCGTTCGGCGGGCCCTGACCGACCCGGAGCGGGTCAGCCGGTCCGTGCCGGGCCTGCAGCGGGAAGCGGGGGCAGAGGGGATCACCGGGCGGCTGCGCTTGCGTATCGGCGGCTCCACGATCACGTATCGCGGTGTGCTCCGTCTGACGGAGAACGCCGGCGCCTTCGCGGCCGAGGCCGAGGCCACCGAGGCCCGGGGCGCCGGCAGCGTGAAGCTGTCCATCGAGATCGGGCTGGAGCAGGCGGAAGGCGGCACCCTGCTGACCTTCAGCGGCACCGTGCAGGCGGACGGCCGCCTCGCCGAGCTCGAGCCGGCCGTGGTCACCGCGGCCGGGCACCGCCTGCTGGACCGTTTCGTCACCGAACTCACCACGGACCTGCCGGAGCAGAAGCCGGTGGAGGCGCCGGCGCCGGACCAGGAGCCCGACCCGGACCTGGAGGACGAGGCCGACCTCCCCGAGGGGCTCACCGTCCCGGAGAGCGTGGCCGAGCTCGAGGCCTTCGACGACGCACCCGAGCCTCCCGCCGAGGCGGCGCACGCCCGCCGCACCATGATCGGCCGCAGCGCCGAGGAGGTCGACCACGCCCCGCCGCGCGGCCGTTACGCCCCCGTACCGCCGCCGGAGGCCGCATCGGCGACGGCGACGCTGCGCTGGGCGGCACCGGCGGCGGCGGTACTGATCGCCGGCGCAGTGGTGGTCGGCAGGGCGCTGCGACGCCGGAGGCTCTAGAGTTTGTTCCGTGGCTGACCAAACTCACGTACTCCGCGCCGGGGGCGCCGCGCTGACGATCGTTCCGGAGAACGGCTGCCGTATCGGCTCGTTCACGGTGGACGGCGTCGAACTGCTTCGCCAGGGCAGCCACTACGGCTCCTTCCCGATGGTGCCCTGGTGCGGCCGGACCAAGGACGGCCGCTTCCGCAACGGTGACACCGTCCACCAGATGCCGCAGGACGCCGGCCCGCACGCCATCCACGGCACCGGCCGCGACACGGCCTGGCACGCCGCGCCCGGGGCGACCGACACCACCGCCGGCTTCTACTACGACCTCGCCAAGCCCTGGCCCTACCCCGGCCGGGTGACGCAGCTCTTCGAGCTCACCGAGTCGGACCTCACCGTCACCCTCGGCGTGGAGACGTACGGCGACTCCTTCCCGGCGCAGGCCGGCTGGCACCCGTGGTTCCTGCGCAACCTCGGCAAGGGCGGCCAGGACGCGCAGCCGTCCTTCACACCCGCGTGGCAGGAGGAGCGCGGCGAGGACCACCTCCCCACCGGCCGCCGGATCGACCCCGAGCCGCGCCCGTGGGACGACTGCTTCGGCATGCCGGACGGGGTCGATGTGACCCTCACCTGGCCGGGTGAGTTGACGCTCCGCATCACCAGCCCCGCCGAGTGGGTCGTGATGTACGACGAGCAGCCCGAGGCCGTTTGCGTCGAGCCGCAGTCGGGCCCGCCGAACGGCCTGAACTCCGATCCGCGCCTGGTCACCCCCATCGATCCGCTCGAGGTCAGCACGACATGGGCCTGGGAATCGCTCGCCTGAGCCGCGGCTGACAGCGACTAATCTCGTAGCCATGACTGACGCCCGCGAAGCCCTGCTCCAGCAGATCAAGGACAAGGCCGTGGTCCACGGCAAGGTGACCCTCTCGTCCGGCCTGGAATCCGACTACTACATCGATCTGCGCCGCATCACCCTGGACGGCGACGCCGCCCCGCTGGTCGGGCAGCTGATGCTGGACGCCACCGCCGACCTCGACTTCGAGGCCGTCGGCGGCATGACCGCCGGCGCCGACCCGGTGGCTACCTCGATGCTGCACGCCGCCGCCGCGCGCGGCCGCAAGCTCGACGCCTTCTTCGTACGCAAGGCCGCCAAGGCCCACGGCATGCAGCGCCAGGTGGAGGGCCCCGACGTCAAGGGCCGCCGGGTGCTGGCGGTGGACGACACCTCGACCACCGGCGGGTCCCCGCTGGCCGCCGTGGCGGCGCTGCGCGAGGCCGGGGCCGAGGTGGTCGGCGTCGCGGTGATCGTCGAGCGCGGGGCCGCCCCGGCGATCGCGCAGGCCGGGCTGCCGTACTACCAGGTGTTCGGTCTGGCCGATCTCGACCTCGACTGACGTACACCCGGAGCACACTCGAAGCAGGGCCGAACCACCCCCGGCAGGCCGTTTCACGTGAAACCGGCCATCTGGGAAGATGGCCCCGACGATGACGTCGACCCCAGGTCAGGGTCACCCCAGGTCACGACCACCCGCACATCACAAGGAGCGGACAGATGCCCATCGCAACCCCCGAGGTCTACAACGAGATGCTCGACCGGGCGAAGGCAGGCAAGTTCGCCTACCCGGCCATCAATGTCACCTCGACCCAGACCCTGCACGCGGCGCTGCGCGGCTTCGCGGAGGCGGAGAGCGACGGCATCGTCCAGATCTCCACCGGCGGCGCCGAATTCCTGGGCGGCCAGTACAACAAGGAGATGGTCACCGGCTCGGTCGCGCTCGCCGAGTTCGCGCACATCGTCGCCGAGAAGTACCCGGTCACGGTCGCCCTGCACACCGACCACTGCCCGAAGGACAAGCTCGACGGCTACGTACGGCCGCTGCTCGCGATCTCCCAGGAGCGCGTCGCCAAGGGCCTGAACCCGCTCTTCCAGTCCCACATGTGGGACGGCTCCGCCGAGACCCTCGACGACAACCTCGAGCTCGCCAAGGAGCTCCTCGCCCAGGCCGTCAAGGCGAAGATCATCCTCGAGGTGGAGATCACCCCGACCGGTGGCGAGGAGGACGGCGTCTCCCACGAGATCAACGACTCCCTCTACACCACCGTCTCGGACGCCGTCCGCACCGCCGAGGCCCTCGGCCTGGGCGAGAAGGGCCGCTACCTGCTGGCCGCCTCCTTCGGCAACGTCCACGGCGTCTACAAGCCGGGCAACGTCGTGCTCCGCCCCGAGCTGCTGCGCGACCTCCAGGACGGCATCGGCGCCAAGTACGGCAAGAAGGACCCGTTCGACTTCGTCTTCCACGGTGGCTCCGGCTCCACCAAGGAGGAGATCGCGACGGCGCTGGAGAACGGTGTCATCAAGATGAACCTCGACACCGACACCCAGTACGCCTTCACCCGCCCCGTTGTGGACCACGTCTTCCGCAACTACGACGGCGTCCTGAAGGTCGACGGCGAGGTCGGCAACAAGAAGGTCTACGACCCCCGCAGCTGGGGCAAGTCCGCGGAGGCCGGCATGGCCGTCCGCGTCACCCAGGCCTGCGCCGACCTGCGCTCCACCGGTACGAAGCTGAAGTAACGCGCTCGGCGGAATACCGATCCGGGGCCCGGCAGCTCACCACGAGCGGCCGGGCCCCGGCCATACTGGAACCCATGTCCATTCACGAGAACCTCCTCGGGGGCCCGCCCCCGACGCACCTGCCCGACGACCCCGAGCCGCGCGAGCTGCTCGCCTCCGGCGCCGCGCCGGCCGAGGTCGCCGCGAAGTACCCCGCGTCCTCGCTGGCGTGGGCCCAGCTCGCCGACGACGCCTTCGAGGGCGGCCGGGTCGTCGAGTCGTACGCCTACGCCCGCACCGGCTACCACCGGGGGCTGGACGCCCTGCGCCGCAGCGGCTGGAAGGGCCACGGCCCGGTGCCGTGGGAGCACGAGCCCAACCGTGGCTTCCTCCGCGCCCTGCACGCCCTCGCCCGCGCCGCCCAGGCGATCGGCGAGCAGGAGGAGTACGAGCGCTGCAGCGGCTTCCTGCGCGACTCGTCCGAGACGGCCGCCAACACGCTCGGCTGAGCCCGTACGGAGCGGGGCAGGGTCCACGTGGCCTTGCTCCGCCCCGGCGATGTAACGCATGATTCGCCATGGGTATCCGCTGACGCGTCTGGCGCGCGGGCCCGAGGGGACCGGAGTTCCGCCGCCGACGGGCACGGGACGGACCGCTACCCGGTAGCTCTTCTCGACGGAGAAAACCCCGATGGCACAGGAGTCCCACAACCCCCCGAATCTCGACTTCGAGGGCACCACCCCTTACGAGGACTATGTCCAGGCGGACGTCCTCACCCACCTCCAGCACCCGCTCTCCGACGACCCCGGTGAGATGGTCTTCCTGGTCACCACCCAGGTCATGGAGCTGTGGTTCACGGTCATCGTCCACGAGTGGCACACCGCGGCGCAGGCACTGCGCCGCGACGACCTGCCGGTCGCGATGGCCGCCCTCAAGCGCAGCACCTACGAGCTCGAGTCGCTGAACGCGTCCTGGAAGCCGCTCGCCCACCTCACCCCGGCCCAGTTCAACGCCTACCGCAGCGCCCTCGGCGAGGGCTCCGGCTTCCAGTCCGCGATGTACCGGCGGCTGGAATTCCTGCTCGGCGAGAAGTCCGCGTCGATGCTCGTCCCGCACCGGGGCGCGCCGCGCGTCCACGCCGAGCTGGAGAAGGCGCTCCAGGAGCCCAGCCTGTACGACGAGGCGCTGGCCTTCCTCGCCCGGCGTGGCCACGCAGTGCCGACCGCCGTGCTGGAGCGCGACCTGTCGCAGCGCTATGACGTCGACCCGGGCGTCGAGCGGGTCTGGCAGGAGATCTACGCGGGCTCCGACCAGGACCGTGACGAGGTCCGGCTCGGGGAGGCGCTGACCGAGGTCGCCGAACTGGTCTGGCGCTGGCGCAACGACCACCTGGTCGCCACCCGCCGCGCGATGGGCGCCAAGTCGGGCACCGGCGGCTCCGCCGGGGTGGCCTGGCTGGAGAAGCGCGCGACCAAGAACGTCTTCCCCGAGCTCTGGACGGCCCGCAGCCATGTCTGAACCTCTCCCGGCACAGGCCGAACGCCTCGACGCCGCCGACGAACTCGCCAAAGTACGCGACCGCTTCGAGCTGGACGACGCCGTCTACCTCGACGGCAACTCCCTGGGCGCGCTCCCGTCCGCCGTGGCCCCCCGCCTCCAGGACGTGATCGCCCGCGAGTGGGGCAGCCTGCGCATCCGCTCCTGGGACGAGAGCGGCTGGTGGACCGCCCCCGAGCGCGTCGGCGACCGTATCGCCCTGCTGATCGGGGCCGCCCCGGGCCAGGTCGTGGCCGGCGACTCGACCAGCGTGAACGTCTTCAAGGCGGTCGTCGCGGCCGTACGCATGGCGGGCGCGGGCCGTGACGAGGTGCTGGTCGACGCCGCGACCTTCCCGACCGACGGCTACATGGCCGAGTCCGCCGCCCGGATGACCGGCTGCCGGATCCGCGCCGTGGCAGCCTCCGACATGGCCGCCGAGGCCGGCCAGCGCACCGCCGTCGCCCTGGTCAACCACGTCGACTACCGCACCGGCCGGCTCCACGACCTGCCGGGCGTCACCGCCGCCGCCCACGCCGCGGGTGCCCTCGTCGTCTGGGACCTGTGCCACAGCGCCGGCGCGCTGCCGGTCGGTCTGGACGAGCACGGGGTCGACCTCGCCATCGGCTGCACGTACAAGTACCTCAACGGCGGTCCCGGCGCCCCGGCGTATCTCTACGTACGCCGGGAGCTCCAGCCCCGCTTCGACTCCCCGCTGCCGGGGTGGAACTCGCACCGCGACCCCTTCGCCATGGAGGCCGCCTACCGTCCCGCACCGGGCAGCGCCCGGGGCCGGGTCGGCACCCCGGAGATCCTTTCCCTCCTCGCGCTGGACGCGGCCCTCGACTTGTGGGACGGGGTCGGGATCGAGGCCGTGCGGGCCAAGAGCCTCGCCCTGACCGACTTCTTCCTGGAGTGCGTGGCGGCGTACGTCCCGGCCGGGCTGGTCGAGTCGGTCACGCCGGCCGCGCACGAACAGCGGGGCAGCCAGGTCGCGTTGCGCTGCGAGGGCGCGGAGGACGTGATGCGCGCGCTGATCGCACGGGGTGTCGTCGGTGACTTCCGGACACCGGATATCCTCCGCTTCGGTTTCACTCCGCTCTACACGCGCTATGCCGATGTGCTGCGCGCCGCACGCACACTCGGTTCCGTTCTGGAAGGAAACACGTAAGGCATGCTCAACGAGGAGGAGTCGGCCCTCGCGCACGCGCCCGTCCCGCCGGACGCGACGGCCGCGTACGGCGAACACCCGGACCAGGTGGTCGACTTCTTCCGGCCGGCCGGCGGCGGCCCCGGGCGCCCCGCCCCGCTCGTCGTACTCTTCCACGGCGGCGCGTGGCGGGCGCCGTACGACCGGCAGCACATCTCGCCGCTCGCGGCCTTCCTGGCCCGGCGGCACGGCTTCGCCGTCGCGTCGGTCGAATACCGGCGCGGCGGCGAGCCGCGGGGCACGGCCGGCCGCTGGCCCGACACCCTGGACGACGCGGAGGCCGCCACCGACGCCCTGCCGGGCCTGGCCGTGGCCACGCTCGGCGCGGACACCGTCGACCCCCGGCGGACCGTGCTCGCCGGACACTCCGCCGGCGGCCACCTCGCGCTGTGGGCCGCCGCCCGTCACGAACTGCCGCCCGATTCCCGCTGGCACCGCCCGACACCTCCCCCGTTGCGCGGCGTCGTCGCGCTCGCGCCCATCGCGGACCTCACCTCCGCGCGGGCGCTGGGCGTGTGCGGCGACGCCGTCGTCCAGTTCCTCGGCGGACCGGAGCCGGAGCACTCCGAGGAGGACCCCGAGGAACGCTTCGAGGCGCGGCAGCCCCAAGCCGATCCCGCCGCGCTGGTCCCCACCGGTATCGCCACCACCATCGTGCAGGGTGCCACTGACAACGACGTCCCGCCGCAGGTCGCGGAGGCCTACGCCGCCGCGTCCGCCAAGGCGGGCCAGGAGATCCAGCTCACGCTGCTCGACGGCGTCGGGCACTTCGCGCTCATCGACCCGTCGGCGGACGCGGCGGCTGTGGTGGCCGAGGAGATCGCCCAGCTCGCCTGGTAGCCACCGGGTAGTACTTGAGGGGGACGCCGGAACGTCATCTCCGCAGCGGACGACGCCGACCGCCGCGCTCTCTACCTTGGGGAGCGTGAAAGAGACAAGCAGCCACCCCACCGTCCCGCAGACCGAACTCCGCCTGGCCCGCGGGCTCTGGGACGGCTTCCGGCAGGACTTCATCACGGATGCCTTCGCCCTCCGCCCCCTGCCGCTCCTCCCGGCGGACAGCGCGTTTGTCCGCCCGCTCCCCGACAACTCCCTCCGCGAATACGCCCGCCGGCTGCCGCACATAGCGATCGGCATGCTGGCCTTCTTCCTCCTCACCGTCGGCTTCGTGATGCAGGGAGGCCCGGACCAGGCAGCGGCCTTCGCCGCACTCTTCGCGGCGATCCCGCTCGCGATGACGCTGCTCCGTCCCATCGGCGCCTGGTGGCTCTCGGTCGCCGTGACCATGTTCATGGGCCTGGCCGCCTTCTCCTCCATGCCCTGGCCCTGGACGGCCGTCGGGTTCGTCTCGCACCTCGCCGTGATGACGGTGGTGGCGATGCGGTCCAGGCCGCGCGTGGCCGCCGGGATGTGGGTGATCACCACCTTCATCGGCATCCTCTTCACCGCCTACGACAGCTGGCGGGCGTCCGACGCCGGAGCGATGTTCGTCCTGTCCACGCTCGTCCTCCTGACCGTCTGGGCGATCCGCAGCTCCCGTACGACCAAGCAGCAGGCCGCCGTCACCGAGGTCGAGCGCACCCGCCGCACCGTGCTGGAGGAACGCACCACCATCGCCCGGGAGCTGCACGACGTCGTCGCCCACCACATGTCCGTCATCGCCATCCAGGCGGAGGCCGCGCCGTACCGCGTCACCGACCCGCCGGAGGAGCTGACCCGCAGCTTCGCGATCATCCGTGAGAACGCGGTCATCGCCCTCACCGAACTGCGCCGCGTCCTCGGTGTCGTACGAGCCGAGGACTATGAGGCCCCCGACGCGCCGCAGCCCACGCTCGCCGCGCTCGACTCCCTCCTGGCCAACGTCCGCGACGCGGGGCTCACCGTCGACAAGGTCATCACCGGCGCCGTACGCGCCCTTCCCCAGGGCGTCGAGCTCTCCGCCTACCGCATCATCCAGGAGGCCCTCAGCAACGCGCTGCGCCACGCCCCCGGCGCCCCCGCCCGCGTGGAGATCTCCTACGTCCCCGTCGGCCTCGGCCTCCGCATCGTCAACGGCCCTCCCACCGGGTCCGTACGGCCCTCTCCGGGCGCCGGCCACGGCCTTCTCGGCATGCGCGAGCGCGCCACGATGCTCGGCGGCGAGGTCACCACCGAGCCGACGGACGACGGCGGCTACGAGGTCGTCGCCTTCCTCCCGGTAGGGAGCGAGGCATGACACCCCCGCCCATCCGCGTCCTCATCGTCGACGACCAGATGATGGTCCGCGAGGGCTTCTCCGTCCTCCTGGGCGCCCAGCCCGGCATCGAAGTGATCGGCGAAGCCGTCGACGGCCGCCACGCCATCAGCCAGGTCGCCGCCCTCCGCCCCGACGTCGTCCTCATGGACATCCGCATGCCCGAGCTCAACGGCCTCGAGGCCACCCGCGAGATCATCGCCGCCGACGCCACCGCCAAGGTCCTCGTCCTGACCACCTTCGACCTCGACGAATACGTCTACCAGGCCCTCCGCGCCGGCGCCTCCGGCTTCCTCCTCAAAGACGCCTCCGCCCAGCAACTCGCCGACGGCGTCCGCATCGTCGCCGCCGGCGAAGCCCTCCTCGCCCCCGCCGTCACCAAGCGCCTCATCGCCGAATTCTCCCGCCTCGGCTCCCCCCGGCCCCCCGCCCAGGACCGCGTCGCCGACCTGACGGAGCGGGAGACCGAGGTGCTGGTTCTTGTCGCCCAGGGGTTGTCGAACGCGGAGATCGCGACGCACCTCGTCGTCGCCGAGTCCACCGTCAAGACCCACGTCAGCCGCGTGCTCGTGAAGCTCGGCCTCCGCGACCGCACCCAGGCGGCGGTTTTCGCGTACGAGGCCCGGTTGGTCACCCCGGGCGGGTGAACGGGACGCCGTTGGCTCAGAGCCCGGCGATGTCGTCCTTTGCCCGGAGCAACGTGTCGCGCGTGATGACCACGATCCGCTCGTAGGGAGCGACTCCGGCGTCCGGCGGGAGCTTGCCGCTGAGCTCGTCGGTCACGTCGGTACCGATGACGGCGAAGCGGCCGTCGCTCAGTTCGAACAGGTCCGGACACGTGCCGTTGCTGTAACTGCCGCGCTCTCGTGGGGTCGCGCCAAGCCTTCGAGTGATGTGGGTCACGCTGCGCAATGCAACAGGAACGCAGAGGTCAATGGAGCTGGTCCACGCCAAAAGACGCCGAACGGAGGCATTTTCGTTACATCCGCGACAGGCGTGACTCCTGTGAGGGACGTGACCGGCTAGCCGGTGGGCTCGTCCACCACGTGGAGATCCGGCGTCAGTGCGGCGATCTGCATCACGGCTTCGTCGACCAGCGTGGCAAACCGATGTTCCTGCGAGCCCGGCTCCAGCTCGTCACGCATCGCCCGCGCGGCGGCCCAGTACTCCCGGAATACGGGCGTAGCGGCGATAGACCTCATGTGTCCCAGCGCTTCGCGGTCCGAGAGGGTCCCCAGACTGTGCCCCAGCAAAAGATGGGCGTAGATGAGATTGGCGTACGAGTACTGGCGGCTTCGTTTGAAGGAGAGGCCGGGTGCCAGGGGTGGCCACACCTCCGCCAGATCCGGGTCGTCGATACTCATCTTGAGCAACTGCATGTGCAGTCCGCGCAGCTCCGCCTCCGCGCTGCGGTGCAGCTCACCCGCCGATCGCCGCATCTCTTCCCGCTGTAGCTCGAGTTCGATCCGCTGCAGGCGCATCTCCTCCCTTTGCAGCTCAAGCTCCTGCCGTTGAAGCGATGTCTCCTCCCGCTGCAGCCGTAACGTCTTCGCCATGAGGAAGAGCACCAGCACCGCGCTGGAGGAGGCGACCGCGCCGTACGCCTGCCCGGCGTTGCCGCTCCCCTGGCTGCGCAGGTCCGGAACGAGGGTCATGGCGATGCTCATCAGTACACAAACCGCCGTGGCCAGTAGGCCAAGGCCGAGGAATCGTAAGGCGCGCTCTGCGCGTCGTCGGTCGATCGCACTCATGGGTCCACCTCCGCACCGCCCCGGGTGGTGCGCGACGCCACGCCCGTGGTGATGGCCTGTAGGGGCGGTTGACGGAGAGGGGGCTCCGGTCGCCGCCGGTAGGGGTTCTCCCCGCGATGGGCGGTGGGCCGGCCCATGCGTTGGTGCGTGCTGTAGCGGTGATGCCCGGTGCGGGGGCGGCACAACCGCCCGGAGGGGGCGTAGAGGGGGCGTAGTCGCGCAGCTCAGGGGTACGCCGGATACCCTCCGGGAGCATGAGCACAGCTGCACCCGCTTTCGACCCGTGGTCGCCGGAGTTCGTGGCCAATCCGTATCCGGCGTATGCCGCGCTGCGCGCGACGGGCCGCGCGCATTGGTTCGAGCCGAGCCGGCAGTGGCTCATTCCGCATTACGAAGACGTGAGCGCACTGCTGCGGGACCGCCGCCTGGGGCGGACCTATCTGCACCGGTTCACGCACGAGGAGTTCGGACGGACCGCACCGCCGCCCGAGCACGAGCCGTTCCACACGCTCAACGGCAACGGGCTGCTGGACCTCGAGGCGCCGGACCACACCCGGATCCGGCGGCTGGTCTCGAAGGCGTTCACGCCGCGCACCGTGGAGCGGCTCGCGCCGACCGTGCAGCGGCTGGCGGACGAGCTGGTCGGGGAGCTGCTCGCGGACGGCGGGGGCGATCTGATCGCGAAGGTGGCGGAGCCGCTGCCGGTGGCGGTGATCGCGGAGATGCTGGGGATACCGCTTGCGGACCGGCACCTGCTGCGGCCGTGGTCGGCGGACATCGTGGGCATGTTCGAGCTCAACCCGACGGAGGAGACCGCCCGCCGGGCCGTCCAGGCGAGCCTGGACTTCTCGGCGTATCTGCGGGGCCTCATCGCGGAGCGGCGCACCAAGCCGGGGGAGGACCTGATCAGCGCGCTGATCGCCGCCCATGACGAGGGCGACCGGCTGAGCGAGCAGGAGATGATCTCGACCTGCGTGCTGCTGCTGAACGCCGGTCACGAGGCCACCGTCAACACCACCGGGAACGGCTGGTGGGCGCTGTTCCGCAATCCCGGTCAGCTCGAAGCGCTCCAGGCCGCGCCCGACGCGCTGCTGCCGAGCGCCGTCGAGGAGCTGATGCGGTACGACACGCCGCTGCAGATGTTCGAGCGGTGGGTGCTGGACGACATCGAGATCGGCGGCACGGTCATCCCGCGGGGGAGCGAGGTGGCGCTGCTCTTCGGTTCGGCGAACCGCGATCCCGCGCGCTTCGACCAGCCCGACGAGCTGCGGCTGGCCCGTCCGGAGAACCCGCACGTCACCTTTGGCGCCGGCATCCACTTCTGCCTGGGCGCCCCGCTGGCCCGGATCGAACTCGCCGCGTCCTTCGGCAGCTTGCTGCGCCGGGCGCCCGGCCTCCAGCTGGTCTCCGAGCCGGAGTGGAGCCCCGGTTATGTCATCCGTGGTCTGAAGTCCCTCCCCGTCACGCTGTGAGGTCCCGGCGCCGCAGGGCGGTGCTCCAGCTCGCCACGGCCAGCTTCGGCACCGCGCCGTACAGCAGCATCGCCACCGACGCGACCAGCCAGACCGCCGGGAGTTGGACCAGCGCGGCGCCGGCGAGCCGCCACACCAGTGGTACGAGACCTTCAGCCGCCGCGACCAGGTCCTCGTCCGCTGGGAGAACACCCTTCGCGCCGGAATCGAGGCCCTGGGGCCCGACACGCCGGCCGGGCAGCGGATAGCGGAGACCGCGGCTTTCTTCGAGTTCCTGCAGAAGGAGCTGGTCGGCATGATGGACCGCTGGCGCGAGCACAAGGCCACGCTCTGAGCCCTGCCGGGCCTCAGCGCGGCACCGTCAGCCGCCACGCCGCCGGCTGCAGGGTCCACGTACGCGTACGCACCGGCCCGGTCACCGAGGCGTCCGCCCGGTAGCGGAAGTCGCGCCCCGAGACGGTGACGGTGCGGGCCTGCACCGAGACCGGTCCGCCGTTGGAACCGCGGACCAGCACCTCGGCGAGTCCGGACTTGGCGGTGCGTACGGAGATCTCCTGGAGCGGGTGGTCGAGGTCGGCGAGGACGACGCCGTCCGCCTCGACCCTCAGCCGCTGCGGCTGCCCGTTCGCCACCAGCGACCGCACCAGATAGCGCGCCGCCCGCGCCGCCCGCTCCACAGGCGTCCAGCCCAGTGCCGTCGGGGAGACCGCGAAGCCGCCGCAGGGGATCCGCAGTGCGCCGACCACGATTCCGCCGCTGTCGTCGACCAGCAGATCCAGCTCCCGCTCGGCCCCGTCGAGCACCGCCCGTGCCGCGGGCACCGCCCCGACGGGCACACCCAGAGCGCGAGCCAGCGCCAGCGCCGACCGCTGCCCGACCGGCACCAGGGCCACCGGGCCCTGCCCGAGGGTCCGCTCGCGGTGCAGTGCGCGCAGTGCCCGCAGCAGCGCCCCGTCGTCGCCGACCACGACCGGCCGCCGCCTTCCCCGGTGGGCCAGCGCCCGGTCAACCTCCTCGGCCGAATCGGGCAGAGCGATCTTTACGGAGGATGAGCCGGCGCACAGGACATCCTTTGCGATGCGTACGGATTCGCCGTCCATGGCACGGGCGGCCGGGTCGATGACCACGAGCAGCGGATGTCCCGCCGGTCGCTGAGCCGACACCTTGGTCCTTCCTCAGGTAATATCTCGGTGCAAGAGCCCCTTGCGCTGTCTTGCGCCAGGGGCTTCGTCTATTCCGGGGCACCGGTTCGACGGCTCTCTGCACGTTGGACATGCCCCGCCCGGAAGGGGTGTACGCCTGTGCCCGCACTTGTGCTGCTCGGTGCTCAGTGGGGTGACGAGGGCAAGGGGAAGGCCACCGACCTGCTCGGTGGCTCAGTGGACTATGTGGTGCGTTACCAGGGCGGCAACAACGCCGGCCACACCGTCGTCGTCGGCGACCAGAAGTACGCGCTGCATCTCCTCCCCTCCGGAATCCTGTCGCCGGGGTGCACCCCGGTCATCGGAAACGGTGTCGTCATCGACCCGGCGGTCCTGCTCTCCGAGCTGAGCGGACTCAACGAGCGTGGCATCGACACGTCCAAGCTCCTGATCAGCGGCAACGCTCACCTGATCACTCCGTATCACCAGACCATCGACAAGGTGACGGAGCGCTTCCTCGGCAAGCGCAAGATCGGCACGACCGGGCGCGGTATCGGCCCCGCCTACGCCGACAAGATCAACCGTGTCGGCATCCGGGTCCAGGACCTCTTCGACGAGTCGATCCTGCGCCAGAAGGTCGACGCCGCCCTCGCCGACAAGAACCAGGTGCTGGTCAAGCTCTTCAACCGGCGCGCGATCAGCGCCGACCAGGTCGTCGAGGAGTACCTCGGCTACGCGGAGCAGATCAAGGACTACGTCGCCGACACCACCCTGCTGCTCAACCAGGCACTGGAGCAGGACAAGGTCGTCCTCCTGGAGGGCGGCCAGGGCACCCTGCTGGACGTCGACCACGGCACGTATCCCTTCGTCACCTCCTCCAACCCGACCGCCGGCGGTGCCTGCACCGGCTCCGGCATCGGCCCGACGAAGATCACCCGGGTCATCGGCATCCTCAAGGCCTACACCACCCGTGTCGGCGCCGGCCCGTTCCCGACGGAGCTGCTCGACGAGGACGGCGAGGCCCTGCGCCGCATCGGCGGCGAGCGCGGTGTGACCACCGGCCGTGACCGGCGCTGCGGCTGGTTCGACGCGGTCATCGCGCGTTACGCGACCCGGGTCAACGGCCTCACCGACTTCTTCCTCACCAAGCTCGACGTCCTCACCGGCTGGGAGCAGATCCCGGTCTGCGTCGCGTACGAGATCGACGGCGAGCGGGTCGAGGAGCTGCCGTACAGCCAGACCGACTTCCACCACGCCACGCCGGTCTACGAGTACCTGCCGGGCTGGTCGGAGGACATCAGCAAGGCGCAGACCTTCGCCGACCTGCCGAAGAACGCGCAGGCGTACGTGAAGGCGCTGGAGGAGATGTCGGGCGCGCCGATCTCGGCGATCGGGGTCGGCCCCGGCCGCACCGAGACCATCGAGATCAACTCCTTCCTGTAGGCCCTGCGGTCAGGTAGGCCCTGCGGTCAGGTAGGCGCCGCGGTTAGGACCGCACTCCATGGCGCTCGCCGCTTACACCGACACTGTGTCGGCGTGAGTGGCGAGCGCCATACAAGGTGACGGTGCCGCCGCTGTGGCCGATTCCTTAGCCTGGGGCTCATGACCCCTCCTCACGCTGACCCCGAGACCGGCGCCGCCGTCAAGGCCGCCGACCGCGCCCACGTCTTCCACTCCTGGTCCGCGCAGGCGGTCATCGACCCGCTCGCGGTGGCCGGCGCCGACGGCTCGTACTTCTGGGACTACGACGGCAACCGCTATCTGGACTTCTCGTCCCAGCTGGTGAACACCAACATCGGGCATCAGCACCCCAAGGTCGTCGCCGCGATCCAGGAGCAGGCGGCCAGGCTCTGCACCATCGCGCCCGGCTTCGCCGTGGACGTACGGTCCGAGGCGGCCCGGCTGATCGCCGAGCACACCCCCGGCGACCTCAACAAGATCTTCTTCACCAACGGCGGCGCCGAGGCGGTCGAGAACGCCATCCGCATGGCGCGCCTGCACACCGGCCGCCACAAGGTGCTGAGCACCTACCGCTCGTACCACGGCGCCACCTCCGCCGCGATCAACCTCACCGGCGACCCGCGCCGCTGGGCCTCCGACAGCGGCTCGGCCGGCGTCGTCCACTTCTGGGGCCCGTACCTCTACCGTTCGGCCTTCCACGCCGAGACCGAGGAGCAGGAGCGCGACCGCGCGCTGGCCCACCTCGAGCAGCTGATCGCCTTCGAGGGCCCGCAGACCATCGCGGCGATCATCCTGGAGACCGTCCCCGGCACCGCCGGGATCATGGTCCCGCCGGCCGGTTATCTCGCGGGCGTCCGCGAGATCTGCGACCGCTACGGCATCGTCTTCATCCTCGACGAGGTCATGGCCGGCTTCGGCCGCACCGGCAGGTGGTTCGCCGCCGACCACTGGGGCGTCACCCCGGACCTGATGACCTTCGCCAAGGGCGTCAACTCCGGCTACGTACCGCTGGGCGGTGTCGCGATCAGCGAGGAGATCGCCGCGACCTTCGCCACCCGCCCCTACCCCGGCGGCCTCACCTACTCCGGGCACCCGCTGGCCTGCGCCTCCGCCGTCGCGACGATCAAGGCGATGCGCGAGGAGGGCATCGTCGAGAACGCGGCCCGCATCGGCGAGCAGGTCATCGGCCCCGCGCTGCGCGAGATCGCCGAGCGCCACCCGTCGGTCGGCGAGGTGCGCGGCCTCGGCGTCTTCTGGGCGCTGGACCTGGTCAAGAGCAAGGAGACCCGCGAGCCCCTGGTGCCCTACAACGCGGCGGGCGCGGACAACGCCCCCATCGCCGAGTTCGCGGCGGCCTGCAAGCGCGGCGGCCTGTGGCCCTTCGTGAACATGAACCGTACGCACGTCGTCCCGCCCTGCACCGTCACCGAGGCCGAGGCCAAGGAAGGCCTCGCGGCGCTGGACGAGGCGCTCGCGGTGGCCGACGCGCACACGGTGTGACCGCTCGACTCCGCTCCGCCTGAGCTTTACCGCGCGTAACGCTTTGCCGTGGCCCTCGCCTAAGGTGGGCGAGGGCCACCCCCGCGTTACGTACGAGCACAGGTCCAGGAGGAGCGCGCATGCCGGACACCACGCCGGTCAGACGAAGCAGTCTGCGGCAGCAGATCGCCGACGCGCTGCGCGACGAGGTGCTCACCGGCAGACTCCAGGCGGGCCGCCACTTCACGGTCAAGGAGATCGCCGAGCTGTACGGGGTCTCCGCCACCCCCGTCCGCGAGGCGCTGGTCGACCTCGCCGCACAGGGCCTGCTCGACCTGGAGCAGCACCGCGGCTTCCAGGTCCGCCGCTTCACCTACGACGAGTTCCGGTCGATGGTCGCGGCCCGCATCTTCGTCGCCGAAGGCATCTTCCGTCGGGTGACCGAGCGGGGCCCGATCGACATGGATCCCGCCGCGCTCGCCTCCGTACGCCGCCGCGCCGAATCGGCCGCCCGCGCCGCGCGCGCCGGGGAACTGGACATCCTCATCGGCCACGACCTGCGCTTCTGGAGGGAGATCATGGCGCTGGCCGGCAATGCGCACGTCGGTGAGTTCCTGGACCGCCTGCGCACCCACACCTGGATATACACGGTGCCCTTACTGCGCAGGGAACGGTCGCTCGCCGGAGTGTGCTGGTCCGACCACAGCGAGCTTGCCGCCGCCGTCGCCGACCGTGACGCGGTCACCGCCCACCGCATCGTCGAGGCGTACGACGACCACGCGCTCGCACTCGTGGACAAGCTCGCACGCCCCTGACGGACAGCGCCCGGCGCACTACGCTGTCCCGCACTGGCTGGATGACGGACGGACCTTGGAGCGACGCCTGTGGCCTGTGACTTGTGGCTGGTTCCCCTCGTGGATGTGCTCTGCCACAGCCCGGAAAACCCATTCGCCGAGGAAATCGCCCGCTACGACAAGGCCTTGAGCGAGGCCGGACTGCCGCCCGTGCCCGTCTACAGCTACATGCCCGGGCTTTCGGGGGACGTGGCGCCCGTCGCCGGCTTCGACTACGACGCGTTGCACTTCCTGCGGCGCGCGTATCTGCTGCACCTGCAAGGGCTTGAGGTCACCCCGGTCGACGAACTCGGCGGCGACTACGAGCAGCTGCTGGAGATGTTCGAGGCCACGGCCCAGCAGTCGCACCTCGTCTGGCACTACGACCACGCCGGCGGGTACGTACCGCTCGACTTCCCGCAGCCCGTCGTCAGCGACGAACTCCTCGACGGCGGCGGCCCGCTGGGCTCCTCGCACGGCCTGATGCGCGAACTCGACCTGGTCGCCCCGGTCATCGGCATCGACCCGCTCAACCCCCCTGCCCCGCCCGCGCCCCCGGGCCGCCCCACGGAGCTGGAGGAGCCCGCGCCCCAGCCGTACGGCTTCGTCGACGAGAGCCCCTTCGCCCGGGAACGCCACGTCTGGCTCGGCCTGCACGCCGCGGCGACGCGGTCGCTGGGGCAGGGCTCGATGATCGTCTTCAGCTAGGGCCCTAGCTGGCGCGGGGTCCTTCCGGCGGGCGCTGGCGGGGCATGTTCGGCCGCCCGCCGGGCAGCAGCGGAAACCGCCCGACGGGTGCGCCGCCCTCCGCGCGGTGCCCCCAGCCGCCCGCCAGGGACTGCGTACGCAGCTGGGGGCTCCCGGCGTGGAAGTCCACCATCCAGTCGGCGGTCTCCGTACGTACGAGTTCCGACACGTCGTCGCTGAAGCGCCGCAGCACGCCGAGGCAGCGCTCCGCCGCCTCGGCGGCGGTCCCCTCGGTGGGGCCGAGCACCTCCCGTACGGACTCCGAGGCCCAGTCGAAGCGCAGCGCGTCCAGGCGGCGCTGCACGGCCTGCGCGGTCGCCACGTCCCGCATCCACCCGGCCGTCAGCCCGAACGCGCGGTCCAGGCCCACGCAGATCGCCGCGCCCAGCAGCGCGACCACCGCGCCCCTGAGCTGTCCGGTGAGCGCCAGCACGGCGCCCGCGGCGGTGCCCAGCGCCGCACCGAGCCGCAGCGCGCGGGCCCAGCGGCGCTTCCAGACGCGGTCCCTGAGATACCAGTCGGCGGTGCGCAGCGCGCCCTCCTCCGCCCACCGGTACAGCTCCTCCAGCCGCTCCGCCGGCTCGCCCCAGTCCCCCAGCGGGAAGGGCATCGCCCGCAGATCCTCCCGCCGCTGCCTCTCCGGTTGCCGCTCCGGTTCCCTCGGGGCTTCCTCGGGATACATGTCCGGCTGGCTCACTGCGCGCTCCCTCGCATCCCGGCGGACCTCCCGACGGATCGGCCCCCTTCTTACCGCCGAACGGCTGACCATGCAGGCCCGATCCCTGAATTTCCCCTCGTACGTGGCCCGTGATCAGGTATACGCCACGGTGTACCCCACCCGAACGAGTGACCCCGGTTCCGGGCACGTTTTGGCCACCGGACCGCCGGACGGCGTCCGGCGCCGGAAGGGCTTGCGGTTAGTCTGGGCGCGTGAAGGTCCTTGTCATCGGCGGCGGAGCCCGCGAACACGCCCTGTGCCGTGCGTTGTCCCTCGATCCCGACGTGAGCTCGCTGCACTGCGCGCCCGGCAACGCCGGGATCGCCGAGGCGGCGGAGCTGCACCCCGTCGACCCGCTGGACGGCGCGGCGGTGGCCGACCTGGCCGTCGGCCTGGAGGCCGAGCTGGTCATCGTCGGCCCGGAGGCCCCGCTCGTGGTGGGCGTGGCAGACGCGGTGAGGGCGCGGGGCATCGACTGCTTCGGCCCGTCGCGCGAGGCGGCGCAGCTGGAGGGGTCGAAGGCGTTCGCCAAGGACGTGATGGCGGCCGCGGGCGTGCCCACGGCCCGCAGCTACGTATGCACGACCCCCGCCGAGGTGGACGCGGCGCTGGACGCCTTCGGCGCGCCGTACGTGGTCAAGGACGACGGGCTCGCCGCAGGCAAGGGCGTCGTCGTGACGGACGATCTCGAGGCGGCCCGCGCGCATGCGAATGCCTGCGAGCGCGTCGTGATCGAGGAGTTCCTGGACGGCCCGGAGGTCTCGCTCTTCGCGGTGACCGACGGCGAGACCGTGGTCCCCCTCCAGCCGGCCCAGGACTTCAAGCGGGCGCTGGACGCCGACCAGGGCCCGAACACCGGTGGCATGGGCGCGTACAGCCCCCTCCCGTGGGCGGACCCGAAGCTGGTGGACGAGGTCGAGCGGACCATCCTGCAGCCGACCGTGGACGAGCTGCGCCGGCGCGGGACGCCGTTCTCCGGGCTGCTCTACGCGGGCCTGGCGATCACCTCGCGCGGCGTGCGGGTGATCGAGTTCAACGCGCGCTTCGGCGACCCGGAGACCCAGGTGGTGCTGGCCCGGCTGAAGACCCCGCTGGCCCGCCTGCTGCGGGCCGCCGCGAACGGCAGCCTCGCCACGTTCCCCACGCTGCGCTGGAGCGAGGGCTCGGCGGTGACCGTCGTGATCGCCTCGCACAACTACCCGGACACCCCCCGCACCGGCGACCCGATCAGCGGCCTGGACGAGGTCGCGGAGAAGGACGAGCACGCCTACGTCCTTCACGCGGGCACGAAGCTCGACGCCGAGGGCCGGATCGTCAGCGCGGGCGGCCGGGTCCTGTCGGTGACCGCGACCGGCGCGGACCTGGGCAGGGCGCGGGAGCGGGCGTACCGCGCGGTGGAGCGGATCACGCTGGACGGCTCGCACCACCGCACGGACATCGCGGCGAAGGCGGCCGCGGAAGCCGAGCGGGCAGCCGCGGAAACGGCCGCGGAAACGGCCTCGGAAACAGCCGCGGAACCCGCCCCGGACGCCTGATCGATTCTTCTGGCCGATCCCCCGGCCGAGCACCTGATCGGCTTTGACCAAAGCCACTCCATAGGGTGATGGCTCGGCCATATGGCTGACTATGACCGGTTGCCCAACTAGGGTTCCCGGCAGGTGCACAGCCCCACTGCGGCAACTGGCCGTACGGACATTGCGGTGTCAGTGGGCGGTGCGACAGTGGGGACATGCACAGGCATGCAGCGCGTCGGCTTGGGGGTGAGCAGCGCATTGGCCGGAGAAGCAGGTGAGGGATTCGCGCGGGCCCGCGCGATGTCGGTGCTGCGGATCCGTGGCACCGCATTGGCGGTCGCCCTGCTGCCCGCCGCCGTCGCGGTGGTGCTGCTGGTGGGCGGCGCGACCGGCCGCATCGTCGGCGACACCTCGCACACGGTCCGCTGGACGGTGGTCGGCGGCGCCCTCGTCGTGCTGCTGCTGGCGGGCGCCGTCGCGGCCGTGATCGTACGGGCCAGGCCCGCCGTCAGCCCCACCGTCCCGGTCGCCGAATCCGCCGCGCCCGATCTCTACCGCATGGTGCGGGACCTGGCCGTACGCCTCCAGGTTCCGGCGCCCTCCGGCATAGAGCTGACGCCCGACTGCGACAGCTGGCTGGAGGACCGTACGCACCGCCTCAGGCGCCGCCGGACGGCCGGCGGCGAGCCGACGGCGCCGGTCCTGGTCGTCGGGTCGCCCTTCATGTGGTGGATGCGGGTCGCCGAACTGCGCGCCCTGCTCGCGCCGGTCGTGGCCGGCACCGGCCCCTCCGCCGATCCGGACATAGCCGCGGCCCGCCGCTTCGTACGGGGCCTGGACGCGGCCGTGGCGATCAGCGCCCAGTCCTCCGGTAAGTGGAGCACGCGCCGCCTAGCCTTCCCCGCGTACGCCTTCCTGGGCTGGGTCGCCCGGCTGCTGCTGCGCGGCTGCCGGGCGCACGCCGCCGAGATGGAGCGGGCGGTGGCCGCCTCGGCCTCCGAGCGGGCGCAGGCGGTCGACTACGGACTGCGGATCGTGGCCCAGGAGCAGGTCGGCCTGGCCTACGCGGGCTGGGACCGGCTGCTGACCAGGGTCGCGCTGCCCGCCTGGCGGATGGGCCGCTGGCCGTCCCGGCTGGACGCCGGGGTGGTGGCCGCGCTCACCGAGCTGTCCCGCCGCGACCGGCTCGCGGAGGGCTTCGAGTCCCGGCTCGGCGAACGCCCGGCCTGCGACCTGCTCGAGGAGCCCGGCACCGTGGACGAGGCCGCCTCGCTGCTCGCCGCCCGGCTCTTCCACGCCGGCGCGCAGAAGCCGGGGCCCGACTGGTCACCGGTCGGCTGGGACACGTATCCGGAGGAGGTCGTGGACCGGATCTGGCGTGGCGACGCCGCCCGGCTCGTCTCCGTACTGGACGAGGTGCGCGGCCCGGTCGTCCGCGCCTCGGCCCCCGAACCGGCCGTCGACACCGCCCCGGCGCCGGAGCGGCTGCTGATGGGCGGACAGGCGCCGCGCGCCGCCAGGCCGCCCGCGGCCGAGGCGACCGACGAACGCCCCCTGGCCTCGCTGGAGGAACCCCCGGGCCGGGCCACGCTCGCCCGGGTCCTCGACCGCCTCGCCGCCGGGGGCAGTGAGGAGCTGGCCGCCCGCATCACCGGGCACGTCGCCCGCGAGGAGGCCGCGGCCCGCCGCATATCCGGCGCCCCCGACCCCGCCGCGACGACACCGGTCTACGAGCTCCTTCCGCCCCGCACGGGCCGGGAGCTGCTCACCGACCACGTCACCGCCATGGTCTGTTGCGCCGCCGTCGACACCGCCGGCGCCGCCCCCGGCCTGGACTGGCTCGACGGCCCGACGCTGCTGGTCAACGGCGCCCGCCGGGCCGACCTGGCCTGGCCGGTGCTGCGCCTCGTGGAGAACGGCGACGCGGCCCCGCTGCGCTCGTGGCTCGCGGCGGTCGGCGTCCGCCTGGAGAAGCCGGTCCGCCTCGTCTGACGGCTGGGCCCCGCCGTGTTGACCGATTTTGGCTTCAATTCGCCACGAACAGTAACGGCATGAGTGCTTTATGTGATGTGCTGGGTCCAGAACGCAACACCACCACCTCGGGGGACGCGGGACGAGGAGGGGAACGCCGTGGGGACGGAGAAAGTCCGCCGGTGGCAGTCGGGTGCGCTGGCTCACGGGGTCACCGACCCCTTCGGACAGGGCCCGGTGCCCTGGCTGCGCGGCACGACCGAGTACCTGGACGACGACACCGGTCAGGTCGTCCCCTGGTATGTCGACCTCGCCGCCAGCAGCGGCGAGACCGTCCCCCACCCCCGCAAGAGCCCCGGCCCCCGCTCCTCGGACGACGTACGCCGCCAGATCAAGGGCTTCGCCTCCGCCGGGGCGGTCGCCCCCGGCGAGGCCATCGACTTCCGCGTCACCGTCGACCCGCCGCAGCAGTTCAGCATCGACATCTACCGAATCGGCCATTACGGCGGCGACGGCGCCGCCCAGGTGACCACCAGCCCCCGCCTCTCCGGCATCGTCCAGCCCGCGCCCCTCGCCGCCGGGCGTACGGTCTCGTGCCATCACTGGTGGCAGTCCTGGCGGCTCCAGGTCCCCGCGTACTGGAAGACTGGCGCGTACGTCGCCGTGCTCACCACCGACGACGGCTACCGCAGCCACGTCCCCTTCACCGTCCGCGACGACCGGCCGGCGGATCTGCTCCTGCTGCTCCCCGACGTCACCTGGCAGGCCTACAACCTCTACCCCGAGGACGGCCGCACCGGCGCCAGCCTCTACCACGCCTGGGACGACCACGGCCGCCTCCTCGGCGAGGAGGACGCCGCCGTCACCGTCTCCTTCGACCGTCCCTACGCGGGCGCCGGCCTGCCCCTCCACGTCGGCCACGCCTACGACTTCATCCGCTGGGCCGAGCGCTACGGATACGACCTCGCCTACGCCGACGCCCGCGATCTGCACGCCGGCCGCGTCGACCCCGCCCGCTACCGGGGCCTGGTCTTCCCCGGCCACGACGAGTACTGGTCCGTGCCCATGCGCCGCGCCGTCGAGGCCGCCCGCGACCGGGGCACCTCGCTGGTCTTCCTCTCCGCCAACACCATGTACTGGCAGGTCGACCTCGGCCCCTCCGCCGCCGGCGAACCCGACCGCCTCCTCAGCTGCCGCAAGCGCCGCTCCGACCCGCGCGGCCGCACCGCACTCTGGCGCGACCTCGGCGAGCCCGAGCAGCTCCTCCTCGGCCTCCAGTACGCCGGCCGGGTCCCCGAGCCGTCCCCCCTCGTCGTCCGCAACGCCGACCACTGGCTCTGGGAGGCCACCGGCGCCGCCGAGGGCGACGAGATCCCCGGCCTCGTCGCCGGCGAGGCGGACCGTTACTTCCCCCGCACGCCACTCCCTCCCACCCAGAACCGCATCCTCCTGGCCCACTCCCCGTACGAGGACGCCACCGGCCGCCCCCGCCACCAGGAGACGTCCCTCTACCAGGCCCCCAGCGGCGCCTACGTCTTCGCCTCCGGCACCTTCGCCTGGTCCCCCGCCCTCGACCGCCCCGGCCACGTCGACCCCCGCATCCAGCGCGCGACCGCCAATCTGCTCGACCGCATCAGCAAGCACGGCTGACGCGGGGCGGGGGCCCGCGGGACCCCCCCGCCCCCCCCGCCCCCCCCGACAACAGACACAGGAGGGTGACCCCCCACACGGGGGGCACCAAGTCCGGGTTAGACGACAATCC